>NZ_KE340326.1:973026-999594 GCF_000413435.1 Campylobacter ureolyticus ACS-301-V-Sch3b | reverse complement strand
TGATTTATAATTTATGGAGCTAATATTGTTTTTTAATTCGTTGCTTTTTATAAATAAATCAAAAAAATTATCTCTTTCAAGCTCCATTTTAGCTAAATTTATAATTTGCAAGCCTTGTAAAATAAACATAAAAGCAACTATAAAAGTGGCGATTAATGGTATTTTAATCGTTTTTAACATTTATTTTATATCCAAGACCTCTTTTTGAAAGGATGAAATTTTTACTTGTTTTTTGACGAATTTTCATAATATGCATTCTAATATCCACACTTTCATAACTGTTTGAAAGCTCACTTATCATCTCATCGATACTTACAAAACTATCTTTTTTTAAAAGCAGATAATCTAAAATTTCATTTTCTTTTTGGCTTAAATTTATGATTTCTTCACCAAATTTTATATTTTTTGATGATGAGTTGTAAAAAAACTCATCATCTATTTTTATGATATTTTTATCATCTTTTAAATAATATTTTCTCATAAGTTCATTTACTCTAAATTTAAGCTCAGCGATATCAAATGGCTTTTTAAGATACTCATTACACCCTAAAGAATACCCTATCTCCATATCATCAATATCTATTAAAGATGTCATTATCATAATAGGAGTATTTAAATTTAGACTTTTTGCATATTTCATCACTTCATGACCTGAAATTTCAGGAACTTTAATGTCAAGTATCAAAAGATGATAAAAGTTATCTTTTATCTTATCGCAAGCCTCTAAGCCATTACTTGCCTCATCAACTTCATAGCCAAGACTTTCTAAATACTCAGCTATTGTTTTTCTATAACTATAATCATCCTCTAATAAAAGTATCTTCAAAAAAGTTCCTTTTTAAATATTTTAAACTCCTAAACAAGCCTGCCCTGCATAAACAAAGAAATATCTTAAGCAAACAACACCTGTTATTATGGCAAATGAATCAAGCACAATAAAAACTGGTCTATAAGCGTGATTTTTAAGTGCAGTTGAAGCTATAATAATTGGGGTTACAAGTCCTATTAGCACAACCCCGAACCAAAACAAAACTCCATAGGTTTGGTGAGTTAAAGCTTCTTTCGCAGAAACAGCACTATTTCCACCTTCAAAATAAAGTCCTAAAAATAAGATGATTAAAAGTGGTATTTCAAAAACAACTGCTCTTAAATCGATTTTTAAAAGGTATTTTATACTATCTTTGTTCAAATTTCCTTTAAAAAATAAAATACCAACTAAAACTGTTGTTGCAATCCCACTTGAAAAACCTGATAATAAAAATAAAATAGGCAAAACAGGAGTATTCCAAAGTGGTATTTTATATGCAGCACCAAGTAAAAATCCGGTATAAAGACCAACACAAAGTGCTAAAATAAAAATTAGATACTCTACATATTTTGCTAAATTAGAAAAAACTCTTATTAGTTTTGTAATTGGTCTTAAAAAAGCTAAAAATTTAGACTTTTCTATCTCATTCTCAAAAATAATTACTGCAAATAAATAGCTAAGCGGTGCAAATATTAGTAGGCAAATTACACCTATACTCATAACAGAGGTTAAATTATACTTAATTAAAATCCAATAAAAACTAAGCGGCTTACTAAGCTCAGCTATTAATAGTAAAAGTCCAATAGTTATGGCAATAGGGGCAACTAATGCACCAGCTTTTACCATTGCATCCCAAATAGAGTTTGTATTATCACTATGCCAGTTCCACTTAACAAGAAGTGATATAATTATAGCTCCCGCACTAAGCCCTGCTAAAACTAAATATATCGCAATGTACCAGCCCCAATGAATTTCACTATATTGAGTCATACTTCCCCACATATTATTCATAACGACCTCCTTTTTTATTCTCTATGAAGCCCAAATTTGGTTTTGTTCCGTGATAAGCTTTAGGTATTTTTATAGCATTTTTAGAAGCTATTTTTCTAACTGGACTTTGTGGATCATTGATATCACCAAATATTAATGCATCTGTTGGACAGACACTAACACAAGCTGGATCTAAACCTCCACTAACTCTTGTTTCAAAACAAAAAGTGCACTTATCAACTGCTTTTGTGATAGGATCTATAAACCTTGCATCGTAAGGACAGGCTAAAATACAATATTTACAACCTATACAGGTTCTTTTATCTACCATAGTTATACCATTATCTAATTTAAAACTAGCTCCTGTTGGACAAACATCAACACAAGGACTATTATCACACATAACACAACTATGTCTTATAAAATCCATCTTTAAATATGGAAACTCACCCTTTAATTTTGCATGAACTTGAAGCCTATAAACACCATCTGAGACTTCATTTTCATTTCTGCAAGCAACTGAACATGCCTGACATCCAATACATAAATTTTCATCATGAATCATTGCATATTTTTTCATATTTTATCCTTTAAGCCTTACTTATTTCAACACCAACATTTGTTACCATTGTCCCACAAACCGCGCCAGAAGCAGGGTTTAATAACTTACTTTGATTTAGTCCATCACCAAAAGTTCTTTTAAGCCCCCCACTAATATGTCCAAATCCATGATATACAAATAATGTATCTTCTCTAATACCCTCTGTCACTATAACGTTTGCATAAGCACTTGCAAATTTGCTTTTTACTAAAACTCTATCTCCTGTTTTTAGTCCTCTTTTTTTGGCTGCCTTTGGATGTATCCAAATAGGTGATTGGCTCATCATATCGTTTAATACTTTTATGTTTTGCGTATGTGCATTTGTATGAATTGGAGTTTTTCCGCTAGTTAAGCAAAGTTCAAATCCATCATAAGTATCCATATTATTTATATTTAAACAGCCTTCACCAGGAAGCATCTTTTCAACTTCCTCACAAAATAGCTCTATTTTTCCACTTGGAGTTTTAAACTTCATCTTAGTGCTCATAAACCCATCTTCATCAACAAATTTAGCAGCTTCTGGATATTTACTAACAAATTGACTAACTGATTTTTTATCCATATAATAAAGTCTTGGTGCATCAAATTTAACATAACCATCTTTTATCAAATCTGCTAGAAGCTTATGATTTCCCTTTACTTGTTTCATTCTAAGCTCATCAATATCCTCCCACTCATAGTTTTGGTCAATATTCATACGTCTTGCAAGTTCTCTAAAAATTTCAAAGCCATTTTTTGTATCGCCAATTGGTTCAATTGCTTTATTTCTAAGTGCATAAGCAACTCCTGTGCCACTTTTATCTTGAATATTCTCATCTCTTTCTAGATATGTACTTTCAGGCAAAATAACATCAGCAAAATAACTAAAATCATTCATATAAATATCGACTGAAAGTATAAAATCAAGTTTTTTTATCGCTTCAATAGTTTTTTCTTCACCAGCGACATTCATTAAATGATTAAATCTCGTATTTACCCAACCTTTTACAGGATAAGGTTTTTCACTTAATATCGCAGGTGCTATCTCCATTAAAATTCCATGTTTTCTTGGGATAAAAAAGTACCTACCCTCTTCTCCAGCACTATCAATCCTTGGATCTTTTGGAACTTTAAAATTTTTATTTAAATTTGCCAAAGTTGGATAAATTTCACTTCCACAAAGTTCGTTATAAGTATTTGCTTTTTTAGCAAATCCAATACCGCCTTTTTTTTCAAAATTTCCCATCAAGGCATTTGCTATTGCAATTGCTCTTGTTCTTTGATACTCAGCCCTTGTAGTTGTTGTTTTATGCCCCCAATCAATTACAACTGCTGGAGCCGCAGCCCAAATTTCATTTGCAATTCTCTCTACGCTTGAAGCTTTAATACCAGTTAGGTTTTCTTGCCACTGCGGGGTTGCATCTTTTACAGCCTCTTTTAAATTTTCAAGTCCCACTGTATATTTTTCAACAAATTCTTTATCATATTTTCCATCTCTTAGCCAAATATGAATTAAACTCATAACAAAAGCTAAATCTGTTCCTGGTCTTACTGGAAGCCATTCATCTGCTTTTGCTGCAACCACGCTAAATCTTGGTTCCAAAACTAAAAGTTTTGTATCTTCTCTAGCTGCATTTTTTGCAAGTGCTTTTGTATTTGAAATAACAATGCCTTCAAATAAGTTATGACCAAAATTGACTATATATTTTGCATTTTTATAATCAATCTTTGGAGTAAAACCATAAGTATGAGGAACAGCTATTTTTTCGGTTATTGGACAACAGGACCAATGAGAAAAAATATTTGGACTTCCATAACTACAGGCAAAATTTGCCATTTCTGTGTGAGAAGTTCCACTTTTTGATGTAAAAACAACCGACTTAGCACCATATTTTTCTTTTAGCTCATTTAGCTTTTTAACACAATATTCATACGCCTCTTCCCAAGTTGCTTCTCTAAATTTTCCGCTTCCTCTTTCTCCATCTCTTATTAAAGGTTTTACTAATCTTTCTTTATCATAAAGCTGATTAATTCCTGCTCCGCCTCTTGCACAAACGGAGGTTTTATTGGCTGGGAATTTTGGATTTCCACTTATAAAATCACACTTTCCATCTCTAACTCTAACCTCGATTTGACATCTTGATGAGCACATTTCACAAATGCTTCCTACTTTTTTGCTAGCTCCACCAACAATATCTGTTATGCCAGCATTTAGCTTTAAAGATGCCAAAGTCCCAACAGCAAAACTTGTTTTTAAAAAGTCTCGCCTTCTAAAATCACTTTCAAATTTGCTCATGACATTCCTTTTTTTAAAAAATACTTAATATCATTAAGATAATATAATTTTTCTGTAAAATTAATGTAAAAATGACATTTGAAGTTGTGTTGATTATTTGTTAAAAAAGTGTATAATCATATATAAATTCAAAATAAAGGAGTTTTTATGAGAGAATTAACTATTTTTATAGGCTCTGCTAAGTCTGCTTTAAGTCAAATAGAAAAATTAAAAGATGAGGTTTTAGAACTTTTTGCTTTGATTAAACAAGATGGTAAAGATGATATCTACTATAAATACAGCATAAAAGATGGGGAGTTTTTAAAATATAATTTTAAATCATTTGATGAATTAAGTGATGAAATTTCTTATATAAAAGGTCCTATTTTATTTATAGAAACTATAAAAGATGACAACACTTCAATTGATGCTTTTTTAAAACAAAATCAAAAAATATATATGCTTGAATATCTCGAACAGCTTGAAAACAATAATGAAAGCCTAAGCAAAGATGCACTAAAAGAGATAGAAAAATCGCTTAAAAAATATGAAGAAATGGCTGAAGTTATAGAAAAAGAAATTAAGCATTTAAATTTATTTTTAAACTATAAAGAGTTTTTTGATGATAAAAAAGAAAATCTTATGTATGAAATCAAAAAAACAAACTTTAACTCATTAAAAGATAAAATAATGCTATTTTTTAAAGGGATAAAAGGTGGAAAAAATAGGAAAAATTACAAAGCATTAATAACAAATCAAGACTTGCAAAAAGAATGCTGTGATAATAATAAAGAATGCTGTGACAATAAAGATGGAGTTAAAGAGTCTAATGTAGACAAAAGATTTAAAAAAATAAATAAAAAACTTAAACCCATAATTTATCATTAAAATATGGGTTTGTTAATATAAAATTTTAAGAAAACACTGAGAGATATCTCTCTCCTGTATCACATAAGATAGTAACGATTGTTTTGTCTTTATTTTCATCTCTTTTAGCTAACAAATTTGCAGCAAAAACATTTGCTCCGCTTGAAATTCCAACTAACAAACCCTCTTTTGTAGCTAAATCATTAGCTGTGTTAAAAGCATCCTCATCACTAATATCTAAAAACTCATCAATTACGCTTTTATCTAAGTTTTTAGGCACAAAATTCGCACCAATTCCTTGAATTTTGTGACTTCCTACCTCTTTTTTTGTAAGAAGTGGCGATGAGAGTGGCTCAACGGCTACAACTTTAATATTAGGATTATAATTTTTTAAAGCTTTTCCTACGCCACTTACAGTTCCACCTGTTCCAAAACCAGCTACAAAAATATCAACTTTTCCATCAGTATCTTTTAAAATTTCCATTGCGGTAGTAAGTTCGTGGATTTTTGGATTTGCTGGATTGTCAAACTGGCTTGGGATAAATGAATTTGTAGTTTTACTAGCTATATTTTTACTCTCTTCAACAGCTCCTTTCATACCAAGAGAAGGATCTGTCAAAACAAGCTTAGCTCCATATATTTTTAAAAGTTTTTGCCTTTCTATGCTCATAGAACTTGGCATAGTTAAAATAAGTTTAAGCCCATAATAAGCACATACCATAGCAAGCCCAACACCAGTATTTCCACTAGTTGGCTCGATAATAGTAGTGCTTTTATCAATTTTGCCTTTTTTTATAGCATCATCTATCATAGAAAAAGCAATTCTGTCTTTTATGCTATGGCTTGGGTTTAAAAACTCCGCTTTTGCTAAAATTTCAGCATTTTTTGAAAAACTATTAATTCTTACAAGTGGAGTATTTCCAATCAAATCTATAACACTGGAAGCTACTTTCATATCTATCCTTTTTTAAATAGTAGAATCTAAACTATTTTCTGTTGTTTTTATGATATTGCTTATGGGTGAGCTAAATACCTCTTTAAGTTTTTCATCACCATTTTTAAAAAATTGTTGTAGTGTTTTATCCTTAACATCTAAATTTGTCATCTTAAAATCTTTTTCTAATGCGTAAAAAATATCGTAAAAACTTATCTTTTGGGCTGATTTTCTTAAAAAATATCCGCCGTTTTTACCTTTTTTACTAGAAATTATCTTTGAATTTCTTAAATCATTTAAAATTTGCTCTAAATATCCTTTTGAAACTCCTGTTTTATCAGATATGTCTTTTATAGAAATTGGTTCAAATTTACTAGCATTAGCTATTTGAGCAATAGCCATAAGTCCATAAACTCCTTTTGTTGTCAAAATTGGCATTTTATTCTAATCCCTTCTTTAAATCATCTATTAAATCATCTGCATTTTCAAGACCTATACTAAGCCTAATAAGCCCATCTTTTATACCAGCTTTTTCAAGCTCATCTTTGCTTAGTTGAGAGTGTGTTGTAGAAGCTGGATGAGTTATGATTGATTTGCTATCTCCGATATTTACAACAACTGAGAAAAGCTTAACTTTATCTGAAATTTGCCTTGCTTTTTCGTAACTTTCAACCTCAAAAGCCAAAAGTCCGCTAGCCATACCGTCTTTAAATTTTGATTTTATAATGCTATTTAAGTTTGAGCTGCTAAGTCCTGGATAATTTACACTTTTTACTAAAGGGTGATTTTCCAAAAACTGAGCTACTTTTAAAGCACTTTGTGAGTGTTTTGCAACTCTTAAATCTAGTGTTTCAAGCCCTTGAATAAGTTGAAAAGCATTAAACGGCGATAGAGTAAAACCAAAATCTCTCATCAAACCAAATCTAGCTCTTAAAGTAAATATATCAAAACTATCAACTAAATCAGCATAAACAAGCCCATGATAACTCTCATCAGGTTCATTAAAATGTTTATATCTTGGATTGTCTTTTAAAAATTTATTTAAATTTTTATTGGCTATTACAACTCCGCCCAAGCTCAAACCTTGGCCGCTTATATATTTACTCGCACTATGGATTACAACACTAACTCCATCTTTTAAAGGGTTGTAAAGTGTAGGCGTTGCAACTGTATTATCAGCAATTGTTGCAACTTTAAATTTGTTTGCGATTTTTACTATCTCATCAACTTTTGCAACAGAAATTTGAGGGTTTGACAAAGTTTCAAAAAATATTGCTTTTGTATTATCATCTATCAAATTTTCCAAATTTTCAGGATTTTCAGGATCAAAAATCTTAGTTTTTATGCCAAATCTTTTAAGACTATAAGCAATTAAAGTTGTACTTCCGCCATAAACTTTTTCTGAAAGTATTACATTATCGCCATTTGCAGCTAAATTTGCAATTGACATAAAAGTCGCAGCTTGTCCACTTGAAGTAGCGATAGCATCACTTCCCTCTTCTAATGCACAAATTCTTTTTTCAAAAACTTCGGTTGTTGGGTTTGTAAGCCTCGTATAGATAGGTCCAATATCCTTTAATGCAAATCTATCAGCTGCCATTTTGGCACTTCCAAAATCATAAGCTGTGTTAAAATAAATTGGAACTGCCATAGTTCCGTAGCCTAGTTTTGAGTCATATCCAAAGTGGGTCGCAATAGTATCTTTTTGCATAGTTGTTCCTTTTCTTATTAAAAATGCTTCGAAATTATATTACAAAGTATATAAGAAGTCAATATTTTTAATATATAAAAATCAATAATTATTTAAAATATTTTTGTAGTAAATAATTAAATATATTTTTAAAAAATAACTAGTTATTTATCGTAATAAATTTCAAATATTTCAAATAATAGCATAATTTTATATATTTAAAAAAATAATAAAATTTAAGCAAAATTTAAACAAAAAGGTTATAGAATACTAGCTTTGAAAGTCTCATTAGCTCAGTTGGTAGAGCATCTGACTCTTAATCAGAGGGCCGCAGGTTCGAACCCCGCATGGGACACCAACTTTTGAGCGAATCGTTGCTTTTAATAATTTATGGCCCTTTCGTCTAGCGGTTAGGACATCGGCCTCTCACGCCGGCAACACGAGTTCAATTCTCGTAAGGGTCACCACTAAAATATGATTTAGTTATTATCTTACAACATGTATAAAATATTTTCGATTATTCTTAACTTTTAAAAAAATATTATATAAAATTATTTGTCAATTTTTATATTTACCTATAAAAATATGAAATTCTTACAGGTAAATGTGCTAAGAAAGTATTTGGTTAATTGCGATGATTAAAATAGCAATTGGAGCTACAAATTTAAGCATAAAATACCAAATTTCAAAAATAATTTCTTTTTTCATAAAAGGCATAAAAAATCCTTTTACTTTTTCTTTTGGTATGACAAATCCAACAAAAATAGCACTTAAAATAGCTCCAACAGGAAGTCCAACATTTGAACTTGCAAAATCTAAAATATCAAAAAAGCTTTTTCCGCCAAAATTTAATGCTTGGCTAAAATTTAAATTCAGCGACATTATACAAAGTGAACCTAAGATAAAAACAAAACAACCTAGATAACAAAGTGCTTTTTTACGGCTAAATTTATACTCATTTATAAGATAAAAAGTAAATGGTTCTATCATAGAAATCGCCGAAGTAATACCTGCAAAAAATAGGCTTAAAAAAAACAAAAAAGATAAAATATTTCCAACTATCCCAAGCTTTGCAAAAAGCGTAATAAGTGAGAAAAATACAAGGCCAACACCTTGTTGGGTTGGGTCACCACTGTATTCAAAAACAAAGGTAAAAACTATAAGTCCCATCATTAATCCAATTGCAATGTTTATTAAAACTATGTAAAATGAACTTGTTACTGGATTTACATTATCACCTAAGGATGCTGCATACGTTAATATACACCCAACTCCTAGACAAAGTGTGAAAAATGAAAGACCCAAAGCTGTTAAAAGCGAATCAACACTTAGCTTTGAAAAATCAGCATAAAATAAAAACTTAAATGCTTCTTTGAAACCATCAAAACTAACCGAATATAAAAGCATCAAAACTAGCAAAATAAAAAGCGTTGGCATAGCATAGACATTTAATTTTTCAATGCCACTTTTTACTCCTTTTGAAACAACTAAAATAGTTAAGATAAAAGCTATGAAAAAGAAAAATATACTTCCTAAAAGATCACTTCCAACAAATCCCTCAAACATGGCTCTTGCACTATCGATATCTTTTGGCAAAGCAAAAAGTGAAATAAAAATATATCTTATAACCCAGCCCAAAATTACCAAATAAAAAGATAAAACTAAAATTCCACTTACCATAGTAAAACCTGCAAATTTCCATTTTTCTTTATTGTTTGGAGCTAATGTTTTATAGGCATTTACTGGATCTTTTTTACTTGATTTACCCATATAAATTTCGGCTAAAAATATGGCAAATCCAATAGTTATGGTAATTAGCAAATATAAAAGCACAAAGGCAAATCCGCCATTCATACCAACTAAAGTTGGGAATTTCCAAGCATTGCCAAGCCCAACGGCACCACCAACAACTGACAAAATAAAACCGATTTTACTAAATTCTTCTCTCATAAAAATCTCTTTTTAGCTAAAAAATAGTTGATTTACCATGATTATAACAACAGCAACTGGAGCAATAAATCTTAAGAGAAAATACCAAATTAAAAATAATTTTCTTCCCATATAAAGTCCAAACAAAGCATAAAGGCTTTGTTTTTTCATAACAAATCCAACAAAAATAGCTACGATTATGCCGGTTATTGGCATCATTAAATTTGAAGTTAAATAATCTAAACAATCAAAAAATGACTTGCCAAAAAATGTTAAACTATTAGAAGTTACGCTTTGATAAGATAAAATGCAAAGTATTCCCATGATATAAACAAACACAAAGATGAATTTTAAAGCTTTTTTGCGACTAAATTTATAGTTATTTATAAGAAATAAAGCTGATGGTTCTATCATAGAAACAGCACTTGTTAAAGCAGCAAATAAAAGCGAGATAAAAAACATAGCAGCAAATAAATTCCCAATAAAGCCGAGCTTTGAAAAAAGAGTAATTAAAGATATAAATACAAGACCAGGACCTTCTTGAGCTGGATTTCCACCGTATTCAAATATAAAGGTAAAGACAATTAAGCCCATCATAATGCCAATTAAAATATTTATAAAAACAATTGATAATGAGCTTGTTAGTAAATTTGTTTTATTAGGAAGACTAGCTGCATAAGTTATTATAGTTCCAACACCAAGAGATAAGGTAAAAAATGCTAAACCTAAGGCTGATAAGATAGAGTCTTTATTAAGCTTTGTAAAATCAGGCATAAGCATAAATTTGGCTGAGTCTAAAAAGCCATTCATATTCATAGAATAAATTAGCATTATTATCAAAAATATAAAAAGTGCTGGCATCATCCAAATATTTAACCTTTCAATACCACTTTTTACACCTTTAGAAACGACATAAAAACTCATTAAAACAGCAATTGTAAAGTAAAATATACTAGTACCTAAATCTTTTGTCAAAAGCGAGTTAAAGATTTCCTCGCTTTCTTTCATAGAATTTGGTAAAAAATAGATACTTGTAACTACATATTTTAAAATCCAACCCATTATAACGCTGTAAAATGAAAAAATTAAAATTGCACCGATTATACAAAACCCTGCAAATTTCCATAAATTTTTATTTTTTGGAGCTAAACTTTCAAACGCACCAACGGCATCTTTTTCGCTTATTTTTCCAATTGCAATTTCACCTAAAAATATAACAAAACTAACTAAAAATGTTAGTAGTAAATATAAAACTATAAATGCTGATCCGCCATTTTGCCCTACTAAAGTAGGAAATTTCCACGCATTTCCAAGACCAACTGCACTTCCTGCAACTGCTAAAATAAAACCAATTTTGCTAAATTTTTCATTCATTATATTACCTTTTTCTAAGCTTTTAAAAGTGAATTTATCATTATAACTACAACAGCTACTGGAGCTATAAATCTAACGAAAAAATACCAAATTTCAAAAACTTTTTTGCTCATACAGTGGCTAAAAAATATTTCTAAAGTCTCTTTTTTTAAGATAAATCCGACAAAAATAGCAGCAAAAAATCCACCAAGAGGCATAATGATATTTGAAGCTAAATAATCAAGCAAATCAAAAAAGCTTTTATCAAAAAATGTAAAATAATCACTCGTTAAACTAAGTGAGGATAAAATACAAATAGTTCCTAAAAGATAAACTACAATTCCTATTAAAATAAGTGCCTTTTTACGGCTAAATTTATACTCATTTATAAGGTGAAACGCAGATGGTTCTACCATAGAAACTGCACTTGTTAATCCTGCAAAAAATAAAGCTATAAAAAAAGTTATTGCTAAAATATTTCCTAAAACTCCCATATTTGCAAAAAGCGAAGTAAGCGAGATAAAAATAAGTCCAGGACCTTGCTGTGACGGGTCACCACCATATTCAAAAATAAAAGTAAATACTATAAGTCCCATCATTAAACCAATTAAAATATTTATAAAAATTATAGAAAATGTGCTTTTTAAGAAATTTGTATTGTCATTTATACTTGCTGAGTAAGTTATAATTGATCCTGCTCCAATTGACATACTAAAAAAAGCAAGTCCTAAAGCATATAAAACGCTATTTGTATTTAAAGCTTCAAAATTTGGCACAAATAAAAATTTAACCGCTTCATAAAATCCATCCATACTCATAGAATAAATTAGCATTAAAAATAAAAGTATAAAAAGTGTTGGCATCATCCAGATATTAAGCTTTTCAATACCATTTTTAATCCCTTTTGATACCACAAAAAATGTTATAAAAAAGACAAAACTAAAGCATAAAATTTGACTTAAAAAATCTTTTAAAAGTAAGCTTTCAAAAGCATCTTTTGAGCTATTTATATCAGTTGGCAAAGAACCAAAACCCATAAAGAAGTATTTTACAATCCAACCAATTATAATACTATAAAAAGATATTATTAAAATCGCACCAATCATAGTATAGCCAACAAGTGACCAAGCTTTTTTATGTTTTGGAGCAAGAGTTTTATAGGCATTTACTGGATCTTTTTCACTAAGCTTTCCAATACTTAACTCAGCTAAAAATATAGTTGATCCAACACATAAAGTTAAAATTATATATAAAAGTATAAAAGCAGATCCACCATTTTGCCCTACTAAAGTAGGAAATTTCCACGCATTTCCAAGACCAACTGCACTTCCTGCAACAACTAGGATAAAACCTATTCTACTAAATTTCTCGTTCAAAACCAAACCTTTTTAAAATATTAAATTGATTTAAATTTATAAGTTTGTAATACTACCATAAAAAAGCTTTGTTTTAAGTCAAAATTTAAAATTTGTTATAAATTTATAAATTTAATTTCTTTTTTTATCATCTACAAAAATTAAGTCAAATCCAGTTCGTCTTTTTTCTAAATATCTTTTTGTTCCTGTATTTGAAAATTTATCAATCTCTTTTTTTAGATCCTCTATCATTTCTTCATATTCATCAATTTGTTCTTTTAGCCTAAAAACAACATCAACTCCTGCCAAATTTAAACCCAAATCTCTAGTTAATCTTAAAATCATCTTAATTCTATCAACATCATTTTGAGAATAAAGTCTCATCTTACCTTTTGTTCTATCTGGTTCGATCAATCCTTCTCTTTCATACTGTCTTAGTGTCTGAGGATGAATATCTAAAATTTTAGCAACTACACTTATCATATAAACTGGCTCATCATAGCTTTGCATAATAGATTCCTTTCTAAAATATTTTTATAAATTTATCTTATAGTTTTTCTTCAAGTATTTTTACAGCTTCTTTATCAAGATTTTCAATATCTGGAAGCAAAACATTTACTTTTAGGTATAAATCTCCATAGATTTTTGTATTTCTGTTTTGAATACCATATCCTTTAAGTCTTATTTTTTGTCCATTTTTTGTATTTTTACCGATTTTTATACTGACTTCTTTTTTTGGAGTGCTTACTTCAACTTTACCACCAAATAAAGCAGTTTTTAAAGGAATTTCAATTTCTTTGTATAAATCATCATCTTTTATTTCATACTCACTGCTTGGAGTAACGCTTAAGTGTAAAATTATATCCCCTACACTTCTTCCATCGCTTGAGACTTTTCCTTTGTTTCTTATACGAAGTTTTTCCCCATCTTTTACACCTGCTGGGACTCTTATTTTAATACTTTGATTATTTATATTGATTGTTTTTTCGCCACCATTTATAGCAAAATCAAAATCCAAATTAAGTCTTGCATTTATGTCTAAATTTTCACCAAATCCTCCAAAACCACCACCGAAGCTACCGCTAAAATCTGCATTTTTAAAGCCTCCGCCAAAAATATTTCTAAGTATGTCATTTAAATCACCAAAATTTTCGGCATTTCTTGCAAAATCACTAAAATTTTGATTGCCAAACATACTATCACCTCTGGCATCATATTGTCTTCTTTTTTCATCATCGCTTAAAATTTCATAAGCTGCATTTATCTCTTTAAATTTATTCTCAGCTTCTGGGTCTTTGTTAATGTCTGGATGGTATTTTCTTGCTAGTTTTCTATATGCTTTTTTTATATCTTCATTACTAGCATCTTTACTAACACCTAAAGTTTCATATAGGCTATCACTCATACTTCCAATCTCCTTTTAACTATCATTTAATAATTCTAATGAAACTATTATAAATCAAGTTTAATATTTTTACTTTAAAAATTTAAGTCTTATTGTATCATAAAGTTTAGTCTAAGTCAATCAACTTTAAATTTAAACTTTTTCACACTGGCTATTAATCACAAAATTTAAGCATAAAAATAAACACTTTTAGTTATAATGTCTTAAAAATTTAAAGGGCATTGTATGAAAATTTTAATGATTGAAGATGATGTTGAACTAGCTGAAATTTTAACAGAGTATTTAGAAAAATTTAAAATGGAAGTTGTAGTGGCTGATGATCCATATATTGGTCTTTCAAAGTTAAATTTAGATAATTTTGATGCTGTTATATTAGATCTTACACTGCCTGGACTTGATGGACTCGAAGTCTGTAAAGAAATAAGAAAATCAAACAATGTTCCAATAATTGTCTCAAGTGCAAGACATGATTTAACTGATAAAATAAATGCGTTTGATTTTGGTGCAGATGATTACCTACCAAAACCATATAACCCAAAAGAGCTTCTTGCAAGACTAAAAAGTGTTATAAGAAGAAGCGAGGGTTTGCTTAGTCAAAATGAACAAAAACAAAACTCCACAAAAGATCTTGTTGTAAATGAGTTTGAACACACCATAACTTTAAAAGGAAAACCACTAAAACTAACAGTTGCTGAGTATGACATACTAGCATATCTTATACAAAAAGAAGGTGGAGCCATAAAAAGAGAAGAGTTGATTTATAACTGCGATGCGATAAGTGAAGACTCAACAAATAAAAGCATAGATGTAATAATTGGAAGAATTAGAGCAAAGCTTGGAGAAAATTCTAAAAATCCAAAATATATTCACGCAATAAGGGGCGTTGGCTATAAGTTGATACAATAATAAAAAGAAAATTTATGAAACATTCATCTATATTTTATAGTATAACCTTTATATTTATACTATCAACAACAAGTATTTTTTTAGCTTTTTTATGGCTTATTAATTACGATAAAGAAAACTACACAAAAGAGCTTAATAACAAATACTCAACAGTTTCTGACACGGCACTTTATAGGTTTGCTAAACTAGTTAGCCAAGATGAGTATGAAAATCAAATGAAAAACTACAATATGGTAAAAATATCAGATGATAAAAATATAGCCGCTATTGAACAAAATGGAACTATTTTGCAAGAAGTAAGTGTCAAGCTTGGAACTTCGGCTATAATTTTATATAACAGACACCATTTTTTAAAAATAAAACACGATGATGAAGAGATTTTGCTTCAAGATGCGGACTATCAACCATATCGTTATCATATCATAAAAGTTATATTTTTATTTGTTTTTACAATTCTTTTAATAACATATATTTTCATCATAAGAAAAATAAAACCTTTGAGAAAGATAAAAAGGCAGATTGACAAATTTGCAAATGGGGATTTAAATATAGAAAATGCAAAAACTGGAAATGATGAGATAAGCGAAGTCGCTGATGCGTTCTATACTGCTGTAATGCAGATAAAAAAACTAAATGAATCAAGACAGCTTTTTTTAAGAAATATAATGCATGAGTTAAAAACTCCAATTACAAAAGGTAGAATTACAGTTGAGATGATACCAGAAGATAAGTATCAAAAAAGGCTTATTTCCGTTTTTGAAAAACTCGAAGAACTTATAAATGAATTTGCAGCAGTTGAAGAGGCAACTTCTGGGAAAAAGCTAAATATAGTTGATGTCTATCTTATAAGCGAACTTATAGATGAAGCTATAAATTTAGCAATGGTTGATAGAAAAAATATTAAAATTTATGGTGATAAAGAGTTAGAGCTTAAAGTAAATTTTAAGCTTTTTAACATAGCTATAAAAAACATTATTGATAATGGGATAAAGTATTCAACTGATAAATTTATAGAAATTTATATAAAAGAAAATTCTTTAGAATTTCATACAAAGGGAGAAAACTTAGAACAAGATTTAAGCTTTTATATAGAACCATTTTCAAAAGGAAGTAACGCTAAACAAAGCTTTGGGCTTGGGCTTTATATAGTTGATAATATTATTAAATCACATAATTTAAAATTTTGCCATAGATATGAAGATGGAAAAAATATATTTTATTTTGATGAGTTAAAAAATATAATTAGCAATTCTGAAAATATTGATCTTAGTATAATTGATGAAGTTCAAAAGTTAGATAATAAATAAATTTAAGCTTGATTTAAATCTTAATTTTTAATGATTGTGAGCTTAAATTTATTATTTTACATCTTTAAATTTTGCATGAAGTCTTTGCGAGGTTTAGATAAAACTCTACCCTCCACAAAGAATAAATTTTACAAAAGTTTTAAAAACTAAATAAGACCGACCTCTTTTTTGATTACTTCTACATATTCATCTCTTAAAATTTTGGTCCATTTGCCTATTTTGCCGCCATTTATTGGCTTATCATCTATTTGAATAACAGGAAGTAAAACCCAAGTTGCAGCACTCATAAAAACTTCATCAGCCTTGTAAGCCTCATCTAAAGTTATATTTCTCTCCTCGACTTTTAGGTTAAGTTTTGAAGCGATTTTTAGTATAGTTTTTCGTCTAATTCCAGGAAGAATTTCATTTGAAAGTGGTTTTGTTATCAAAACATCATCTTTTACTATAAAAAACGACGAACTTCCACCTTCAGTAATGTGTCCGTTTTCTATCATAACACACTCATTAGCTCCTAATTTATAAGCTTTTGTTTTTGCAATGCACTGAGCAAGCAGTGAAACGCTTTTTATATCTCTTCTTTTCCATCTTAAATCATCAGTTGAAATTATTTTTATACCACTTTTTGCTAAAGGGTTATTTAGTATTTCACATTCATAAACAAATGATACAAATGTTGGCTCTAAATCCTCTAAAAATATGAAATTTCTTGGTGCCACGCCTCTTGTGATTTCTAAATAAACAGCCCCTTCAATAATATTATTTTTTTTAATAAGATTATAAATTATTTCTAAAACTTGCTCTTTATTAAAATTAAGTTTTATCTCAATTTCATTCAAACTTCTTGTAAATCTCTCCCAAAAATCATCTTTATTTGCCAAATTTGAATTAATTATCGGAACTACTTCATAAATTCCATCACCAAAAATAAATCCTCTATCAAAAATACTTATTTTTGCATCTTTTTTATCCATATATTTACCATTTACATAGACAATTTCACCAAGTTTAGAAGCCATTTTAAAATCCTTTTATAAATTTGAGATTTTTATTTTATCAAAATATAAATTTATAAAAGTTAAAAAATAATATTTATAACAAAGTTTTGAGAAATTTTTGGTAAAATAGGAGCAAAAATTATTTAAGGTAGAAAAATGAAAACTAACTGTTTTATAGATAAAATTCTTTATGGTATGTTTTTTGTATCAAAAAAACCTGTTTTATTTAGGGATTTACTGGAGGCAAACTCAGCTTACAATGACGGAATGTTAGTAGATCCTTCGAAGTTAAATTTTAGATTTAAATATGGAAAATCATACATAATTTTTGGAATTTTGTGTATTGTAGTTTTAATGCCACTTATTGGAGTTGGACATAAATTTTTTGAAAAGCTAAATATCCATTTTTCGCTTTTAATAACAATTTTAATAACTTCTTGTATTTTTATAGGTTTTGATATATTTAAAGCTTATGCTAGAAAAAAACTTACTCACAAGCTTATTAAAGATGCTTGGCAAATACATTTTCCATATTTTCCTTATGAAAAATACTCAACCAAAGCTCAAGAAATTTATGATGAAGCTATTAAAAAAGAAATTCCAAAAAGAGATTTGGAGCAGTATGTTTTAGACAAACTTGTCACAAACAATAGTTAAAATTTTTCAATATTTTTAAATTTTGTATAAATTAAATTTGAGTTTTTATAAAAAATTTCTACATTTTTATTTAGTTTGTTAGAGCTGTTTAAAACACTCTCACCTTGCTTTCTAAACTCTTCAAAAATTTTTGAAAGCTCGAAAATTTCATTTTTTATAGAAGAGATATTTTTATTTATATTCTCATCTTTTATAAAAACACTTGCATAGTTTAAAATCACAAGTAAATTTGTAGGACTTGCTAAAAATACTGATTTTTGCACCATATACTCAAAAAGCTCGCTACAATTTGAACAAATATAGTTAAATATTGCCTCACTAGGTAAAAACATAATGGCATATTTTACAGTTTGACCTGAAATAATATATTTACTTGAAATATCATCAATATGTTTTTTTAAATTTCTAACAAACTCTTTTTGATACTCCAAAATATTTTCATTATTATCCAGTCCATTGCAAATTTTTTGATAACTAGATAGTGGAAATTTCGAATCAATTCCTAAGATAAGATCACTTTTTAAAAACAAAGCCGCATCTACAATTTTATCATTTTTAAGTTTGTATTGGGTTTTATAAAATTTACTATTATCACCATAGCTTAACTTTAAAATTTTATATAACTCAAACTCACCAAAATTTCCTCTAAGCTTGTGATTACTAAAAATTGAGTTTAATTTCATTACTTCATTTTTTAAAAGAACTGCTGAATTGTTAGCACTTTCAAGCTCGTTAATTTTATCTAAAATATGTTTAAAACGCTTATCTAGGCTATCTATACCGCCTGTTAGTGTGTTAGTTGTTGTTATGTTTGAGTTAGTAACACTATCATTTAAGCTCTTATTAAAAAGATAGAAATTATCTTTTAAACTATCATTTACATCGTTTATTAAAGAAACACTGTTTTGATTTTGCTCATAGATAAATTTTTGCGTATTTAAAATCTCTTTTTTTAAAATTTGGCTTAATATAAAAAAACTAACTACTAAAATAATTAATAAAATTACGGCAAAAACTATCAATAAAAGCATTTGATTACTCATTTTCAAATTCCACACTTAATGGATCAATTATTTCATATTTAAATTTTAAAGATTCGATTTTATTTTCTAAATCCTTATTTTCCTCAACCAGTACAGAATGCTTTACACGAAGCTCTTCAATATCTCTACTAATATAATAAATTTCGTTTCTAATATAAATAATAGGTACAAAAATAGCAACTGCCAAAGCCAAAATTAAAAAAGCCACAACAAGATCAAAAAAGCTAAGTCCTTTGCCTTTTTCATCGATATTTTTGTTATCGATGTTTTGACTTTGCAAATTTGTATTTTTTAGATTAATATTTTGAAAATTTATGTTTTCATTCATTTTATTTTAAATATCCTTAATTTTGCACATTTACTTCGTGAGTTATTAAGTATCTCACCCTTACTTGGAGTGATTGGTTTTTTTGTTACTATCTTACCTAGAGCGTGATTTCCACCACATTCGCATTTTATAAAAAAATCTGGACAAATGCACTCTTTTTCCCATTTTTTAAATTTATTTTTTATAATTCTATCTTCAAGAGAATGAAATGAAATTATAGCAACCAAAGTATCTTTTAAATTTGCATTTTCAATTGAATTTAGTAAATTTTCAAGCTCTAAAAGCTCATCATTTACCTCTATTCTTAAGGCTTGTAAAACTAAAATTATCTCTAAAATACCATTTTTCCTAACAGGTTTTAACCCAACTAAATTTGCCAGTTCTTTTATACTTGAAATTTCTTTTTTTTCTCTATAATTTACTATTTTACCAGCTATAAACTTAGCGTTTTTAAGTTCGCCATATTCTTTTAAAATTCTTTCAAGCTCGCCTAGGCTATATGTATTTATAACAAATTTTGCATCTTTTTTATCATTTTGGTTCATTCTCATATCAAGATTATTACTATTTAATGAAAATCCTCTACTATTTTTATCAAGTTGTAAAGACGAAACACCAATATCTGCTAAAATTCCTCTAATATCATCTGTATTAATATCGCTAAGCGAATTTGAAAAATTTGAATGTTTTATACAAACTCTATCTTTAAACTCATCAAGATATTTTTTTGAGTAATTAATCGCTTCTAAATCTCTATCGAAACCTATTAATTTTATATTTTTATTTTGTCTTAATATAGCACTTGAATGCCCCCCGTATCCAAGTGTGCAGTCGATTATAGTGCCATTTTTTATACCCTCAAATACTTTTAATACCTCGTTTAATAAAACAGGAGTATGTATCACATATATCCTTAACTTTAAAAATTTCGTGTATAATAACACAATTTTATTTAAAAAGGCTAAATTTTGGACATAAATCAAACTACTTTGCTATTTCAAAAGCTTTCTTTATCAATGTTTAGAAAGAATTTTTTTGGTATATTTCATGGCTCGCTTTCTGCAAAAATAGCCTCAAATAAATTTATGATAAACAAAAAAGATGCAATTTTTGATGGACTTTTGGAAGATGATTTTGTTATTTTATATGATAAAAAAGATTATAGATGGAATGATGCAAGCATAGATAGCGATATTCATTTAAATATTTATAAAAATATTTTTGAAGCAAAATTTATAGCTTTTGCGATGCCGCCACACACAGTTAGTTACTCACTAAATCATGATTATATAATTCCAAAAGATTTCTTTGGTTATAAAAAATTTGAAAAAATTAAAATTTATGATCCTAAAAATTTGGATGATTGGTACGAAAGAGCGCCTTATGAAATCTATAAAACAATGATTACAAATAAGACAAATTTTTTAGTAATTAGAGGATATGGTGTTGTAGCATATAATAGAACTATGACAAATTTAGCAAAAGAAATTGCACTTTTAGACAATAGTTGTAAAATACTATCTTATGAAAAAATATATACTTAAATTTCAAATTTTATAAATTTTTTGCACTAACTAACAAAATGTTAGTAAAAAAGTGTAAAAATTTTAAAAATAAAAGCTCCATTTTAAGCTTATATAAGCTTATTTTTAGTAAAATATACAAAATTTTGTTAGTTAGTAAAGGGAGATTGATGTTAAATTGGATGCAAAAAAATAGAAAAGCACTAATTCCAACTATTTGGATAAGCACTATTGCTTTTGTTGGAGCAGGTTTTGTTGGATGGGGTGCGTATAGTTTTAAAGCAGATAGCTCATCTTCTGTGGCAAAAGTGGGAAATACTTCTATAACAATAAGAGAATTTCAACAAAAATATAATAATATTTATAACTATTTAAACTCACTTTCAGGCGGAACTATGACTAGTGAGCAAGCTGATAAGATGAATCTTGATATGGTTGCTTTATCACAAATAATACAAGATACATTAAAACTAAATTTTGCAAACGATTTAGGCATTGGTGCAAATAATGAAGATGTTGCTAAGTATTTGGTCTCTATGCCTGAGTTTCAAATAGCAGGAACATTTGATGAAGAAATTTATAAAAACGCCCTTGCAAGAATTGGTGTAAAACCAAAAGATTTTGAAAGTGATCTTAGAAAAAGTGTTATTCTAGATAAACTTGGTCACGCTTTAAATTTAAGTGTTTCAAAAGAAGAAATACAAGCTTTAGCAAGTGCATATTTTATGCAAGATAGAGTTAAGATAGATATAAAAACTTTAAATTTTGATGATGTTAATGCAACAGATGAAGAGATAAAAGCATTTTGGGAAAAACAAAAAGACAATTATAAAACAAAAACAAACTATGAGTTAGAAAGTTATTTGGTAAAATTAGATCAAGATATTGATGAAGACAAAATCAAAAAATACTGGGAAGATAATAAGAATTTATATCTAAACAGTGATGATACATTAAAAACTTTTGAAGAAGCAAAAGAAGATGTTTTAAAAAATTATAAACTTGATATAACTAAAAAAGATGCAAATAAAGCCTATATTGCTTTAAAAAATGGCGATTTAAAAACAAATGAAAAACTAAATATAAAAGAAGATGATTTAGACTTTCCAGTTAATGAGATAATTGGTAAAAATGTAAATGAGTTTTTAAAACCTTTTGAATACAAAGATGGTTATTTAGTAGTAAAAATAGCACAAATAAATCCTCCAAAAACTATGGATTTTGAACAAGCCTATGAATACGCTAAAAATGACTATAAAGATGAAAAAGCAAAAATAGAACTTGAAAATTTAGCAAAAGAAAGTTTAAATAGTTTTGATACAAATGATAAAGTAAAAGATCTTGGTTACATTTCAAGAGATAGCAACATAACAGTTGATGGTCTAACAGAAGATGAAACAAGCTATTTTATAAATGAACTTTTTAACACAGTTGGAAAGACAAAGGGCTATATAGCTCTTAATAATAAAGTAGTATGTTATGAAATCACAGATCAAAAACTTGAAAATCCTGAAAAAATAGCAGAGTATAAAGAGAGTATAAAAGAAAATATATCGAATTTAAAAAATACTGAATTAAATCAAGATTTACTTAATTTGCTAGAAAAAAGATATAAAATAGAACAATTCTATAAAGGTAAAAGCGTTGAATAGTTCATTAAATGATAATAATTATTATATATTAGGCTTAGATGTCGGATCCATAAATACAACCGCTGTTGTAGCTAAGGTAGACGAAAGTGGAGTTAGTATATGCGGCGTTGGAAAAAACCCAACTTCAGGGCTTAAAAAAGGCGTTATTACAAATATTGAAAAAGCTGCTTCTTCTATAAAAAATGCAACAAAAGAAGCTATAAGAAGCGCTGGTAAAAATCCTGATAAAATAATAGTTTCAATTGCTGGAGCATATACTCACAGCGTGAAATCCCAAGGTATAGTTAGTGTTTTATCAGGTGAAATAACAATAGGTGAAATCAAAAGAGCAATGCAATTAGCTCAAGATAATGCAGTAGTTGGAAAAGATAGAGCTATTTTGCATGTTTTGCCATATAGTTTTAAAGTTGATGGACAAGATCACATAGAAGATCCAATTGGAATGTGCGGATCAAGACTTGAAGTTTTTACTCATGTTGTAACAGCTGATGAAAACTCTGTAAGAAATCTAATCAAAGCAACAAAACTTGCAGGACTTGAGATAGATAATATGGTTCTTTCTGGTTATGCCTCGGCTATATCAACACTTACAAAAGAAGAAAAAGAACTTGGCGTTGGACTTATTGATATGGGCGGTGCAACTTGTGATATAGTAATTCATCTAGGAAATTCAATCATATATAATGAAAGCTTGCCAGTTGGCTCATCAAATATAACTATGGATCTTTCAAAAGCGCTAAATACTCCACTTGCAAATGCAGAGGAGTTAAAAACAAACTACTCAAAACTACTTGAAGAAGATACTAAAGAGCTTAGAATTCCAACTATGGGTGAAAACTCATCAACACACACCGCAAGCATGGATATAGTTATAAAAGTAGTTTATGCAAGAATAGAAGAAACAATTTTGTTACTTTACAAACAACTTGAAAGCAGTGGATATTTAAATAAACTTGGTGCTGGGCTTGTTGTAACTGGAGGTTTAGCAAAAATAGATAATGATATAAGAAATATAATTTCTATGGCTTTTGGTAATATCCCAGTAAGATTAGCAAAACCAAAAGAAATTGGTGGGCTTTATGAAATTTGCAATGATAGTGAGTATTCTTGCGTTATAGGACTTTGCTTATATGGAGCTGGACACTTTACTAGATACGAAATAGATTCAAACGGACATTTAAAGTATCTTGATAATAAAAAAATAGATTTTGAAAATTCTATTTCGCAAAATAATCAACAAGAATATAAAAATGAAGACTCAGAAATAAAAGATAATGAAACTTCGGTGAAGCTAACTCAAACATTAAGAGATGTTAATGATATAAGTGCTTTTAAAAAATTTATTAATAGATTAAAACAAATATTTTAAAGGATGGGGATATGAACGGTTTTACAATAGAGGAAAACAAAGGCGTTTATGGTGCAAAAATGAAAGTTATAGGTGTCGGTGGCGGCGGCGGAAATATGATAAATCATATGATTAGAGAGGGTTATGATAGAATAGATCTTTTGGTAGCTAACACTGACTCACAAGCTCTTGAAAATTCACTTGCAAAAACAAAAATTTTGCTTGGTGAAAAAACTGCTAAAACTCTTGGTGCTGGTATGGATCCAACAGTTGGAAAAGACTCAGCTGAAGAAAGCTTTGATATTTTAAAAGATGCGCTTGAGTACTCAGATATAGTTTTTGTTGCCTCAGGACTTGGTGGAGGAACAGGCACAGGTGCTTCTCCAGTAGTTGCAAGAGCCGCTAAAGAAAATAAGGCTTTAACAATAGGTGTTGTAACAACTCCTTTTAAATTTGAAGGTAAAAAAAGAGCATCTCTCGCACAAACTGGAATAGATGAGCTAAAAAAAGAGTGTGATTCTATACTTGTAATACCAAATCAAAAACTTCTTAGCCTAATAGATAAAAAAGCAGGAATTAAAGAAAGCTTTAAAATGGTTGATGATGTGCTAGCAAGAGCAGTTGGCGGAATGTCATCTATCATACTTGATTCAGGCGATAGTGACATAAACCTTGACTTTGCAGATGTTAAAAAAATAATGTCTCATAGAGGTCTAGCTTTAATGGGCGTTGGTGCAAGCGAAGGAGAAGATGCTCCAAAAGAAGCTATTCAAGATGCCATTCAATCTCCACTTTTAGATGATATGAGTATAAACGGTGCAATGGGTGTTTTAATACATTTTAAAATTCATCCTGATTGCTCTTTACTTGAAATAAGTGAAGCAGTTAGCCTAGTAGAAGAAGCAGCCCACGATAATGCAGACATTATCTTTGGAACTACAACTGATGCATCTATAGAAAACAACAGAGTTGAAGTTACACTAATTGCAACAGGTTTTGAAGAAACATCCGAAAAAAAAGAAGATGATAGCCAAAAAGACTCTTTAGATGAAACTAAAGTTGTTTCAAGAAGACAGATTAACCAAAGAGTTAGTGGAAGCGATATAGACTTAAAAGATATATATGATAATCTTGATGAGCCAACATACCTTAGATACAAGGCCGATTAAAAACTAAATTTAAACTATCAAATTTTATAAATTTGATAGTTTGTTTTACGCCTAAACAACATTTATAGTAATTACATTATAAATTCTAACCAAAAAGGTAAAAAATGAGAGTTTTTATAGCTGTTTTGTTATAAATTTTAAAATGTAAAATGACTAAAAATAAAAACTTTACAATAGTTAGTTTTTGTTGTATCTATAAGTAAGTAGTTGGTAATTTCGTTTATAAATTTACAAGCTTTAAATCTTACAAATTTTCATTTAAATATTTTAAAAGCGTTGGTATGTGGCTTTTATCTATATCCTTTACAGCAGTTAATAAAACTATATCTTTGCCTTTTAAAAAGCTAAGATCTCTGTTTCCATTAAGCTCTTTAAAGTAAGAATCACTAAATTCTTTAAAGCTGATCTCTTTATTGTGATAAGCCTTTCTAAGTTCGCTGCTTGGGGTTAAATCCTTAGCCCATAAAACATTGTTGAAATTTTCTTTTTTCACGCCTCTTGGATAGAGTCTATCGACAAAAACATTAAAATTATCTTTGTTTAGTCCATCATAAATTCGCCTAACTTCTATCATTTTTTATCCTTTTTTTGATATTATAGCAGCACAAAAACAATATAAAAAAATTATCTATTTTTCCATCTAAATTTAAGTGTGATAAAACTGCTCTTGTTTGAAATTTTAAGCGTTAAAAATTTTAGAAATCTTGTTTATTTATATAAAAATAAGTATAATTTAATAATTTTTTTAAAAGGATAAAAGATGGCTATAAATACAGACCAAATGGATAAAATCCAAAAAGTTTTAGATGCATTAAAAGAATATGCAAATAAAGATGGTGCAAATAACCAAAGAGCTGATCTTTATGAGTTTTTATCAAACAAGCTTGGTATAGAACTAACTACAAATTTCACTGGAACAGATGGAAAAAGTAGAATTGCCTATACAGACTTATCAGAAGTTTTATATGTTCTAGAAACTGCTGCTAAAAAAATGTAAATTTTAAAAGTAAGCCACTTTTTGGCTTACTTCTAGCAAAAATTTTATAAATTTGTTCTGCTTTTAACAAAAACTTTTTACAAACTCACTTTCATCTTTGCATTTCATGGCTTTGCTCATTATACAAATTTTATTAGCTCCGGCGTTTAAACAATTCTTGAAATTTGAACTATTTATCCCGCCAAGTGCATAAATTTCACCATTATAAAATTTTCTTACATCATTAATTAAATTTAACCCTTTTGGGACAAGATTAAATTTACAATCAGTTTTATAAATATGACTTAGACAAATTGAACTAGCTCCTAAATTTAAAGCACTTTTTACTTCATCCACACTATGAGTTGAAGCTACAATTTTATCAACTCCTTTTAAATTTGAAGGTAAAAAAAGAGCATCTCTCGCACAAACTGGAATAGATGAGCTAAAAAAAGAGTGTGATTCTATACTTGTAATA
>NZ_KE340326.1:877908-972926 GCF_000413435.1 Campylobacter ureolyticus ACS-301-V-Sch3b | reverse complement strand
ACTAAAGTTGTTTCAAGAAGACAGATTAACCAAAGAGTTAGTGGAAGCGATATAGACTTAAAAGATATATATGATAATCTTGATGAGCCAACATATCTTAGATACAAAGCCGATTAAAAACTAAATTTAAACTATCAAATTTTATAAATTTGATAGTTTAAAAGCTTATCTTATTATTTTAACCATTTTATATGTTTAAACATGTAAGTTGTGTTTTAATAAAAAAATAATCATTAACTAAACTTTTAAAAAAAACTATATAAAATTTAATGTATAAATATAAAAATTTGACAGAGCTATCTCTGCCAAATTTGATTATATTTTTTAATGTAAAAAGTGTCTTATTCCAGTAAAATACATTGACATTTTATTATCATCAGCAGCTTTTATAACCTCGTCATCTCTTATTGATCCACCAGGCTGTATAACAGCACTAATTCCTACTTTTGCAGCTATTTCGATACTATCGCTAAATGGAAAAAATGCTTCACTTGCAAGCACTGCACCTTTTAGATCTATTCCCATATCATTGGCTTTTAAAACAGCAGCTCTAGCGGCATCAACTCTACTTGTCATACCCATACCAATAGCTACTAAGGCACTATTTTTAACATAAACTACACAATTGCTTTTTGTTAAAGCTGCTACTTTCCAAGCAATTTTTAAATCCTGCAACTCAGTTTTTGAAGCTGGTTTTTTAGTTACACATTTTGCATTTTCAACTTCACTATCTTTTACAAAATCTCTTTCTTGATAGACAAACCCGCCATCAACATGTTTAAAGTCAAAACTCTCATTTGCTCTAACTAAAAAATCACTATTTTGAGTAAAAATTTTGGTTCTTTTTTTATCACTAAAAACATCTAAAGCATCATCTGTTACATTAGCAGCAATAATAACCTCCATAAAAGTTCCTTTTTTATGAAGCTCTAAAGCAAGTTCTTTGTCTAAAGTTCCATTTATTGCTATAACGCCACCATAGGCTGAAACTGGATCGCACTTTAAAGCTTCTTTATAGCTATTTAGCAAATTATCTTTTATAGCAAAACCGCAAGGATTTGCATGTTTGCAAATCGCAACAGCAGGACTTTTTCCAAAGCTACTTGCTAAATTTAAAGCTCCATGGATATCTGTCATGTTGTTAAAACTTGCTTCGCCTTTTAGAGCCTTAAAGTGTTTTGTAAAGTGATCTTCAAACTCATATAAAGCACCTTTTTGGTGAGGATTTTCACCATATCTAGTATCAAAAACTTTTTTGCCAACTATAAATTTATACTCGCCAAAATCATTATTAAAACGCTTATTCATATAATTTGCTATCATGGAATCATAGCTTGCAGTGTGTTCATAAGCCTTTATCATCATTTTTTTTCTAAAATCAATATCATTTTTGCCATTTTTAATAGCCTCAATTACTAAATCATAATCCATACTATCAGTTACTATTAAAACGCTTTTATAGTTTTTTGCAGCACTTCTTACCATTGTTGGTCCGCCAATATCAATATTTTCTATAATTTCATTAAAATCATCAGTTTTATTAATAGTTTCTTTAAATGGATATAAATTTACACAAACTAAATCAATAGCTTCAATGCCATTTTTAGCTGCTTCATCATCATCAACGCCTCGCTGAAATAAAATACCACCATGAACTTTTGGGTGGAGTGTTTTAACTCTGCCACCAAACATTTCAGGACTTTTTGTAAAATCACTTATCTCAGTAACATCCAAGCCACTTTTTTTAAGTAATTTATATGTTCCGCCTGTGCTTATTAGCTCATATCCTAAATTTACAAGCTCTTTTGCAAACTCGCAAATTCCACTTTTATCACTAACGCTAATTAGCGCTTTCATGCTTTTTTTCACTCTAACTCCTTTTTAAAAAATTCACCTTTTTAACTCTTTTTGTAAAATTTCATACGCTTCATTTATCTCTTTTAATTTTTTGGTTCCTGCATTTATTATCTCCTCATTGGCACCTTTTCCCATTAAGATATCTGGATGATATTTACGAACCAAATTTCTATATTGTTTCTTAACCTCATCAAAACTTGCGCCTTTTTGAAGGCCTAAAACTTCATAAGGGTTTTTTACATTTTGGTTTTGGTAAGTATTTTGTGAGTGGCTTTGATAAGTGTTTTGAAATTTGGCAAAAATTTCTTCTTTTATGTGTGGTGGGAATCCAAACCCATCGCAAATTTTTGAGATAATTTGTTTTTCTTCATGGCTAAAATCTCCATCTATAAAAGCCATATTTAGAAAAAATATAACTCTATTAACAGCATCTAAAAAAGATAAATTTAACTCTTTTTTATATTTAAAAGCTACCTCATACGCATTATTAATATTTTCTTTTTCTTTATTATAAACAGCTTTTAAAATTTCTCTATCATTGCTATTTCCATCAAATTTATAAACTAAATCATCTAGAATTTGGGATAGCAAAGAAGCCTCTTCTTCATTTACTCTACCATCGCTTTTTGCTATTTTTGCTAACAAACTCATTATAAATTTAGCCTCCAAAAGGCTAAATTTAGTAGTTTTTTTATATGTTTTTTTACTTGTTGATTTAGCTAAAAAATAAAATATAATTAAAGCTAAAATAAAATAAAACATTTAAATAAGCTTTTCAAGTGTTTTAAAATAAATTTCTCTAAGTTTATCAATGCTAAAACTCATATCATCAAGTATGAATTTATCTCCGCCGCTAACACCTAGTTTTACAATTTTTAAGCCTAAATTTAGAGCCTCTTTTTTAAATTTTTCCTCATCTTTTACGCCAATAATTGCTCTTGAAAAACTCTCATCAAAAATAAAATTTTCATTTTCAAAATTAGTTTTAAACTCACCTGCGATGTTTGAAACAGCGGCCATTTTTGCTAAAGTTATAGCAATACCACCAATTCCAACTGAATTTGCAAACTCTAAATTATCATCTTTGTTTTGTGAAATTACCAAATCCCACAAAGCTTTTTCTTTTTTAAAATCAATTTCAGGCAATTCTCCACCAAGCTCATTATTAATCACAGTTTGATAAAGTGATCCTCCAAAAACGCCATTTGTTTCACCGACTAAATACACGCTCACACCACTTTTAAAAATGCTTGGTAAATTTTTATTTTCATTTACACCAACACAAACTATTGCAGGTGTTGGATGAATATTAATACCATCACTATCATTATATAAACTAACATTTCCACTAACAACTGGGGTATTTAGCTCTTTACAAGCATCTTTTATGCCCTCACAACCCATCATAAATTGCCACATTATTTCAGGATTCTCAGGATTTGCATAATTTAAACAATCAGTTATAGCTAAAGGTTTAGCGCCACTCATAGCCACTTTTCTTCCACTTGTAGCAACTGCCAAAGAAGCCCCTACTTTTGGATTTACAAAATTCATTTTGGGATTGCAATCAAGCCCCATTGAAAGCATAACGCCATTTTCTTTTACTCTTAAAATATTTGCACCTAAATGACCAGATTTTTTAACTGAGTTTGTGCCAACTGTAGAGTCAAACTGAGTATAAATATAGCCTTTATCAACTACATTCTCATCACTAAAAAGCTTTAAAAAAGCTTCTTTTTTTGGAATATCAAATTTAGTTTTTATATTTTTTATTTCATCTAAATAATCAGGTCTTTTTGTTGGTCTATCAAGCACTGGAGCATCTTCACTAAGTGGTTCTATTGGAAGTTCTCCAACTAACTCATCATACCAAAATAATTCCATTTTTTTGGTATTTGTAACCTCTCCTACAACTGCTGCATCAAGCCCTTTATTTGTAAAAATTTCAATTACTTTATCTTCGAAGCCTTTTTTAGCACAAATTAGCATTCTTTCTTGGCTTTCACTTAGCATTAAATCATAAGGTGTCATACCCTCTTCTCTCATAGGAACTTGATCTAAGAAAAGTTTCATACCACTTTGACTTCTTCCAGCCATCTCAAAACTTGAGCTTGTAAGACCTGCTGCGCCCATATCTTGGATGCCAACTATATAGTCTTTTTTAAATAACTCTAAACAAGCCTCCATTAAAAGCTTGCCCACAAATGGATCTCCTACTTGAACTGTTGGTCTTAGAGCTTTATTTTCATCATTAAAGCTATCACTTGCCATTACAGCTCCGCCAAGTCCATCTCTTCCTGTTTTTGAGCCAGCATAAATTATTAAATTTCCAACTCCACTTGCCTTGGCATAAAAAATTTCATCTTTTTTAACTATTCCAAGACAAAAAGCATTTACTAAAATATTTCTATCAAAGCTATCATCAAATGTTGTTTCTCCACCTAATGTTGGAATTCCAGTACAGTTTCCATAGTGCGCTATCCCACTTGCAACACCCTTTAAAAGATGTTTTTGGTATTTATTAGTCTTTATATTTCCAAATCTAAGCGAATTTAGATTTGCCACAGGTTTTGCTCCCATGGTAAAAATATCTCTTAAAATTCCACCAACTCCAGTTGCAGCGCCTTGAAATGGTTCAATATAGCTTGGATGGTTGTGACTTTCCATTTTAAAAACAGCTGCCATGTCTCCACCAATATCGATAACTCCAGCATTTTCACCAGGTCCTTGTATAACCCAAGGTGCTTTTGTAGGAAAACCTGTAAGATATTTTTTACTTGACTTGTAAGAACAGTGTTCACTCCACATAGCTGAAATTACACCAAGTTCTAATAAATTTGGTTCGCGGTTTAAAATAGAGAGAATTTTTTCATACTCGCTATCTGTAATTTTATGTGCTTTGATAGTTTCTTTATCCATTTTTTGTCCTTAATATAGATATTTAAAAATATACAAGATGATAGCTAAATTTGGCTATGAGTTTAATTAATTTTTGGTAAAATTAAAAGAATTTTATAAATAAAGGTAAATTATGCAAAATTTAAATGATGAAATTTCACAAAACAGAAGTCAAGTTAAATTTCCAGATGGAGATGAAGGAATAAAAACCTTAAAAAGAATGAATGAAGCTCACAACGAGGGTGCTTTGTGGGCTATTTCTAAAATAAATTTAGATGAAAATGCAAATTTAAATATTTTAGATATTGGTTGTGGTGGTGGGCAAAATTTACTAAATTTAAGCATTAAATTTAAAAACGCTATGCTTTATGGTATTGATTATTCGCCAACAAGTATAAATTTAAGTGCTGAAATTTGCAAAAATTTAATAGTTAATAAAAGACTTTATTTGAGTATTTCAGATGTTCATAAGATGAGTTTTAGTGACAGCAAATTTGATTTAGTAACTGCTTTTGAAACGCTTTATTTTTGGGAAAATTTAGACATTGCATTTAATAAGATAAAAAGAGTTCTTAAAAAAGATGGCAAATTTATGATATTTTTAGAAGGCACTACAAAACAAACACTTGAAAAATGGGAAAATTTAGGCGAAGGGATTAAGCTTAAAAACAAACTAAATCCCGCTGAAGTTAAAGAAATTTTAAATAAAAATGGCTTTTTAAATGTTGAAATTTATAGTAAAGACAAAAGTGAAAAAACTTGTTTTATAGCAAAAGTGTAAATTTACTCAAAGTCATAATATATGGTCTTTTAAGCTGTTTTTGAACAAAATGTATTTTATTAATATTTTATAAACATTTACTTAATTTTTATAGAGTGTATCCTTAAACAAAGGAGAAATATATGAATTTTAAATTTAAAAAAGCCTATAATCCAGCGATTTTTTACCCATCAATTATAGTGCTTTTTATAGTTTTAAGTATTTGTTTGGTCTTTCCTACATCTACTTTAAAAAACCTTAAAGCAATCCAAAGTTATCTAACAACTAATTTTGGATGGTTTTATGTTTTAAGTGTTGCTTTAATTTTCTTTTCAATGCTATTTTTAATGATATCTAGATTTGGAAATATAAAACTTGGAAGTGATCACTCAAAACCTGAGTATTCAAATTTAGCATGGTTTGCTATGCTTTTTGCAGCAGGAATGGGAATTGGACTTATGTTTTTTGGAGTTGGTGAGCCGTTAATGCATTATCTTGCCCCTCCATCAGCAGATCCTCAAACTATAGAAGCTGCAAAACAAGCTATGAAACTTACTTTTTTTCACTGGGGATTTAACGCTTGGGCAGTTTATGGCATAGTTGCTATAATACTAGCTTATTTTGCTTACAGACACAATCTTCCACTTACCTTAAGATCTGCTTTTTATCCAATAGTTGGAGATAAAATTTATGGAAGATTTGGGGATGTAATTGATATTTTAGCTGTACTTGCTACACTTTTTGGTGTTACAACTTCTCTTGGATATGGAGTTTTACAGATAAATGCTGGATTTAATTATCTTTTTGGCATAGAAATGACTACAAATATTCAAATTATCACAATACTAATAATTACAGTTTTTGTGACAATCTCTGCAACAAGCGGTGTTGATAAGGGCATAAAAATTTTAAGTCTTTCAAATATATTTTTAGCATTTTTATTTGTAGCTTTTATATTTGTTTTGGGAAATACAACTGGGCTTTTAAAATCACTAGTCGAAAATACAGGAAACTATCTAACATCTTTTATAGGTGATAACTTTAACCTTTTTGCCTATGAGAAAAAAAATGAAAATTGGCTTGGTGGTTGGACGCTTTTATACTGGACTTGGTGGCTTTCTTGGTCGCCATTTGTAGGACTATTTATAGCTAAAATTTCACGTGGAAGGACTATAAGAGAATTTGTTATTGGAGTGCTTTTAGTTCCATCTGGATTTACATTTTTATGGATGACTGCTTTTGGAAATAGTGCAATAGAGCTTGTAAATGAGGGCTTTACTAGACTTGCAGATGTAACAAATGGGGATGTTTCACTAGCTTTATTTGTATTTTTAGAAAAATTTCCATTAACAAGTGTGCTATCTGGAATTTCAGTTTTGATGATATGTCTATTTTTTATAACTTCGGCTGATTCATCAGCTATGGTTATAGACATGCTTTGCTCACGCGGAAAAGATAGAACCCCTGTTTGGCAAAAGATATTTTGGTGTGTTTTGATAGGTATTATCGCGGCTGTTTTACTCTATACTGGTGGGCTTGACGCACTTCAAACAATGACTATCATCTCAGCACTTCCGCTTTCTATAGCATTGCTTGGCTGTATGTATGGGCTTTTTAAAGCTTTAAGAGTTGATTATGAGAAAAGCTACACGAGAAGCATTTTTAACCTCCCAACAGGGCTTACTAACTCAAAAAGATGGCAAGATAGACTTAAAAATATTATTGATACGCCTAATAAAGATGATGCAAGAGATTTTTTACTTGAAGTTGCAGAGCCTGCGTTTAACGAAGTTTGCGATGAGTTTATAAAAAATGGGCTAAAAGCAAGAATAGAAAAAATAGGCATAAATGGAAAAATCAATATTCATGTTGGAATGGGTGAAGATACTGACTTTATTTATGGTGTGAAAATAATAAAAACTCAAACTCCTGATTATGCTATGAATGATAACTACTATAGAGCCGAAGTTTATCTACTAGAAGGCGGACAAGACTACGATGTAATTGGCTGGAGCAAAGAAGCATTGATAAATGATGTGATAGATCAATATCACAAACATATGTATTTTTTACATAAAACAAATAGCTAGTTAGCTAACCTAAAAAGTCAAATTTGTTTTAAATTTGACTTTTTTAAAATTTATAATCTTCCATCTGGATTTTGTAAAATTCCTTTTATATCAAAAGTTACGGCATCTAAATTTGAAAAATCTAAATTTTTAAACTCATCATGAGCCACTGCTAATACCACAGCATCACAATTATTCAAATTTAAATTTTCTATTAAATTTAAATTATATTCCCTTAAAACATCATTTTTATCAGCCCAAGGATCATAAACATCCACGTTACAACCAAATTCCTTTAGCTCTTTTATCACATCAATAACGCGAGAGTTTCTTATATCAGGACAATTTTCTTTAAATGTAATGCCAAGTATTAAAACTTTTGCTTTATTTATCTTCTTATCATGCTTTATCATGAGTTTTATAACTCTATTTGCTGCATATTTTCCCATATTATCATTTATTCTTCTTCCTGCAAGTATTATCTCAGGATGATATCCAAGCTCTTGAGCTTTGTGAGTTAAGTAGTATGGATCAACACCAATACAGTGTCCGCCAACTAGCCCAGGACTAAATTTTAAAAAATTCCACTTTGTTCCAGCAGCTTTTAAAACCTCTGTTGTATCAATATGCATTTTCTCAAAAATCATAGCAAGCTCATTTACAAAAGCTATATTTATATCCCTTTGAGTATTTTCTATAACTTTTGCAGCTTCTGCAACTTTTACGCTACTAGCTTTGAAAGTCCCTGCTTTTATAACGCTTGCATAAACATCATCAACTATATCAGCCACTTTGTTTGTTGAACCTGAAGTTATTTTTTTAATTTTTGTAATAGTATGTTCTTTATCTCCTGGATTTATTCTCTCTGGAGAATATCCGCAAAAAAAGTCTTCATTAAATTTTAAATTTGAAAACTTTTCTAACACTGGAACACACTCTTCTTCAGTAGCTCCTGGATAAACAGTACTTTCATAAACAACAATATCACCTTTTTTAAGCACACTTCCAACACTTTGGCTAGCTTTTAAAAGTGGTGTCAAATCTGGGCGATTATTTTTATCAACAGGCGTTGGAACACTTACTATATAAAAATTACACTCTTTTATATCATCTATTTTTGAACTAAGTTTCATTTTATTATTAGTTATAGCGTTTTTAAGTTTTTCTAAATTAATTTCAAGAGTTTTGTCATTAAATTTATTTAATTCTTCCACTCTTTTTTCATTTACATCAAAACCTATAACTTTAAATTTATCACTGAAAGCTACAGCCAATGGAAGCCCAACATAGCCAAGCCCTATAACTGATATTTTAATACTCATCTTTTACTCCAATTTGAAAATATTTAAATCCATACTCTTTCATAATATTTGCGTTATATTGATTTCTACCATCAAAAATTACAGGATTTTTAAGCCTTTGTTTTATTTCATAAAAATCGGGCGATCTAAACTCTTGCCATTCTGTTACTAATACCATGCAATCAGCACCATTTAAGGCATCATATTTATTTGAAGCATAGTCTATATTTTTAAAAATCTTTTTAGCCTCATCTATTGCCTTTGGATCGTAAGCTATGACATTAACACCATTTTTTATAAGTTCATTTATCAAAATAACTGAACTTGCCTCTCTAATATCATCGGTATTTGGCTTAAAAGAAAGTCCCCATATAGCAACCTTTTTACCTTTTAAATCACCTTTAAAAAAACTATTTATCTTACTAGATAAAACTTTTTTTTGCTCTTTGTTTCTATTTTCTACAGAAAGCAAAAGGCTAGGCTCAAAATCATGCTCTTTTGCAGTATAAATTAATGCTTCAACATCTTTTGGAAAGCAGCTACCACCATATCCGCATCCTGGATAAATAAAACTATAACCTATCCTTTTATCACTTCCAATACCTTTTCTAACGGCATTTATATCGGCTCCTACTTTTTCACAAATTCCAGCTATTTCATTGATAAAACTAATTTTTGTAGCAAGCATAGAATTTGCCGCATACTTAGTCATTTCAGCACTTTTTGGATCCATTTTTATAAATCTATCACTGCTCATCATAAATGGAGAATAAAGCTCATGCATAATACTAAAAGCTTCATCGCTTTTAGCCCCAACTATAACCCTATCAGGCTTCATAAAATCCTCTATAGCAGCGCCCTCTTTTAAAAATTCAGGATTGCTTACAACTTCAAATTTAATATCTTTTTTTCTTTTTTGTAGTTCATTGTTTATAACTTTTGTTACTTTTTCTGAAGTACCAACTGGAACAGTTGATTTATCTACTACTATAAGTTCATTATTCATCTTTTCGCCTATGCTTTTAGCAACTTCTAAAACATATTTTAAATCAGCTTGCCCATTTGATCCCATTGGGGTTCCAACAGCTATGAAAAATACTTTTGAGTCTTTTAAGGCATCCTCTATTTTAGTTGTAAATTTTAAAGTGCCATTTTTGAAGCACTCATCAACTATCTCTTTAAGACCAGGCTCATAAATTGGAATTTCTCCACCTTTAAGTAAATTTATTTTATTTTCATCAACATCAACACAGATAACATCATTACCCATTTTTGCAAAACAAGCACCACTTACAAGACCTACATATCCAGTTCCTATAATTGCTATTTTCATAATTTAATTTTCCTTTGTCTTGTAAAACTCAATATACCAATCGATAAAATTTGAAATTCCTTCTTTAATATCAGTATTTGGTTTATAACCAAGCTCATTTTCTAAATCGCTTGTATCAGCATAAGTTGCAGCAACATCTCCTGGCTGCATAGGCAAAAAGTTCTTTTTAATAGTTTTATTAAGTTTTAACTCAATAGCCTTTATATAGTCCATAAGCTCAACTGGAGCACTATTTCCTATATTATAAATTTTAAAAGGTGCTTTTGAGGTTGCAGGATCAGGATTTTTAGGATCCCAATTTTTATTTGGCTTTGCAGGATTATCAACAACTTTTATAATGCCTTTTACAATATCATCTATATATGTGAAATCTCTTTTCATGTGACCATTATTAAAAACATCAATACTTTTATCTTTTATAGCAGCATCAACAAATAAAAATAGTGCCATATCAGGTCTTCCCCAAGGTCCATATACCGTAAAGAACCTAAGCCCAGTTGTTGGCACATTAAACAAATGACTATAAGTATGAGCCATCATCTCGTTACTTTTTTTTGTTGCAGCATAAAGACTTATTGGATGATTTACACTTTTATGCTCGCTAAAAGGCATATCTTCATTTAATCCATAAACAGAACTTGAACTTGCATAAACAAAGTTTTTAACACTGTAGTGTCTAGCGCACTCAAGCAAATTTACAAATCCAACTATGTTGCTATCTATATATGCTTTTGGGTTTTTTAGTGAGTACCTTACTCCAGCTTGTGCGGCTAAATTTACAATTACATCGAATTTATATTTTTCAAAAAGTAAATTTAAATTTTTACTATCCTCAAGTTCTCCTTTTACAAAGTGTAAATTTGAGTATTTTTTTGAAGTAATAACATCATTTTCTTTTATATCTTCTTTATCAAAACCTAAAAATTCTAATCTTTTGTATTTTAAATTTACATCATAATAGTCATTTATATTATCAAATCCATATACTTCATCACCTCTTTTTGCCAGTTTTTGCGATAAATGAAAGCCGATAAATCCAGCTGTTCCTGTTATAAAAATTCTCATAATTTAACCTTTTAGAATAAAATTTTTATCTATTTTACCTTATTTTAGATAAGTAATTACTTTTTTAAACATAATTTTTAGTTTAATTTAGTAAAATATAAGCTTTAAATAGGAAATTTATGAAAATAGCAATAGTAAGACTTTCAGCCCTTGGAGATATTGTTCAAACTTCTATAGTTCTTCAATTTATAAAAAAACACTATGAAAATGCTCAAATTGATTGGGTTTGTGAAGAAAGATTTGCAAGTATTTTAGAAAACTGCAAACTTATAAATAAAGTTATCAAAATTAACTTAAAAAATAAGCAGTTTGTAAAAAGTTATAAAATTTTAAAAAATGCAAGAAAAAATAGTTATGACTTAGCAATTGACTTTCAAGGTCTTATAAAATCTGCTTTGGTTGCAAAGCTAATTTGTAAAAATGTAGCTGGTTTTGACAAAAATAGTATTAGAGAAAGTTTTGCAAGTTATTTTTATACAAAAAAAATCTACTCGCCTTATGAGGAAAATGTTATAATAAGATATCTAACACTTGCTTCAAAAACTTTAAATTTTAGCTTTTCAAAGGATGAAATCTTAGATAAATCACCTTGTTTTGCCATTAATTCAAAAAATGAAAAAAAAGATATCTTAATCATAGTAGGCTCTAGCCAAAACGCAAAAATTTATGATGTAAATCTACAAGTTGAATTAATTAATATTCTAAAAAATAAAGGATATGAAATTTATATATCCTATGGAAAAGGTGAAGAAAATTTAGCTGATTTTATAAGTAGTAAAACAGAAGTAAAAAAAATATCAAATTTAAGCCTAAAAGATCTATGCAATGAAATATCAAATTTTAAACTTGTAATAGGACCAGATGCTGGACCAACACACTTAGCCTGGGCGTTAAATGTTAAATCAATCACTATTTTTGGATACACGCCATATTACAGAAACACATATCATACAGATATAAATTTAACAATTCATAGTGGTAAAAAAATAGATGCAAAAAATCTAAATAAGAGTGATTTTTGTATAAACGAGATAAAACCTATCGAAATAGCAAATTTAGCAACAAGGCTTTTAAATGGATAAAATTTATCTGATTTTATTTTACACACTTTGGTTTATAGTAAAAATTTTACCAGAATTTGCACTAAAAGGCTTTTCAAATTTAATAGGAATTTTGGCTTTTTATATAGATAAAAAACATAAAAAAATAGTTCTTGCGAATTTGGATATGTGTTTTGAAGATACTTTAACAAAAGAAGAAAAGCTAAAGATTGCAAAAAACACATATAGAAATTTTGCAAGATTTGGAATTGATTTTATAAAAAATCAAAACTCTACAAAAGATAAAATTTTAAAAAAAGTAGTTTTTAAAAATGAAGAAATTTTTATAAATGCTTTAAATAGTGATAGGCCAATAATAGTTCAAACTGCTCATTTTGGAAATTGGGAACTTTTTAGTCTTGCAATTGCAGCTAAATTTGGTCCTGTAAGCATAGTAGGAAGAGCACTTGATAGCAAATCAATGGATAAAATTTTAGTTAAAAACAGAACTCAATTTAACATAGAATTAATAGAAAAAAGTGGTGCGGCAAAGGGGGTTTTAAAAGCTTTAAAAAACAAAAGGGCAGTTGGTATCCTAACCGATCAAAATACTGCAAAAAAAGATGGAATAGAAATAAGCTTTTTTAATAAAAAAGCCTTGCATACTCCTGCAGCTTCGATATTTGCACAAAAAACAAATGCTTTAATAATTCCAGCTTTTATCTATAAAAATAGCGATAAAAAAGATGAAATTTACTTTTTTGAACCAATTGATATAAAAAAATTTGATAAAAACGAAGCTATTTTAAAAGCAACACAACTTCAAGCCGATGCAACAGAAAAAATAATAAGATTTAAGCCTGATGAGTATTTTTGGTTTCATAAAAGATTTAAACATTTTTATGAGGAAATTTATGAATAAATTAAGCATAGTAATTTTAACATTTAATAGCGAAAAATATTTAAAAGAAGTTTTAGAAAGTTCTAAATTTGCAGATGAGGTTTTAGTCATAGATAGTGGCTCAAGCGATAAAACAAAAGAAATTTGTCAAAATTACAATGTTAAATTTATATATCAAAAATGGCTTGGTTTTGGAAAGCAGAAAAAATTTGGTGTAAATAGTGCAAAAAATGAGTGGATTTTTGTGCTTGATAGTGATGAAGTTATAACAAAAGAGCTTGAAAATGAGATAAAGCAAACTTTAGAAAATCCAAAATTTGTGGCTTATAAGGTTTCAAGGCTTAATTTTTTCTTTGGAAAAGCTATCAGAAAAATGGGTCTTTATCCTGATTATTCAACTAGGCTTTTTAATAAAAAATTTGCAAATTTTAATGAAAAAGAAGTTCACGAAAGTGTTGAGTTCAAAGATAAAAACAGTAAATTTGGAAAACTGAAAAATTATTTTAAGCATTATGCCTATGAAAATATAGAAGAATTTATACTTAAACAAAACAAATATTCAACTCTTGGTGCTAAAAAAAACTACTTTAAGGCTTTTTTTAATCCAAAATGGACGTTTTTTAAACTTTTTGTTTTAAAAGGCGGATTTTTAGAAGGCTATAAAGGATATATTATCTCGAAACTTTATTCACAATATACTTTTTGGAAATATGTAAAATGAAAATTTTAATTATAAAATTTAGAAATATTGGAGATGTTTTACTATCAACACCTTTAATTGAAAATTTAAAAATAAAATATCCAGATGCAAAGATTGGATTTGCTCTAAATAAAGGTTGTGAAGCCATGATCACACAAAATCCAAATGTTAGTAAAATCCATATCTATGATAGAAATAAACTAAAAAAAATGAGTTTTTTAAAAAGGCTTTTTTCTGAGATAAGCTTTGCAAAAGAGATAAAAAAAGAAAAATATGATATAGCTATAAATTTAACCAGTGGAGATAGAGGTATTTTAATAGCTAAATTTGCAAATATAAAAAAAATAATAGGAATAAAAGGTAAAAACAAATTTATAAGTAAATTTATAACCGATGAAATGCCTAAATTTAAAGGATTTAGACATGTTGTTGAGCAAAATTTAGATGCGTTAAAGACACTAAATTTTGAGCCTTTTTCTAAAAAAGTTAGTGTTTATAGCAATGAAAATATAGATTTTTTATCTCTGCCTAAAAAATTTATACATATTCACCCTACATCAAGATGGATGTTTAAGTGCATAAATGATAATATAATGGCTAAAATAATTGATTTATGTGAAAATGAACTTGGTATAAAAATAGTTTTAACTGCTGATAAAAATGAGACTGAAATGAATAAAATAAATAGTATTTTATCACTTTGCAAAAGTAAACCAATAAATTTGGCAGGAAAACTAAATTTAAAACAAATAGTAACACTGTCTAAAAAATCGTCCTTATATATCGGAGTTGATACTGCTATTATGCATATTGCAGCTGCAAATGACATTCCTTGTATAGCATTTTTTGGACCAAGTGGAGCCTTTGAGTGGGGGCCGTGGGATAACTCTTTAGCAAAGAGTGGTTACACTAAAAAAAATGGAATTCAAAAAATGGGAAAACACATAGTTATTCAAAAAAATTGGGATTGTGTCCCGTGCGGAAATGATGGCTGTGATGGTAGTAAAATAAGCAAATGCTTAATGGAATTTGAAAAAGAATTTTTATCTGATTTTAAAAATTTAATTAAGAAAAAACTTGATCTAACTACTTTTTAAGGCTTGAATAAATTTTTCCTAAAAATGCATTTGAAAAAATGAAAAGAGTTTTTTTAAGCCAGGCTTCATCTTTCTTAACAGCTATTCTTTTAATATGTTCTAACTTTTTATCGCTTAAATTTATGCCTCTTTGTGTTGTATAAAACATCTCATAGCCATTATCTTTTGCTATATTTATATAGCTATCATCAAATTTTCCTCTTGGCCAACAAAGTTGATTATCATCAAATCCAAGACGTTTTTTGAACACTTCTTTGCATAAAACTATCTCATCTTCTAAGCTATTTTTTTCAAAATAGTTATCAAAATGTCCGTGCGTATGAGAACGAAAGTCAAAAACATCACTCATTTTTTCAACTTCATCCCAGTTTAAAAAAAGTGCAGCAGGATTTTTAGGTGCAGCTTTTTTAGCCTCTTTGTGAGAAAGTGGCAAAAAATCAGTTTTATTTATAGAGTTTTGATTACTAGCAGCCTCTATCCAGCCACTTACTAAAAATAAAGTTGCCTTTAAATCATATTTTTTTAAAATAGGATAGGCATAATAAAAATTATCTCTCCAACCATCGTCAAAAGTTATTAAAATACTTTTTTTTGGAAGAGTTATTTCACCTTTTTTATAAAAATAAAACTCATCTGAAGTAATTGTTTTATATCCATTTTTTGATAAATATCTTATCTGGGACTCAAACTCACAAACATTACTTGTTATGAAACCACTTTTTGGTAAGATGTGATGATACATTAAAATTGGAATTGTCATTTTAGGCTTCTTTTAAAAAAATCTATATTTGTTGATAAAATGAAATTCTCCTGTTTTATAAAAGGTAAAAAATTATACAGTATAATTATATAAAAGTCAAAAAGGTGCTATATGTTTTATTTGCTCATTTTTATATTTTTTTATCCCATATTAAAAATAATAAGTATATTTAGAAAAAAAGATAATAAAACTTTGGTTATACAAAACGCAGTTATAGGTGATTATGCAAATTCAAGCATTATTTTTGAAAAAATAAAACCATTTGATATTGTTTTAAATAAAACAAATTTAGCATTTGCAAATTATGACAATAGAATAATAAATAAATTTCCAATAAACGACTACAAAAATAAAAAATTTGGAAAATTGAAATTAGCATTTATATTATTTTTAAATAATTACTCAAATGTTTATATACTAACACCAAATTCTTTAAATTTATTTTTAGGGAAATTTACTATGGCAGAAAATATTGTTACGATACAACCAAGTTTATCAAAATTTAAATTTTTATCCATTGGAACCAAAAGAGTTAATCATTCAACAAATAATTTAACAACTACCACTTATTTAAAAATGGTAAATGCAGAAAATGAAAAATATGAAAAATGTATACAAAATCCATATTTTATACCAAAAAATAAAAAAATAAAAAATGATAAAACTTTTAAAATTGGCATAAGTCTTAGCGCTGGAAATAAAATGAAAACTCCACCAGTGCAAACTTGGAATAAGATATTTGAAATATTAACTAAATTTAATTGTGAAATTTATATTTTTGGTATAAAAAATGAAGATGAGTTGCTAAAACAAATAGAGTTGAAAAATAACATAGTTATAAATTTTGTAAATCAAATAGAGTTAAGAGAACTTCCTTTTTATATATCTTTGCTTAACTTATACATATCATCAGATACCGGAAATTACTATATAGCAGACACAATGAAAATACCAACAATATGCCTAATGGGTCCTTGTTTTTCAAGTGAGCAAAGAGGCGTTTATAAATCTTTGATAATAAACTCCAAACTAAAACCAATAAGCTCAGTTTTTAAAACAGTAAGAAATATTGATGCTAAAAAATACTTTGTGTTAAGCCAAGATGATGAAAAAAATATATATGACTTTATCTATAGTTTGAATAAAAATTTAAAATAGACTTTGAAAAATTTTCAAAACTAAAAGTATTTATTATATTAAAATCAATTTCTTTATTTTTTGGTTTTTCTATTTTTAAAAGAAGGTCATGCAAATCCTTAGCTGTTCTATTTACAATATAAAAATCATCTTTTTTTGAAGAGATATTGTAAATTTCATTTATAACATTTATATTAGAAAATATAACGCCCAAACCATAACTTAAAGCTTCAATTACAACTCTTGGAAGCCCTTCATTTTCCGAAAAACCAAGTATATAGTCAAATTTTGGATAAATTTCATCCATATTTTTTACAAAACCTAAATTTACAACAAGACCATTCTTTATTAAAATATCTAATTTGTCTTTTGTCTTTTTTTCAAAGCTACCACTTCCAGCAATATATAATCTTAAATCATCTCTATTTAAATTTAACATTGCATCAAAAACCAAATCATGTCCTTTTAGCTTTAAAAAATTTGCTGGCATTATGATAGAAATTTCTTCAAATTTATCTATTTTTTTATAGTTTTGTTTTTTAAAAACTGGATTATATATAACACAATTATCAAATTTTAAATACTTATTATAAAATTCAAAAGTAGATTTTGAAACTGAAATAGCTTTAAAGATATTTTTATTTAATATATTAGTATCAAATTTATCCAATGGTGAATTTTTTCTTAAATGTTGGATAACTTTTATTCCCAAATCATTAGCTGCACTTATATATGAAAGGTTTGCAGAAAAATGATTGTTTAGATGAATGAAATCAAACTTATTATTTTCCAAAAGCATTTTTTTAGCAAATCTTAAATCATACTCGTATCTTTTTTTCTTAATTAATTTTTTACAAAATATTCTAAAAATTTCTCTTTTAAATTTTGATATTTTAAATTTTGGCTTATTAAATTTTATAATTTTTATCTCTTTTTCTTTCATGATATCAAGTATTTTTTTATCTTTTACCATATAATTGTTTTCAAAATATACAAATACATCATAAATACCAGCTTTTTTTAATGCCTCTATTAAATATAAAAGACTTTTTGTTCCTCCACCATACTCTATGCCGGTATCGATAAATAAAATTTTTTTTATACCAAATCCTTTAATACTACATATATCTCTTTTGCTGAAATTTGAAGCATGCACTTTTGATATTTGCATCTTTTTCCCAAGCAAGGATTACAAGTTCGATCTTTTTTTACAAATTTATGTATCTCTTTATCAAAATCAGGATTTGATGCTTTAGGATCAGCGACCGCAAATAAAGCAATAGTTGGAGTTTTTAAAGCAGCTGCTATGTGGAGTGGTCCAGTATCAGGAGTTACTAAAATATCAAGCCTATCAATTAAAGCCGCAGCTTGTCTTATACTAAAAACGCCTGCTAAATTTAAAACTCTATTTTTATCTTTTATTTTTTGCATAAAAGCGTTGGTTAAAATTTTATCTTTATTGCTTCCTGTAAGAATTATTTTATAGTTATCATTTTGTAAAATTAATTTAGCCAATTCAACCCAGCGCTCTAAAAACCACTGCCTTGAAACTGTGCTAGCTCCCATTTGAAAGCCAATATATTTTGTTTTATCATCTTTTTTTAAAATTTCATCAACACTCTCATAGTCTTTTTTATCTAAAAAAAGCTGCATTCTAGTGTTTTGATTTTTGATACCAACAAACTCTAAATATTTAAGTCTATATTTAACAACATAGTCTTTCACTTCTAATTTTTTTGGCAAATTAGAATGAAATTTATTAAACTCATTTTTATCATTGTGAAGTTTAAATATATATTTAGCACCACTTAATACTGTTAGTGGTGTAGCTTGTGGCTCATTTGAGTGAAGTATAAAAACTATATCTATTTTTTTTGATTTTAAAATTTTAGCTGTTTTGAAAAAATATTTCCACTTGCCGTTATAAGTTATAATTTCATCTAAGTTTTTATCATCTTTAAAAAGATCAGAATTGTTTTGATTTAGTAAAGCTATTGTTTTAACATTTGGAAAATTTTCTTTAAAAGCACGAAAAACGGGAGTATTAAAAAGAGTATCACCGATTGCAGTATTGCTAAAAAAACAAACAGTTTTAAAATTATCTTTTACTAAATCTGTTTTTATAGTTTTTTTATTTTTTATCAAAAAATTAACTAAAATTTCATAAAGACTCATATAATTTTTCCGTATCTTTAATCATCTTCTCAATACTAAAGTTTTTAATCACATATTCTCTTCCAAATTTTGCAAATCTATCTCTTAAGTCTTTATTTAAAATCAACTCTTTAAGAGCTTTTTTCAACTCTTCTTTATTTCCATTTTCAAAAAGTAATCCACTTTTTTTATCGAAAACAGACTCACCAAGTCCACCAACATTACTTGCAATAGTAGCAACTTCGCAACTTGATGCCTCAAGAACAACTCCGCCAATTGCTTCCATATTTGATGGAAGAACTAATATATCCATTGAACCTAAAAATTCATTTACATCATTTCTATTGCCAAGCATAAAAATATTTTTTTTATCCTTTGTCAAATTTTGTAAATTTTCTTTTTGTGGCCCATCTCCAACTATAAATAAAGCACTATTTTCTATATTTAACTCATTAAAGGCCTCTATTAAAAGCTTATGGTTTTTAGCAGCTCTAAGAACAGCAACTATGACTATGCAAACAGTATCATCACTTAAACTAAACTCTTTTTTTAAATTTATACTAAAATTAGGCGTATATTTATTTGTATCAATGCCTGTATATATTCTTGTAACTAACTCTTTTTTAACGCCTCTTTTTATCAAGTCATCACAAACTGCTTGGCAAACACCTACAACTTTTGTATTTAAATTATATGTAAAAGGTGAAGTTATAGGAAGTTGTAGATGCCTAGTTCTTACAACTTTAATCTTACATATCTTTCCAACAATAGCCCCAATTATCCCATCTTTTCCTGAATGAGTTGATATGATATCAATTTTATTTTTTTTAACAAATTTGCATATTTTTATAATCTCAAAAAGATTATAAACTTTTTTTAAATTAAACTCGACAAACTCACAATCAATATCTTTTAAAAGACTTTTTGAACCTTTATTAAGCCCATAAAATACTTTAAATTTTTTTTTATCAAGTCCGTTTATAACTCTTTGGGTTCTGTGTTCTTGCCCACCAAAACCAAGGGAGCTTTCAAGTTCTAAAATATTTATCATAAAAATTCCTTCAAAATCGTATCAAAGATTAACTTATTATCTACATTTTCAGCTAGCTTTGTTTCATCTTGCAAAGCTATACATTTTGCATTTGTATATATCGGCTTCCAACGATTCATATCTGTTTTTCCAAAAATTATCAATGTATTTACGCCAATTGCTGGAGCTATATGTGCAATGCCACCATCTAGCGTAATTAAAAACTTAGCGAATTGCAAATAAGAAATTAATTCATTTAAACTATTTGTTTTTAGATATTTTACACTAGCTTTTTTTGATATATCATTAGCAAAATTATCATCTTCTGCTGTTATTATAATATTATTATATTTTGTTTTTAGAAATTTTAAAATTTCACAAATTTTATCTTTACTTATTTTATTTTTTTTGACTCTAGATGAAACATGAAAAAAAATAAAATATTTATATTTTTCATTTTTTATACTAAAATTTAAAAAAGTTTTTTCTCCGCCATAGTAAATTTCTAAAGGCTTTAAAATTTCAAAACAAATTTTTGCTTCATTTATATTAGTATAAGGAATTTTATCAGTTATAAAATTTGTTTCTTTGTTTTCATCAACCCCAATTACTCTTTTAGCTTTTGAAATTTTTGCAAAAAGTCCGGCATATTTTGAATATGAGCTTCTAAAAATAATACAAATATCATATTTTTCTTTTCTTATTTCATATAACATTTCTCCTTTTTTAAAAAAAGCTATTATCTTATCTAAAAATTTATCTTTATGCTTTGTTTTGGTATAAATATAAATTCTGTCTAAAAAAGGATTATTTTTAACAACAAAAGAGTTTAAGCTATTTACCACTATATCGATTTTAGAATTTGGATACTTTTTTCTTATAGCTTCAATCGCTGGCGTGGTACATACTAAATCACCAATATTGTCGTTTCTTATTAGTAAAATTTTCAATAATATCCTCTAATTTTTATTTTATGAAAAAATATTTTTACAATTTAAAAATTTTTTATACAATTTTTAATTGAAATTGCTAAAATTATTCCAAACATCATATAAAAAAATTTTGCTTCTGTATCTCCAAAAAAACTTCCAAAACACAAATTTACAATAAATCCAATACCGCCAAAAAACATCATAAAGCCAAACATTGAAGTAGCATTGTTAATACTGTTTTTTATAAGACTATAACTTTTTTTTAAAAAATAAATCCAAAAAGATAAAAACAGTATTAATCCAAAAATTCCTAAAGAAAACAGCATTCCAATAAATTCATTATGCACTTGTGAATATACTGCAAAAGGTTGATTTTCTTTTGAGTTTAGTTTTACAATATTTTTACCATATAAAAATCTACCGTAGCCAGTTGGCTCAAAAGGATGATCTAAGCTATGTATAATAGCAGCTTTCCACATAGAAATACGAGATGAGATAGAATAATCTAGATTTAATTTTTTATATTCTTCACCCATTTCATTTGGTGCTTTTTTCATTAAGGCTATATAGTCATTTGATGCCTTAAGATTATATCTATAACTAAAGTTATGTGAGTTTAAATATACTCCAATTATAAAAATTATAAAAAATAAAATAGTTAAAACCTTTATTAGGCGAGATTTTATAGTTGTAAAAGCAATCAAAACTATCATACAAATTGCTGCTAAATATCCAGCCCTAGTTTGAGTGGAGAACATACTAAGCAAGGATAAAATAAAAAATATAGCTCCTATAAATTTATTTTTATATAAAAAAATTGCTATAGAAGCAGATATTGCAAAGCTAGTCCAAATAGCAAATCTCTCACCACCGCCTTTATTTATATAGCCATCTAACAACCCACCTGTTCTAACATTAAAACTAAAATCGGCTAAATACCAAGTATATAAATTTATAATAGTGTGAATAAATAAAATTGCTATGATAGAATAAATATAAGGCGTAATTTTATCTATAGAATAGGTGCTAAAAAATAAAAACACTACAATCATAACAAGGACATTTCTTACAAGTTCTTTATTTACCTCTTTTAAGCTTAATTTTATATCAATCGAATAGAACAACGATAAATAAGCTAAAACAATAAATGCAAACAATATAACTAAAAGCCACTTAATTTTTAAAAGATTTTTAAAATCAACCTTTTTAAAATCCGTAATAGCCAATAATAGCAAAAATAAAACCGAAGAAAAGCTTTGAATTGCAGCTGTGTGAGCTATAGGCAAAACAAAAATATAAACGCTAAAAAAAAATAATTTTAAATATTGAACATATTCACCTTTCATCGCCTTAGCCAAAACCATCTCCTAATTGTAAATATTTAATTATATGGTTAAATTCTTAAAAACTTATAAATTATGCTAAAATAACTTCCATGAAAAAAATAATATTCTTACGGACCAATCCAAATGCAATTGGCGGGGCTGAAAACTATCTAAAAAGACTAGCAAATGCTCTAAAAAATAGTGATATAAATAGCGAAATTCGTTCATTTAAAGGAAATCAAAAAATTAGCTCATGGAAAAAAGCTTTAAAATTTAACAACCAAGTTTGCGAAGAAAAAAAAGATGATGAGTTTTATTTTAGTCTTGAAAGAGTTGAATGCGCAGACATTTACAGAGCCGGAGATGGAGTTCATAAAGCATATAGAAAATTAAAAAAATTTTGGTGGTTTAATCCATTAAATTTTGTTTATCCATATCTTGAAAAAAAATGCTTTGAAAATTCAAAAAAAATCATTACAAATTCAAATTTGATAAAAGAACAAATTATCTCAACATATAACATAGACAAAAATAAAATTATAACAATCTATAATGGTGTAAATTTGCCAGAAATAGTTAATAAATCAAATAAAAAAATACAAATTTGTAAAGAATTTAGTTTAGATGAAAAAAAGCCTTTGTTTTTATTTGTTGGAAGTGGCTTTAAAAGAAAAGGGGTAAGGGAATTTCTAGAAATTTTATCAAAATTTCCAAATAATTATAATGCCATAATTATTGGAAATGATAAAAATATAAAAAAATATAAAAAAATAGCATTAAAATTAAGAATAAATGCAATATTTTTAGGATCTAGAAAAGACGTATCAAGGTTTTATGAAGCAAGTGATTTTTTTATCTTTCCAACACATTATGAACCGTTTTCAAATGTTATATTGGAAGCGTTAAGTTATGGATGTGTGTGTTTTACAACAAAGCAAAATGGTGCAAGTGAAATTCTAGATGATCAATTTGTAATGAATCATCCAACAGATTTTAAAATTTTAGACACAATTAAAAAATTTGTTGATGATAAATCTATATTTGAAAAACAGAGTAAAGAAAATATACAAAAAGCTAAAAATTTTAGCATAGAAAATAATGCAAGCTTAACCATGAAGGTAATTTATGAAAATATTTATTGAGCTTCCAACCTGGCTAGGTGATGCTGTAATGAGCACTTTAGCCATAGAAAATATAACCTTAAATTTCCCAAATGCAAAAATAACTTTTTTTGGCTCTTTTGCCTCAACTTCTCTTTTTACAAAACATCCAAACTTAGAAAAAATTATAATTGATGATAGTAAAAAAACTAAATGCAGACTTTTCAACTTAGCAAAAACTTTTGTAAATTTACCAAAATTTGACATTGCAATAAGTTTTAGAAGTCATTTTGCAACAAAATTTGGCTTTTTATTTTTAAAAGCTAATAAAAAAATTATTTTTAATAAAAATATAAAAGCAACACATCAAGCTAAAAAATATGAAAAATTTATAAATGATTTTTTAGAAATAAAAGTAAAAAATGATGAATTAAAATTATATTTTAAGCCAAATGTTTTTAAAAAACCAACACTTGGACTAAATCCAGGAGCAAGTTATGGAAGTGCTAAAAGATGGTATCCAGAGTATTTTGCAGAAGTTGGGATCGCACTTAAAGATAAATATGATATTATAATTTTTGGTGGCAAAAACGAAGAAAAAATATGCGATGAAATTTCTAATATTTTATCAAAAAATAAAATTAATCATAAAAATTTATGCGCAAAGACATCTATTAAAGAATTGTGCCAAAACATAGCTGGACTTTCTTTATTTATCACAAATGACAGCGGTCCTATGCATATCGCAGCTAGCTATAAAGTTCCTACGATAGCACTTTTTGGACCAACTAAATTTAATGAAACATCTCCTTATAAAAATCAAAAGGCTAAAATACTGCATTTAAATTTAGACTGTATGCCTTGTATGAAAAGAGAATGTCCTTTAAAAACTCATGAATGCATGAAAAACCTAACTCCTAAAATGGTAATAGAATGCATAGATAAAAATTTTAATTTTTCATAGCATCATCAATCGCTTGACAAATAGTATGTCCCATAAAAATATGCATCTCTTGAATTCTTGCGGTATCATTTGATGGAACGACTAAGTTTAAATCACAATACTCATTCATCTTTCCACCGCCTTTTCCACTAAATCCAATAGTTTTTATACCATTTTTCTTTGCATACTCCAAAGCATTTATGACATTTTTGCTATTGCCACTTGTAGAAATCGCAATTAAAATATCGCCTTTTCGCCCAAGCCCTGCAAGCTGTCTTGCAAAGACATAGTCAAATCCATAGTCATTGCCAATGGCTGTTAGGGCCGATGTATCAGTTGTCAAAGCAATGCCAGGAAGGGGATTTCTTTCGCTTTTATATCGCCCTGTTAGCTCAGCTGCTATATGTTGGGCATCTGCTGCACTTCCACCATTGCCACATAAAAAAACCTTTGAGTCGTTTTCTATAGCTTCAATAACCATTTCGCAAGCCCTATTTAATGTATCTAGCAAACTATTTTTAAACTCACTTGCTGTTTTTAAATGTGAGTCAATCTCCCTTAGAATCATCTCTTTCATTTTTATCCTTTTATTTTATTTATGATATTTGTCGTGCTAAAACCATCTTCAAAATCAACCAAAACAACCTCTTTTGCAATGTTGCTTCCAATAACTTCTTTGCCAGCGTAATCAGCCCCTTTTACCAAAATATCAGGGCGAATTTTTTCAATCAAATTTAAAGGTGTATCTTCATCAAAAATCACCACAAAATCCACAAATTCCAAAGCACTCAAAAGTAGGGCTCTTGAGTTTTGTGAGTTTATAGGGCGAGTTTTTCCTTTTAGCCTTTTAACAGAGCTATCAGAATTTAGTCCAATTATCAAAATATCTCCAAGTTTTTTTGCCTTATTTAGATACTTAATGTGACCAGCGTGCAAAATATCAAAGCAACCATTTGTAAAAACTATCTTTTTATCACTATTTTTTAGAATTTGGCAAATTTCATCTAGGCTCTTTATTTTTTCTTCCAAGTTTGTGCTTGATGATGATTTGGAGTATTTTTCTATTTCATCTAAACTAGCAGTCGCACTTCCTACTTTTCCAACCACGACAGCAGCTGCCTTGTTTGCAAGACTAAGAGCAGAAACTATATCCATTTTATTTGACAAAGCATATCCTAAAGTCGCAAGCACCGTATCTCCAGCACCAGTTACGTCAAAAACCTCTTTTGCAATTGCCGGTATGATTTTTACTTCATCGTTGTTGTATAGTGCAATACCTCTTTCAGAAAGAGTTATGATGGAATATGTTAAGTTTAGCTCATCTTTAAGTCTTTTTAGGGCTAATTTTAGTGAAGGTTCATCATCGATTTTCATCTTTAAAGCTTGCATTGCCTCTTTTAAATTTGGTGTTAGAAGTGTTGCATTTTTGTATTTGGAGTAGTCACTTCCTTTTGGATCTATCAAGATAAATTTAGAGTTTTCATTTGCTATTTTTATGATTTGCTTACAAAAATCATCTCTTAAAACGCCTTTTGCATAGTCACTCAACAAAACAGCGTCGTAGTTTTTGATGATATTTTTCAAAGAGTTTAAAAGCTCATCTTTGGAACTTTCCAAAATATCATCTTTGCTTTCCTTATCAAACCTTATAACTTGCTGATGAACTACCATAATACGAGTTTTATGAGCACTTTTTCTATCTTTTTCTTTTAATATTTTCTCAATCTTTACACCCATATTCTCAAGCATTAAAACTATATCTTTGCCAGACTCATCATCGCCAACAACACTCATCACACCAACATCACAATCAAGAGCTTTTAAATTTGCCATTACATTTCCGGCTCCGCCTAGACGCTTGTTTTCGCTCCTAATATCAACAACCGCAACAGGCGCTTCAGGGGAAATTCTATCGCACTCGCCCCACAGATAGTGATCTATCATCAAATCGCCAATAACTAAAATCTTAGGCTTCATTTTTTATACTTTCATATATTTTTTTAATCTCAGGGATATAGCTTTTAATTCCATCTTCAAGGCTAAATTTAGGCTCATAAGAGAGATTTTGTCTACTTAGGGAAATATCAGCTTGTGTGTGGAATTGATATTGTTTGATAAATGGATTTTTGATATATTCACATTTTAAATTTGTATTAAGCTCGCTTTGTAAGATATCAACAATTTCTTGAAAGCTTCTTGCAACTCCAGTAGCAGCATTATAAACTCCACTTTTATCAGATAAAAATGCTAAGTGGTTAATCGCAACAATATCTTTTATATAGACAAAATCTCTTTTTATTTTATCACTATCTTCAAAAAGCCTTGGATTTTGCCCATTTAAAATTTGAAGTCCAAACTGCAAAACCATAGAGGCAGTTTTATCTTTGAAAAACTCATTTTCACCATAAACATTGAAATATCTAAGCCCAATACAATGAATTTTTTCGTGATATTTTAAAGCTAGTTTATCCATCATGAGTTTTGAAAAACCATAGACATTTCTAGGCTCTTCACTATGCCAAATTTTTTGCGGACTTTTGGCGTTTCCATAAGTTGCCGCTGAACTTGCATAAATCATCTTTGCATCGATTTTTTTACAAATTTCAAGAAGCTTTGCAAAGGCATTTAAATTTGTTTTTATCATCATGCTTTGATCATTTACCGTAGTATCAGAGATGGCAGCTTCATGAAAAATTGCATCAGGTTTAAATTTGGCAATACTTTTAAGAGTTTTTTCATCATTTATATCGCCCTCTAAAACCATGCCACCAAATTTAAGTAAGTTTTTATAGTGACCAAAACTCTTTAAGTTGCCATTATCAAATCTCTCACCAGTTCTAAAAATATCCACAACTAAAACATCAGCGTCTAAATTTTCAAAATAAGTTGCCAAATTTGAACCTATAAAACCAGCTCCGCCAGTTATAACTATCTTTTTATTTTTCATCTTTTTTCCTTATAAAATTAAGCATTTCTTTAAGCTCTTTTATGCAATGAAAGTCTCTATTTACACTCTTTTCTTCTTTGCTTAGTAAAAACAAATTTTTAACTCCGGCATTTTTTCCAGCTTCGATATCGCTTAGTTTATCGCCTATCAGATAGGATTTTGAAAGATCTATACCAAATTCATCTTTTGCCTCCAAAATCATTCCAGGGTTTGGTTTTCTGCACTCACAACCACTTAAATGAGGACAAAAATAAACTTTATCTATATCTATATCTCGCTTTTTAAACTCAGCTTTCATATAGTCTGCTAAAATTTCAAAATCTTTTGTAGTGTAGTAGCCTCTTTGGATGCCTGATTGGTTAGTGACAATGATGATTAAAAAATCTCTTTTTTTAAACTCTTTTAAAATCTCGAAAATTCCATCTATAAATTTGAAATCTTCTATTTTAAAAACATATCCAAAATCTTCATTTATAACACCGTCTCTATCCAAAAAGAGTGCTTTTTTTTCATAAGTTTTCATGAAAGATATTATACAAATTTATGATAAATAAAACTTTATTTACCCAAACAAAATGATGAAAACATCTCATCTAAAATTTCTGTTCTCTCAAATGGTCTTGTTATAGATGAAATTTCACTAATTGCTGAGTTTATTTCATAAGCAAAAAGCTCAAGCTCATTTTCATTTAATAAATTTTTAGCTCTTAAAATTGCATCTTTTGCTGAATTTACAGCATTTATTTGATAAGTTGCTGTAAGCATAATCCCATCATAGTTTTTAGTATCAAGATAATTTTTTAACTCATCAGTAACCAATCCAATGCCCTCTTTGGCTGAAATTTGAAGAGGTTTATTTAGTTTTTTATCAAATTTTTGAATTAAATCTGATTTGTTTAAAATATAAAATATTTTTTTATCGTTTTTTTCAAGACCTGCGCATATTTCTAAAATTGCCCTATCTTCATCATCAAATTTAGCTGAACTATCAAAAACTGCTAGAATAATATCGGCCTCATTTGCTTTTTTTATTGCAGTTTCAATGCCAATTTTTTCTATATTTGAAACACCCTCTCTAATGCCTGCAGTATCAATTATCCTAACTAAATGGCTTCCTAGCATAAGACTTTCTTCTATAGAATCTCTAGTAGTACCAGCTTCATTTGAGATTATGGCTCTATCATAAGATAAAAGTGCGTTTAAAATAGAGCTTTTTCCAACATTTGGCTTTCCTATAATGGCTACTTTAAATCCCTCTATAAGCCCTTTTCTTTGTTTGCTAATAGTAACAATCTCATCAAGTTTTTTATAATTTTTACTAAGTAAAGTATTAATTTTTTCTAAAATATCAGTTGGCAAATCTTCTTCTGCATAATCTATACAAACTTCAGTATAGGCAAGAGTTTTAACAAGCTCACCCCTTAAAGACTCAACAAATTCACTAAGCGATCCTTGCATTTGATAGGTTAAAATTTTTAAAGCATCTTTACTTCTAGCAGTTATTAGGCTTTGGATAGAGCTTGCTTTTGCAAGATCCATTTTATCATTTAAAAAAGCTCTTTTACTAAATTCTCCTGGTTGTGCAAGTCTAGCACCAGCTTTTAAAAGCTCATCAATGATTAAATTTGAAATCAAAAATCCACCATGAGTTTGAAACTCAACTATATCCTCTCCAGTAAAACTTTTTGGAGATTTAAAATAAATTATTATACCTCTATCTATAAGCTCATCATCTAAAGAATAAATTTTTAGCAAAGTTGCATATCTTGGAGTTAATTTTTTTGTTTTTAAAAGTTTTAATGAGATAGCCAAAGCTTCTTTTCCGCTAACTCTTATAATAGATACTGCCCCAACTCCATTTGCAGTAGATATAGCTACAATTGTATCATTCATTTTTTGCTGGTCTTATAACTATAAATTTTCCATGTCTTGAAGAGCGAACACCGACATAATTATTAGGAAACTCATTTCTAAGTTGTTCTAGGGCAATTCTTACCAAAACACCATCTAAAGGCTTAGTTTGAGCTTTTCCAGTTGTTTTTACCTTTTCAATAACATCAACCAAATATGCAGCTATCATTTTTTCTTGATTTTCTAAAAAGCGTGAAATTTCAAGCCTTACATGATATCCGTATTTTGGATAAATCCAATTATGAAGAAGATGTGTTATTGCTTTATATCTATATCCTTCTTTTCCTATTAAAAGTGCCGCATCATCACCATCTAATTTTACATAAATAGTTTTATCATCAAATTTGCTTACCTCAAAGCTATTTATATTGAAAAAATCATTTTTAAAAAGATTCTCAATTCCATTTTTTATTTCAATAATAGCCTTGTTTATTTCAACTTTTTCATTATTTGGTTTTGTAAATTCTTTCTTATTTTCAAAATTATTTTTTTGCTTTTGAGGTTTTTTCTCATCCTTTTTAAGCTTTTGAGATTTTTCACCTTTATCTATATTTTGCTCTTTTTTAGCTTTTTTTGATTCGCTACTTTTGTCTGTTTCTTTTAAAGATTTTGTATTACCAACTTTTTTAGCATCTATAACTGCATTTTTTTTAAAAAAGCCCAAAATACCACTTTTTGGATGTTGCAAAACTTTAAAATCAAGCTCAGTTACAGAACATCCTAACTCAACAGAGGCTTTTGTGATAGCCTCTTCTAATGTAAATGCTTCAAATTTCACTATTTTTTCTCCGCCATTTCTAATTCTTTTCTCTTTTTAAACATTTTATTTATAATAATTTGCTGAATTAAAGCAAATATATTATTAACACACCAATAAAGTGTAAGTCCAGCTGGGAATGTCATAAAGAAAAATATAAATATTACAGGTAAAAATTTCATAATTTTTTCTTGCATTGGATCAGTAAAGCTTGTAGGAGTAAGGCGTTGTTGTATATACATCGCAGCACCCATTATAATAGGAAGTATAAAATATGGATCTTTAATGGCTAAATTATCTATCCAAAGTATCCAAGGTGCTCCTTGAAGCTCAATTGCATTTAATAAAACTCTATAAATTGCAAAAAATACAGGAATTTGTAAAATCATAGGCAAACATCCACCCATTGGATTTGCACCATGCTTTCTATATAGTTCCATAACTTGTGCTTGCATTTTTTGCGGATCGTTTTTATATTTTTCTCTAATTTCTTTCATTTTTGGAGCTAAATCTTTTAACTTATTCATAGAAATCATAGCTTTATAAGTAAGTGGTGATAAAATAAGTCTTATTAAAATAGTTAAAATAACTATTGCCCAACCCCAGTTTCCAACCATAGTATAAAACTTATTAAGTAACCAAAACATAGGTTTTGCGATAAATGTAAACCAGCCATACTCTATAACATCGCTCAATTCAGGATTTATTGATTTTAAAAGCTCATGATTTTTAGGTCCTATAAAACCACCGACTTCAAAAACTCTATCTTCAACAGCTACAAAGGCTTGATTTACTCCATCACTTGTTTCATTTAGCGCTACTTTCATAGGTTTTTCAAAGTTATAAAATAAAGTTGTATAGTATCTATCAAAAGATGATGCAATATCGATATTATTATAAGTTTGAGCTTTATTTTTTACTTTTCCATCCTTTACAATTTCTAGATTATCTTCTAAATTTCTAAGCAATACTCCATGGATTGTAAGTCTATCTGCTGCAACATCTGGTCTAAGCCCCGGAGTTACAAAGTAATTTTCATTCTTATTTGTTTCTACTTTTACCTTATAGGCACCCCTTTTTGAAAAAGTTATAGTTTTTTTAACTATAACTTCACCCAAATTTTGAGTAAGAACAACACTTTTTTCACCATCATTTAAATCCATGTTTGACACACTTGCTTCATATGGAATTTCAAAAGCTAGTTTATTAATTTCTTGGTTTGCAAACCTAACTTCTAATGGTTTTGGATACTGTGTTATTAAATTTAAAAAATTTCCTTCTTCATCTTTATAGATATTTTCATTTAATTTAAATGAACTTATTCTTCCCAAAGAGTCAATTTTAGCATTAAAATAATTTGAAGTTATATTTACTATTGTTTTATCTTCTTTTGAAACTGTATTAATAGGAGCTTTATTTTGATTATCAAGCTTTACATTTGGTGCTTCGTTTGCGGTTTTTACTTGCTTTGTGGCAATTGTTGCATTTGTATCTCTAAATTTTGATAAATAAAGACTATCGTAAGCTATAAAAAAAATGAAAGCAAGAAGCGTTGCAATGATAGCTCTTTTTTGAAGTGATTTTTCATCCATCATGGGGCTAATTTTCCTTTTTATATAATTTTATTACATAATATTTTCCATTTTTATAAGGAACAAACCAAAATAAAAACTTCAAATTTCTATTTTTAAAAGAAAATTTTACAGCGGAAAAATCTTTATAAATTATAGGATAGTCGATTCCGCCTTTAAAAAGTTGATTACACCTTAGAATTCTTAGAATAGTTAAAAAAAATGCTTTTAAACAAAAGTTGTGCTTAAATTGTATCAAGGCATATTCAGAACAACTAGGATAGTATCTGCAAGCCGCTGGAAAAAGCGGTGAGATGCAATGTTGATAAATTTTTATGATTTTTATAAAAAAACCCTTCATTTAAAAGCATCCATTTTTCTAAAAGACCATCTTAAACTCTTTTTTATAGAATCAAAACTAAAATTAATTATCGAAGGCTTTGCAATTATAATATAAAATCCTGATTTTAAATCACATCCCATATTAGCAAATGCCGCTCTTAGAACTCTTTTAGCACGATTTCTAATAACTGCTTTTCCTACTTTTTTACTAGCAATTGCTGTAAATTTTCTATCATCAGAAGCCAAAAAATAAACAACTGCAAATTCAGTGTGCCATTTTTTAGCCATCTCATAAACTTTTTTAAACTCATCTGCCTTATTTATGGCAGAAAATTCAATCAAACAGCCAATCTTTTTCTACCTTTTGCTCTTCTTGCATTGATAATTTTTCTGCCGTTTTTACTTTTCATCCTAACTCTAAAACCATGTGTTCTTTTTTTAGGAGCATTATGTGGTTGATATGTTCTTTTCATATTTTTCCTTTTAATTTTTTAATTTACCAAACGGTGATTTTATCTTAAAATTACTTAAAAATAGATAAGAACAACTTTTTTATGTGTTTAACATTTTGCAGTATAATTTTAGAAGTTTAAAATAAATAAACTTTTAAAGGAAATTTATGAATAGAATTTTAAATATCTATCTTTTTTTGATTGCTATTTTAGCAGGTCTTGAAATTTGCGCTGGAGTTTTTGTTGCGCCTGTGATTTTTAATCCAGCAAATCTAATTGGTGAAGGTGTTTTAACACATTTTCAAAGTGGGCAAATAATGACTGAAATTTTTCTAAGATTTAATAAAATTCTACTTATCATATCAATTTTGGCATTTGCTGTAGAAAGTATCAATCTAGCTAATAAAAATAAAAATTTCAACATTAAATTTTCAACTTTTATGCTTGCTTTTATAAATTTAGTATTAGCCCTACTTTTTATATTTTACTTTTCAAACTATATAGTCAATGCACAACAAATCGGACCATCAATGACCCAAACTGCTTCTTTTGCACAAATGCATAAAGCTAGCGAATGGACTATGAAAATCATGCTTATAGCTCAAACATTTTTGTTTTTTATCAAATTTCCAAGCATTAAAAATGAGCTTAAAAAAGAGGCTAAGTAAATGAAGATAAGAGTTTATTACGAAGATACAGATGCGGGCGGTATTGTATATCATACAAATTTTATAAAATACTGTGAGCGTGCAAGAAGTGAAATGGTATTTAACTCAAACCTAGACCCATTTACTCCAAATAGGCATTTTGTTGTTAAAAATATAAATGCCTCATATATAAAACCAGCTTTTTTAGGAGATATATTAGAAGTTATTTCAACACCAAATAGTATAAAAAAGGCAAGTTTAGTTATAAATCAAAAAATTTATAAAATTGCCTCTTTAGAAAAAAGCTTGGATGAAAAAGAGCTTATTTTTGAAGCCGATATCAAAATAGCTTATTTAGTAGATAAAAAACCAGCTGCCATGAGTAGCAAAATGATAGAGTTTTTTAAAAATTATAAGTAGAATTTTCTACTTATAACTAAAAATCAAACTCGCTGTTTAAATTAACTTCTTCATCTTTTATAAGTTCAAATTTATGCTTTGTTGTTTTATAAATCTTTGTGTCATAACCTATACTTGAGCCAACAATCCTTTCTTTAAAAACTCGCTCATCATCAGTATTTGCAAAAGCATTGTATAAATAATCAAGCCCAATAGCCGTTGAATAAGCAATCCAGTTATAATAAATATCAACTCCCAAAATTGAACTTATAGAAGCAATATTTTGCGGAACATGAGTAATGGAATTTGCAATAAATAAATTTTGTCTATCTTTAAAATCTATAAGTGATAAAAGTTTTGGAGCATAATTTATCTGTGTTGTAAAAAAGGAATTTGGAGCTAAGTTATTTATCTTTAGCTCATAAATTATCTTAGCTGTTGCATTAAGTGGCAAATTTAAAAAAACATCAACATCTTTTAAACTCTCATCAACTCTTCCTAGAAGCGAAGTTTGGGCACCATCAACTAAAACTTTTTTTTCTATATTTGCACCACTTAAAGAAATATACTCATCTAAAAATTTTGCCAAAAAGCTATTATCCTCAAAAACAACTATATTTTTATAATCAGAATGCTCTAAAAGTTTTAAAACTTGATCTTCGTAGTCAATACCTCCAAAAAAGATATTTCCTTTGCTTGCTTTAACCATTTTATAGTGAAGTGTAGGTATGAAAAAAAGCATATTTATATCAGAATTTTTTGCGATTATCTCAGCGCCTTTTGCAGTAAGTGGAGCAATGACTAAAGAAATGCCATCATTTTTTATTTTATCAATAGCAGTTATTAATGATGCTTCATTTTCATTTCCGGTTAGATAAAATTTAACCTTTACATTTAAATCTTTAGAAATTATATAAGAAAACACCGCATTTGAAACTATGTGAGCATATCCACCTATTATATTTTGAGGAAGTAAAACAGCGATTTTTTGCTGTGATAAATCCATATCTTTTGTTACAACAAGCTTTGCAATGCCACTAGATAAACTCATATAGTAGCTTTCAAGATAAGAATTTGAATATTCCTTAGAATATCTTGATAAAAAACTAAAATCTTTTTTTTCATCAATTAATTTTTTTAAACATTGACTATCGCAAATTCCAGGTTCAAAGTCTAGATAATAAAGACTTGCTGGTGGGATAGGAGAAGGTTTTTGAATTTTTGCAAAACAACTTGAGAAAATTAACAATAATATTAGTAAAATTTTTTTCATAACAACTCTTTAATTTTTTTTATATCATTTAAAAAAAACTCTTTTTTCGCTGGATTTAACCTTACAAAATCAAGATCAAACATAGGCAAAACAAAGTTTTTTTTATATTTTAAAACATAACCATGAAGTGTTTCTAAACTAGACATTTCAAAATCTTCAAAAATAGCACTTAAACACTCATCACCCATCGCTAAAATAAGCTTTGGATTTAGTTTTTCAATCTCATCAAAAAGATATGGCTTACACCTTTGAAAACTCTCATCATAAGGTTTAATATCTTTATTTGAGTGACATTTTACCATAAAAGTAAAGTATAAATCATCTTCGCTTAAATTTAAGGTATTAATAAGCTCGTTTTTAAACTCTAAAACTAGTTTTGAAGATAATAAATCTCCAGTTTTATTTTGAATGTCACTTGGATTTTTTAAAATTATCATAATTTTAGCGTTTTTATTTTTAGAAAAAACAGTATTAATTCTTTGTTTTGAAAGATTACATAATTCACAAATATTAAGGTTTTGCTGCAATTCATCAAAGTCTTTAAATTTGCTTTTTTTAACCAAATTTAAAACACTTTCATCTATAAATTTATATCCAAAAGCCCTGTAGGATTTTAAAATATACATTAAATCATAATTCATCAAAACCATCTTTAAAAAGATTTGAATTTGAGGCTAAAAACACTCTATCAAAACCTGCTAAATCTTTATAAAACTTAGCTTCAAAACCATTTTCTTTTAAGATTTTACTTAAAGCTCTTTTTTGATCATAGCCTATTTCACAAGCTAGAATTCTTGTTTTATCTTTACTTAAATTAATAATGTGTTCTAAAATTTCATATCCTTTAACACCACCAAAAAGTGCTTCTTTTGGCTCATTTAAAACCCATTTATCAAGTTTATAGCTATTTTTTATATATGGTGGGTTTGATACTATGATATCAAAACTATCATCTATGCCATCAAGATAAGATGTGTTTATAAAATTTACATCTAAATTTAGATTTTTAGCATTTATATTTGCGACTTCAAAGGCCGTTTTTGAAATATCAGTAGCTGTTATATTGGAACTTGGAAGCATTTTTTTAAGACTTAAAGAAATTATTCCACTTCCAAAACCAATTTCACAAATTTTAGGATTTGTAAAATTTTTTGCAACTTCATAGACTTTTTTGACTAAAATTTCAGTTTCAAATCTAGGGATTAAAACACCTTTTTTTATAAAAAACTCACTATCTAAAAAACTTGCTTTACTCGTTATGTACTCTAACGGCTCGCCATCTTCATATCTTTTTAATAATAAAAAATATCTATGAGGATGATCTAAATTTTCATTTATTCTAAGTAAAATTTCAGTCATACTTAAATTTAGATGAAATTTTAAAAGTTCCCTTGCAACAAAAGATGTTGTAAGTTCTTCACCCTTTTTAAGAGCTTCAAATATTTTCATCATTTAACTCACAAATTCGCTCATACAAAGTTGGATGAGAATGGTAAAAATTTGAATAAAGCTTGTGTGATTTAGGAAAAGCTTTATTCTCGCCTCCAAGCTTTTTTAGAGCATTTATCATGTCATTTTTATTTTGCATTTTAGCACCAAATTTATCAGCCGCAAACTCTCTTTTTCTGCTTAAAAAAGATTGAAGTGGAGTTATAATAAATGAAAGCAAATTTGATAAAATGGCTATCATCACTATAATACTTCCACCACTTTTTTCAATTCCAACAGCGTTAAAAATGGTTTCTGGCAAATTTCCCAAAAGACCAAAAATAACAAAAAATAAAATAGCTGAAAAAACTAAAATTCTTAAAATATCTTTGTTTTTAAAATGCCCTAGTTCATGACCTAAAACAGCTAAAATTTCATCTTTTGTAAGTTTTTTTATAAGTGTATCAAACAAAACTACTCTTTTAGAGCTTCCAAAACCACCAAAATAAGCGTTTAGGCGATTATCTCTTTTGCTAGCATCGATTGTAAAAACACCGCTACTTTTAAATCCACATTTTTTTAGAAGTGCTTCAATGCTTTCTTTTAAAGCATCATCTTTTAAAATTTCCATTTTGTTAAAAAGTGGAGCGATTAAAGTAGGATATAAAAAATTTATAATCAAAACGATTACAAATGATAAAATTGCAGCCCAAAACCACCAAAAATTTCCTAAAAAATTTATGCAAATTAAAAGCAAATAAACAACTATTGAGCCAAATATAACACTTAGTAAAAAAGATTTTAATAAATCAAATAAAAAAGTTTTAACACTCAAATTTGAAAAACCAAATTTTTTATCTTTTACAAATTTAGAATAAATATCAATAGGCAAACTTAAAATTCCACCAATTAAAAAAAAGCTTATCACAAAGACTAAATTTTCAAAAATAGTATTGTTTAAAACCATATTTTGATACAAAAGTCTTAATCCAAAACTAAGCCAACAAATGGTTATGAAAAATTCATATATCAAAGTAAAAATAACAAATTTTTTATTAAAAATAGTAATATTTCCGGCTTCTTTGTATGTTTTTTCATCTAAAATAACAGCTTCTTTTTTTATCTCTTCTTTTACAAATTTAAGCTCGCAAATTTCTAAAAAAATCTTAAACAAGCTATAAGCCAAAAACAGTATTATTAGTATATAAAGCATATATTCTCCATTAATTTTTATTCTAAGATTTTATAAAATGTAATTTAGCATAAATTTAATAAAAAAATAATGAAAAAGCAGTTTTTACAAATAAATTTGTTATAATGCGAAATTTATTAAATTAAAAAGAAATGGTTTTACATGAAAAGATTTATTTTTACGATTTTTTTATTTCTTCCAATACTTATGTTTGGAAATGAGTTGGCTGATTTAAACGCTCAAAAATTTGGAATTTTAACACTCATTCCTCCAGTTGTTGCAATCACATTGGCTTTTATTACAAAAGATGTTATTTTTTCTCTTTTTATAGGTGTTTTTAGCGGAACATTTATGATGTTTATAACACAAGATAATATTTTTAGTGCTTTTATAAAGGGTTTTGTAAATGTTTGTAATAGAATGGTTCACTCAATGGCAGATCCTTGGAATGCAGGAATTATTCTTCAAGTTTTAGCGATTGGTGGTGTTGTTGCACTAATTACAAGAATGGGTGGTACAAAAGCAGTCGCTGAGTGGCTTGCAAAAAAAGCTAAAAACCATAAATCATCACAAATTTCAACTTGGCTAATGGGACTTTTTGTTTTCTTTGACGATTACGCTAATGCTCTTATTGTCGGACCTGTAATGCGCCCAGTTACTGATAAATTTAAAGTTTCAAGAGAAAAACTTGCTTTTATTATAGACGCAACAGCTGCTCCTATTTCTGGAATAGCTATAATCTCAACATGGATTGGGTATGAGCTTTCTGTTATAAAGTCTTCTTATGAAATCATTGGAATGACTGATGTAAATGCATTTGCAATATTTCTAGAGACACTTCCGTATAGATTTTATAATATATTTATGATAATTTTTGTTTTTGCTACAGCCATTACAGCAAGAGAATTTGGCCCTATGTATAAAGCTGAGATAAGGGCTAGAACAACAGGCATAACAACATCTAAAAACCATATAAAAATGGATGATATAGAGGATAAATCAATTCTTCCTAAAGCAGGTGTTAAGCTTCAAACATCAAATGCAATAATTCCAATTTTAGTTTTAATGTTTGGTGCTATTTTAGGTTTTTATCTAAATGGCCTTGGAGCATTAGAAGGTGAAATTTTAGAACAAGTCAAAGCTGATCCTTTTTCACTATTTGCTTTAAGAGAAACTTTTGGTAATGCTGATGCTTCGGTTGTGCTTTTTCAAGCTGCGCTTTTTGCAACTGTAGTTGCTATTTTTATGGGTGTTTATAGAAAAATATTTACAATTAGCGAAGCAATTAGTGTTTGGGTAAAGGGTTGGAAAACTATGATAATCACAATAGTTATTTTACTACTTGCATGGTCGCTTAGTTCAATTATTAAAGATTTAGGAACTTCAAGATATTTGGTAGGAATTTTATCAGATTCAGTTCCACTTTGGGTTCTTCCAACAACTATTTTTATACTAGGATCATTTATCTCATTTTCCACAGGAACAAGCTATGGAACAATGGGTATTTTAATGCCACTTGCCATACCTTTAGCTTTTGCAATAGGCGGATACAATGGCTTAACAGAACACGCGCTTCACTCATATATGATAATAAATATTGGCTCTGTATTAACAGGTGCGATATTTGGCGATCACTGTTCACCGATATCAGATACGACAATACTTTCTTCAATGGGAGCAGGATGTAACCACATAGATCACGTCTCAACACAGATGCCTTATGCGTTATTAATAGGTGCAATTTCTATAGTTATTGGCTATTTACCTGTATCTTTTGGACTACCGGTAGTGTTTTCATTGGCACTTGGAGTAATTTTTATATTTATTATCTTAAAAATAATTGGTAAAAAGGTTGAGTAAATTTAGGGTGTAAATTTACACCCTTTAAATTTTAATAATTTAATTATTTAAACACTTTTTTGATTCACTTGCACATTACGATTTAGAAATTAATAAAATCTTTGCTCAAATGATTAATACATTAAAAAAGATAAAAGTCAAAAAATAGTATTATATTTTTATATAAGGATATTAAAAAGCAAATCTAAATAAATTTAGTTTTTAAAACTCTCAGCCAACGCTAAAACTTCAAAATACTCATTTTCCATATTTGTTAAAATTCCCTTTTTTTCTTCTAGTTCTTCAAAAAGAGATTGAATCCCTACTTCTTTATAAATTTCAGGTGTTGAAAGTGCGTGATTTAGCTCTTTTATACGGTTTTCAAGTCTTTCTATTTCAGCTGGATACTCATTTAAAATTTTATTTTGTTTAAAGCTTAGTTTTGTTTGAGTTTTTGGTTGTAAGCTTTTTTGAGCTTGTTGCTCATTTGCTTTTTCTTTGGCATCTTTTTCTATTTCATCAAGCTCTTCGATCTCATCTTCAAGTTCTAAATACTCACTATATGGCATGTATGTTTGATTAATATTTCCGCTATTTTCAAAAATCCAAAGCTTATTTGTAACTTTATCTACAAAATATCTATCATGGCTTACGATTATAACAGCACCTTCAAAGCTCATTAAATACTCTTCTAAGATATTAATTGTAGCAATGTCAAGGTCGTTTGTAGGCTCATCTAAAATTAAGCAATCATACTCTTTTGTAAAAAGTAAAGCCAAAGCTACCCTATTTTTTTCTCCTCCACTTAAAGAGCCAACCTTTTGAGTTAAAAACTCTTTTGGGAAAAGAAAGTTTTTTAAATAGCCATATACATGCATATATCTGCCTCTAACCCAAACATGGTCCCCGCCATTTGGGCAAAAAACTTCTATTAAGCTATCATCGTCGTTAATGCCTTCTCTCATTTGATCGAAATACCCGATTTTTAATTCACCTTTTTTTATAACTCCACTATCAGGCGAAATTCGCCCTAAAAATGTTTTTAAAAGTGTGCTTTTTCCACTTCCGTTTTTTCCTACTATCCCAATCCTCTCACCTTGCAAAACTCTTGTATTAAAATTTTTAAAAAGTGTTTTTCCACCCAATGCTTTTGTTAAATTTACACACTCAAAAAGCATTTTTTTTCTATTTTGCCCAAGTCCACCATGATTAAAACTAACGTTTGCTCTTTCTAGCTCAAGTTTTACTTTTCGTATAATTCCAGGATTTTTCTTTGCAGCTTCTCGCATTTGAATAACGCGTTGTTTTCTTCCTTCATCTCTTTTTAGTCTAGCTTTTACTCCGCGCCTAAGCCACTCTTCTTCACTTTTTAAAGTTTTTATTAAAGTTTCGTAGCTTTTTTGCATAGAAGATAGCATTTCTTGTTTTTTAATTAAATAATTTTCATATCCACCATCAAAACTTTGAATTTCACCATCTTCTATTTCAATACAGCGATTAGCAAGGCGTTCTATAAAATATCTATCATGACTTATAAAAACTATTGTTTGGTTACTAGAAATAATCATTTCCTCTAAAAATTTAACCATATAAACATCAAGATGGTTTGTTGGCTCATCCAGTAAAAGCACATCTGGTTTTTTTAGTATTAGTCCGCCAAGCGCGACACGCCTTATCTCGCCACCACTTAAAGTTGAAATAGCTCTATCTTTAAACTCATCAAGTTCGAAATGCTCAATTACACGAGTTATTTTATTTTCTATATTCCACGCATCGTGTGTATCTATAAATTTGCTAAGTTCGTTTTGCTTTTGTATTAAGTCTTTATTTTGAGGATCATCGGAAAGTAAATTTAAAGTTTTTGTATATTCATCAAGTGCACTATATATCTCTTTAAGCTCTGATCTTATGGCTTGTTCAACTGTAAAATGAGATTTGAAATTTGGAGCTTGTTCAAGATATTGCACATTTATACCATTTTGCGTAACAACCCTTCCCTCATCAGGTGTATAAATTCCAGCAATTATTTTCATAAGAGTTGATTTTCCGCCACCATTTTTTCCAATAATGGCAATTCTCTCTTTATCGTTTATAGTTAAATTTGCATTATTTAAAATACTTTTTGTACCAAATTTCTTTTTTACATCTATTAAATCAACAAGTGCCAATAAATTTCCTTATAATAAATTTTATTATTCTATATCAAATAAGTTAAATTTATAATAAAATAGCTTGATTTTAGTCAAAATAGCTTAATTTATCATCTTTTGGATTGTAATTTTGTTTTATAAATTTAATAAATTTTTCAATATTCTCTTTTTTTGAACTATCTTTTTTATATATAAAGTAACTATAATTTTGCAAAGGGTAATTATCATCTTTTGGATGAGAAATTGTACCTTTATATTGCAAATAAACTGAGTTTAAATTTCGCGTGTAGTAGTAGCTTGCATATCCGATAGAATAAGGAGTTTGTTTTATAAAAAGAGCTATTTCTTTATTTCCTTTTTTTCCAATTCCTAGCTTAAAATTTATAAACTCACTGTTTTGCAAATTCCAAAAATCACTATTGTTTTTTAAAAAAGATGATATTGTAAATGTAGTGCCAGATCCATCATATCTATGAAAAAAAATTATTTTTTCATTTGGCAGATTTAAATTTGGATTTAAAAGAGCTATTTCTTTATCATTCCAAAACTTAATTTTTCCTATAAAAATTTTAGATATCAAATTTGGAGTTAAAACCAAATTTGAAATATTTGGTAAATTGTAACTTATGGAAATTGGACTTTTTATAAATGGTATAAACTCTAAACTATCATCTTTAAAAGCTATATCAACTATTGCAAAATCAGCTTTATTAAGCAAAACTTGTTTTATTCCACCACTTGATCCAATTGGAAAATATGAAATTTCATTTTTAGTTTTTAATTTATATAAATTTGAAAGTTCAACCACTTTATCACCTGCAAAGGTTGCACCATATCCTTTAAGCTCATAAGCATTTAATAAATTTATACATAAGAATATAAAACTAAATTTCACTATTTTTCTTAGCATCGCTATCCTTAATTCCAAAACATTTCATAAAAATAATTTTAACTTTTTGCATAATTTTATCAAACCAACTCTTTTTTTGAAGTAAAATTGAGATATTTATCCCATCTTTTTTTGTATAAATTCTACTAGCTCCATCAAAAACAGAAGTGTAAAACTCATCTTCATCTAAAAGTTTTTCTTCAACTAAATCTTTTGTATCTATAAAAAGATCTATATCAATACCATATTTTTTTCCTAGCTTATTTAGCTCATTTCTTAAATTTACAATATCTTCGTGAAAATCTTTTTTTATCTTTTTTTTAATCACAAAAAGATCTATATCACTACTTGGCTTTGGAGTTCCTTTAGCATAACTTCCAAAAATCCAAATTTCTCTTGGTTTTAATGATTTTAGTTTTTTAATTAACTTATCTTGAATGCCCTTTGGCAAATGAGTATTATCCAAATTTTCCACCTACATACTCTTGTAAAAGTTTTTCTCTTGGGTTTTTAAATATTTGCTCGGTTTTGCCAAATTCTATTAAATCTCCTAAATACATAAATGCTGTATAATCACTAACTCTTAGAGCTTGTTGCATGTTGTGAGTTACAATGACAATTGTGTAGTTTTCTTTTAGTCTATGCATAAGCTCTTCAATAGCTATTGTAGAGATTGGATCAAGTGCTGAAGTTGGCTCATCAAAAAGCAAAATATCAGGACTTACTGCAATAGCTCTTGCTATACAAAGTCTTTGTCTTTGACCGCCCGAAAGTCCGCCTGCATCATCATTTAATCTATCCTTTACCTCATCCCATATATTTGCACCTTTTAAGGCACTTTCAGTGATTTGAGACAGTGTTTTTTTATCTTTTATGCCTTGAAGTTTTAAGCCATATTCAACATTATCTTTTATGCTCATTGGAAAGGCAGTAGGTTGTTGAAAAATCATACCGATTTTTATCCTTAAATTTATCAAATCAATATTGCTACTTAAAATATTTTCACCACAAAAAGAAATTTCGCCTTCGTAGCGATTTCCTGGATAAAGATCATGAATTCTATTAATTGACCTTAAAAGAGTTGATTTACCACATCCTGATGGCCCTATCAAAGCAGTTACTTTTTTATCAGCCACTGGCATGTTAATTTTATTTAAATTTGGTTTCTTGCTTCCTTGATACCAAAATGAGAAATCTTTTATGCTTAAAGCAAGATTTTCTTTAACTTCTGTTATTGTTGCCATAAATTATCCTTTATTTTTCTTTGTTTTTATTAAAATTCTTCCAATTATATTTACACCTAAAACCACAACCGCTAACAAAAACGCTCCCGCCCACACAACTGAGTTTAAGTCTGCATCAGGACTTTGAGTAAATTCATAAATTGTATTTGTCAAACTTGGCATTGGACCAAATGGATTTAAAGTTAAAAAATCCCACGCACCTGAAGTAAATAAAAGCGGTGCAGTCTCACCTGAAACTCTTGCTACAGCCAAAATAACTCCAGTCAAAACTCCATTTTTGGCCGCACGAAATACAATTTGCATTGTAACTTTATACTTTGGTGCACCCAAAGCAAACGCTGCTTCTCTTAAACTTTGTGGAACCAAAGTTAGCATATCATCAGTTGTTTTTAATACAACTGGTATCATCATAACAGCCAAAGCCAAAGCTCCAGCAAATCCATTATAAGAACCAAATGGTGATACCACAACAGCATAAATAAATGCACCAATTACAATTGATGGTGTACTCATCATAATATCACTCATATTTCTTATAAAGTTTGATTTTCTATCATTAGCTCCGCCATATTCACTTAGATATGTTCCAGCCATTAGTCCAATTGGAATTCCTATAATTGAGGCAATTCCTACTAAAATAGTATGTCCAATAAGAGCATTTCTAAGCCCGCCAAAAACAGTATCATCTATAAAAATAGAACTACTAAATCCAGCTATTCCTTTAACTATCAAAGTTACCATTATCCACACTAAAAAAAACAGTCCCAAAACTGCAAAGAAAATAGAGACATAATTTACTATTTTATTTATTCTTACTCTTTTTGCAGCGGCTTTTTCTCTTATGGCTATAAATTTTTTCATTTTGATGCCTTTTTCATTTTATTACCCTTTTCTTTCTAAGTAGTGCAAACTTTGCAACTGCAATCGTAATAAAGCTAATAACAAATAAAATAAGCGCTAAATAATACATCGAACTTTCATAAACTCTCATTCCCATTGCCTCGCCAAATTGCAAAGCAAGTGTTACTGGGATACTTGTTGCTGGATCTGAAATATTATCAGGGATTACAGAAATTCCACCAAGCAAAAACGCAACAGCCATAGTCTCACCAAACGCTCTACCTAAAGCTAAAATAATTGAACCAATAATTCCTGCTTTTGCATATGGAAAAATAACATTTTTTATAACATCAAATTTTGTAGCACCTAAGGCATAAGCTGATTCTTTTAAAATGGCTGGAGTTGTCTCCATACTATCTCTTGTAACTGAGGCAATAAATGGCAAAATCATAATTGATAAAACAAGTCCACCAGTTAAAAGCCCAAGCCCAGTTCCTCCAAAAAGCTTTTGAACAAAAGGAACAAAATATAAAAAACCCCACATTCCATAAACAATAGAGGGAATTGCCGCTAATAATTCAATATTTACACTAAAAAAAGTCCTAACTTTAAATGGAGCAATTTCTGTTAAAAATATAGCTATACCAATAGCAACAGGCGTAGCTAAAAGCATAGCTATAAATGTTGAAACTATCGTTCCAAATATAGCAGCTGCACCGCCAAGACGCTTATTTGCCACATCCCAAGTAGAATCAAATAAAAACCCTAACCCAAATTCACCTATAGCAGGAAGTGCTCTATAAAAAAGTGTTAGAAAAATAATAAGTAAAATAATTAAAACTAAAATTGAAGACAATTTTGCAAAAAATGAGAATATTTTTTCATTTCTTAAAGCATGGCGCTGAAAACCTGTCATTATAAACCTTTTTGTGAGCTTATAGTTCTCTGCGAGAATTCGCAGAGAGTTTTTAAATTTAGTTATTTGGTTGAATGTCGTATTTTTTCCAATACTCTTCAATCATCTTAACAGTATCATCAGGAAGTGGTAAATATCCCAAATCAGCAGCTGCTTTTTTAGCCTTTTGGCTTGTAAATGCCCATTTAAAAAATTTAGTTACTTTTTTACCATCTCCAGCATTATCACTTGGCAAAACGATAAATGTTGCTGCAACTATCGGATATGATTTCTCACCAGCACTATATGCTAAAACATCATAAAAATGCTCATCAATGCTGAAATTTGAGTTTAATGCAGCACGGTCAAAGTTTTCTTTTGTTGGCTCAGCCCAGTCACCATTTTTTGTTTTTAGAGTTGCTGCAGCTAAGTTTTCTTGAACTTTATAAGCGTATTCAATATATCCAATTGAGTTTGGAGTTTGCTTTATTGTCTTTGCAACAAGAGGATTTCCTTGAGCTGGAGTTACTTTTGCGCCCCAATTAATTGTTTTTGCAGCACCATAATTTTTAGCCCACTCTTTATCTGCTCTTGCTAAATAGCTTGTAAAGTTAAATGTTGTTCCACTTGATTCACTTCTTACAACTGGAACTATGTCTGCAGCAGGAAGTTTTAAATTTGGATTAAGCTCTTTTAAGTATGTATCATCCCATTTTGTGATTTTTCCACTAAATATTCCTGCAACTGCTTTGCCATCAAGCTTTAATTCATGATCTTTTATACCATTTATGTTATAAGCTAACACAACACTTCCTGTAACTCCTGGAAATTGTAAAAGTTTTTTATCTTTTAACTCTTCTTTTGTTAAAGCTGCGTCAGTTCCACCAAAATTTCCATTTCTATCAGTTATAGCACTTACTCCTTTTCCACTTCCACCACCACTATAAGTTACTTGATTTTTTGTATCTTTGTAGTATAGTTTTGCCCACTCTTTATAAACAGGCATTGGAAAAGTTGCACCTTGACCTGAAATTTTGTCATTTGCACTCAAATTTGAAAAAACAAATGCCGAAGCGACTGCTAAAATAGCTAATTTTTTTACCATTTTTTATCCTTTTTCTAAAATTTGAAGCAATTGTAAAAAAACTTTATAACTTTTTGGAAACTTTTATAAGGCAGATAAAATTTAGACTAAACTCATAAAATTTAGCTATACTTTCACCATGAATAAACCTAAACCACTTGCCTCTTTAAAATTTAAAAACTTCAAAATTTATTGGATTGGGATGAATGTCTCGCTAATTGGCTCTTGGATGCAAAGTATTGCTCAACCTTGGCTAGCCCTTAGCATTACAAATAATGCATTCTTGGTAAGTTTGGTTGCCGTAGCTCAGTTTTTACCGCCACTTTTTTTAACTCTAATCTCAGGAGCTTTGGTTGATAAATTTGATACAAGAAAACTGCTTTTTATCTCTCAAACAGGACTTATGGTAGTAGCTATTTTATTTACTTTAATGATGACAATTTTTGAAATTTCATTTTTAATGATAATGGTGCTTTCTTTTTTAAATGGAATATTTTTAAGTATTGATGCTCCAGCTAGACAAAGTTTTGTATATGAGATAATAGAAGATGATAAATTTATACCAAACGCAGTTGCCCTAAACTCAATGAGTTTTAATGTGGCAAGAATTTTAGGGCCAGGACTCGCCGGACTTGTAATAGCTAGTTTTGGTATAGAGTATTGTTTTTTAATAAACTCAGTTAGTTTTGCGGCTATTATAGTAAGTCTATTTTTTATAAAAAATAGGAGAATTTTATCAAAAAACAGATCTAAAAATATGCTTTATTCCATAAGAGATGGACTAATTTATGCTAAAAATAATCTTGTTATATCAAGCATGTTATATTTACTTTTGATAATGGCTCTATTTTTACCACATTACAATGTAACAATTTCTGCATTGGCGAAATTTGAACTTAATGGAAATGAGAAGACATTTGGATATTTAATGAGTTTTTTAGGGATTGGTTCATTTTTGGGTGCACTTTTTATAGCAAGTTTTGGAAAACTTAATTTTAAAATGATTTTTGCTGCCCCAATATTGGCTTCTATTTTCTTAATCTTAACAGGATTTAGTTCAAATTTCTATATAAGTGGGCTGTTTCTTTTAATGACAGGATTTTTCTTTGTTGTTGCAAGTTCTAGTATAAACTCAACCATTCAGCTAAAAACTAAAAATGAATATAGAGGAAGAGTTATGAGTATTTATTCACTGTTTTTTCAAGGAAGCATACCATTTGGTGCAATTTATAGTGGTGTTTTAGTTGATGTCTTTAAGCCAAGATATGGAATTTTAATGTGTGCTTTAAGTGCAGTAATTTGCATAATTTTACTTATTAGATTTAAAAAGGTTTTGTTTTGGAAAGTTTAATTGTAGTAATTGATGATGAAGAGGATATGCTAGATCTTCTTGAGTATAATCTTACAAAAGCAGGCTATGAAGTGCTTGGTTTTTTAAACACTTCTAAAATTGAGCAACTTTTAAATGAAGAAAATGTTGATTTGCTAATAGTAGATAGAAACTTACCAGGCGTTGAGGGAAGTGAGTTTATTAAGAATTTAAGACTTAGAGGATATAACAATTCAGTAATTTTTTTAAGTGCTAAAACTTCTATGGATGAACAGCTTGAGGGTTTTGAAGCAGGAGGCGATGACTATATAACAAAGCCTTTTGAAATAAATAATCTACTTGCAAGAATCAAAGCCGTTCTAAAAAGAACAAAGAAAAAAGCAGATATTTATAAATTTAAAGATATTTTTATAAATTTAACAAATGCCAAAGTTTTAATTGGCAACAAAAATGTTGAACTAACTAAATTAGAAACAAATTTACTTGTTGAGTTTATAAAAAATAAAAATATTTTACTCACAAGAGACTATCTTTTAAGCGCTATTTGGAATGATGAAAACTCAAGCGAAAAAACAGTAAATATTGCTATAAAAAGACTTCGTGAAAAAATTGATCCAACAAGAGAAAAAAAATATATAAAATCAATTAGAGGCGAAGGATATATGCTTTGTTAAAAATATATCAAATTTTTTTTATAAATTTCATAACTATTTTTTTGATTATGTTTTTTAGCTTTTCTTACCTTATATACAAGGCTGATAAAGAGAGAAGCTATGAAAAAGCAGTAAATAAAATTGATACTATAAAAGAAATTTTAAGCATAACTCCAGGAAATTTATCAGATGATTTTATAAAAACTCTAGCACTAAAAACAGATACCTATATTGCGGTTTTTGATGAAGATTTGGGTAAATTTACACTAAGTAACAATGAAATAATAAAGCTTGATATTTTTTTAGGACTTAAAAGCGTGATAAATAAAACCGATTTTGACTATATAGATAAACAACCAATAATATATGAAGCAAGTAGCGTTAAAATAGCAGATAAATCATATATAATAGTTGTTGCTACAAACCTAGAAAATAGCTATATAAATTTAAAAAATCTTTTTTTAAAACTATTTTTAATTTTCATTATTTTTTTAATTTTAACATATTTAATAAATAGAACTTTTAGCAAAATTATAGGAAAAGAGATAGTAAATATAAATTTCTTTTTAGATAAAATTTCTAAAAAAGATTACTCCTTTAATATTTCAAACTCATTTATAAAAGAGATTGACTTAATATATAAAAAACTCAATCAAGTTAAAATTGATATAATAAAACTTGATAAAAAATTAAATCAAAAAGCTGCTAAAATTCGTCTTAAAAACACTCAGCTTGAAGGAATACTAAGTGCTATTTCGCATGAGTTTAAAAACCCAGTTGCCATTATAAAAGCTTCATCTGATACTTTAAAAAATGATCCCTTAATGAGTGAAGAGTTTAAAAACAAATTTATAGAAAAAATCATAAAAAACTCACAAAAAATAGTAAATTTAGTTGATAAGATAAAACTCTCCTTTACCCAAAAAGAAATTATTTTAAATATCAGTGAGTTTAACTTAAAAGAGATTGTAAAAGATGTTAAAAACGAGCTTTTAGAAAAGTATAAAGATAGAAACATTTTAATAAGCGGCAACGATACTTTAATAAAAGCTGACAAAATTCTAATAAAACAAGTTATATTAAATCTAAGTGAAAATGCTTTGAAATACTCAAATGATGAAGTTATTTTACAGATAAATGAACACTCTTTTTTTGTACAAGACAAAGGAATAGGAATAGAAGAAGAAAACTTAAATTTAATAACAAAAAGATATTTTAGAGTTAGTAAAAATAACTGGGATAACTCTCTTGGATTGGGACTTTACATAGTAAAGCAAATTTTAAAAGTACATAATTTTAATTTTATAATTAAAAGTGAATTTAATAAAGGCTCAAATTTTGGTTTTGAGTTTTAAAAATTTGATATAATCTTTTTTCATAATAAAGGATAAATTAAATGGAAAAAGAAGTTACTCTTAAAAACTTATTCATACCAATATATCTAAATATGCTTTTATCGCTTTTAACCATTATTATAAATACATACATGATAAGTTTGATAGAGCCTCATTTAGTAGCGGCTATGGGAGCTGGAAATCAAATATTTAATCTAATGGTAAATGTTTTTAACCTTCTAGCAGTAGGTTGCTCGGTTGTTGTAGCTCAAGCAATTGGTGCAAGAAATAAAAAACTTGCCATTAGAAGCGTTCATGTAAGCATAGCATTTAACGCAGCTCTTGGATTAGTTGCTGGGATTTTTGTTTTTAGCTTTGCTAGAGTTATCTTAAAACTTATGCAAATTCCAAGTGAAATTTTTGATGAAAGTTTAATCTATCTAAGAGTTATTAGTGTTGTATTTTTTATAGATGCGGTTGCTATAGTTTTAAGTGCCGTAATTAGATCTTATGGATATGTTTCTTACACAGTAATAGTATCTGTTTTTATGAATGTTTTTACAATATGTGGAAACTATATCGCACTATTTGAGCCATTTGGACTTTCATATTATGGTCTTTTTGGAGTTGGAATTTCAACTGCTTTGGGAAGATTTTTTGGTGTTTTTATACTATTTTTTATCCTAATAAAAGTTGTTAAAATTCCAATATTTATATCACTTTTTTTTAAGGCTCAAAACTATGTCTTGAAAAAAATTCTTTCAATAGGACTTCCAAGTGCTGGAGAAAATTTCATCTGGACTTTTCAATACATAGTAGCTTTTAGTTTTGTAGCAAGCATGGGAGCAAATAGTCTTACAGTTCAAACCATATTTTTTCAAATTTCAGCATTTATATTTTTTGCAAGTAGTGCAATAGGCATCGCAAATGAAGTAATAGTCGCTAGAATGGTTGGAGCTGGTAAAAACGAACTTGCTTATAAAGAGAGTTTTAAAAACTTAAAAATAGGCTTTTTAGTAACTGCTGGATTTTTAATTTTAGTGTTTTTTAATCAAGATTTTATAATGAATTTATTTCATCTAGATAATGATATAAAAAGCATTATGAAGCCTCTTTTTATACTTTCGCTATTTTTAGAAATAGCAAGAACACAAAATGTAATAATGGTAAATGCAATTAGAGCTAGTGGGGATGCTAAATTTCCATTTTACATGGGAGTTATCTTTATGCTTGGAGTTTCACTTCCAGTCGGATATACTTTAGGAATTTATTTAGGAATTGGAATACTTGGTGTTTGGATAGGATTTTTAGCTGATGAGAGTTTAAGAGGCTTGGCAAATACTTTTAGATGGAAAAGTAAAAAATGGCAAGGTAAAAAAGTGGTATAATCGACTTTTTAAGATTATCAAAAAAGGACAAATTTATGGATAAACATGAAAAAAAAGTAACAATTAATTATCTAAAATCACAAAAAGGCAAATCAAAATTAACTATGATAACTGCGTATGATGCACTTTTTGCAAATATTTTTGATGGATTTGTTGATATGATTTTAATAGGCGATAGCTTAGAGATGAACTTTAATGGACGAGATGATACATTAAAAGCCACAATGCAAAATATGATTTATCACACAAAAGCAGTTTGTAGAGGTGCAAAAACCTCATATATAATTGCTGATATGCCATTTGGTAGCATAAAAGATGAAAAATCGTCTTTAAAAAATGCTATTTTATTCTATAAAAAAACAAAAGCTGATGCAGTTAAAATAGAAGCAAACACCATTCCTCTTAGCATTATTAAAACTATTGTAAACAACGGAATTGCAGTAGTTGCTCACATTGGCTTAACTCCTCAAAACTCACGCGATGAGGGTGGATATCATGTAAAAGCAAAAGAAGAAAATGAAGCTAAAATGCTAATTCAAAAGGCAATAGATTTAGAAAACGTGGGAGCTTCGATATTAGTAGTCGAAGGAACAATAGCAAGTGTTGCTGAAAAAATCACACAAAGTGTAAAAATACCAGTTATTGGCATTGGAGCAGGAAACAAAACTGATGGGCAAGTTTTAGTTTTTAGCGATGCATTTGGATTTTATGATAAATTTAAACCTAAATTTGTAAAAAGATTTTTAAATGGAAAAGAGCTTGTTCAAAATGCCTTATTTGAATATATAAATGAGGTAAAAAGTGGCAAATTTCCAGATCAAGAACATAGCTACAATGGATAGCAAATTTATAAAATTTGATGAATTTGACATAAAAGTTACTAAAAAGCGTGTAAAATATGCAAGACTTAGGGTTGATAGAAATGGCGATATACATCTCACTTTGCCAATTTTATTTCCTAAATTTATGGTTTTAGAGTTTTTAAACAAAAATAAAGCTTGGATTGAAAACAGAGTTAATTTTATAAAAAGTAAATCACTTCCAAAAAATAAAACTATGCTTTTAGGTCAAATTTATAGTTTAAAATTTGATGAAAGTTTTAAAAAAACTAAGATTTTGGGTAATGAAATAAGAGCTTTAAATTTAAGTGAATTTATAAAATTTAAAAGAGATTTTGCAAAAAATGAGTATATGAAATTTATAAATTTATATTTGCCAATTATAAATAAACCTATCAATAAACTAACAATTCGCGATATGAAAACCAGATGGGGAAGTTGTAATTTTAAAAAAGGATATATAAATCTAGCTTTAAATTTAGTGGAAAAAAGTCCTGAATTAATCGAATATGTGATTCTTCACGAACTAACTCATCTAATTTTTCCACATCATCAAAAAAGCTTTTATGACTATATTGCCAATTTAATGCCTGATTTTAGAGATAGAGAAAAAAGGCTTAAAGGCTAATATTTTTATTTAATTTATCTAATTCGTTTGAATATTGGTTAACCATATTTATTAAAATGCTGGAGAAATATTCAGGTGTTATATTATTTAACATTATATTATTAGCTAAATTTTCTTTTCGTCCATTATCATTTTTACCTAACCATTTCCATATAACCCACCACTCAGAAACACTAAAACCATTTTTTCCGCTAAACTCTATTTTTCTACAATCAATATTTTCGCATTTTTTATCTTTTTTTATACCATAGTACAAAAATCTCTGTTTGCTATCATCAAATTCAAAACAAAAATATAATTTCCAATCATTTTTCTTTATTATCAAATCCTCGTTATATCTACCATTAATTTTTTTATACTCTATTATAAATTCATCAGATAGCCTTTCTTTTGCTATTTCATATGTTTTTTGAGTAAATTCATCAACTATTTCTTTTTCTGTTTGTTCAAAATCTTCATAAATAGCTTTTGCTATCTCATAATTTTCTTTTATGATATTTCTTACATCTGTACTTACCATCTTGTATTCTCCATATAGTTTTTTTATAACTTTTTCATATTCCGTAATGTAAAAATTTAAATTTGTTAAATTTTCAACTTCATTTTTACACTCCTTTAACCATTTTGTAATTTCTAGCTTGTAAGTAAAAATATGTAATTTTATTTTTTCATCATTGTTTATTAAAAAATTATTTTTTATTTTATAATTCCCTAAACTATATTTATTTGGAAATTCCCTATCTAAACTAAGATATATAACCTCTATATCTTTAAAATTTGCATCTTTATCTATTTTTATAGTTTTTACATATCTTTCTATTTGCGCCTCTTGATCACCTGCATAAATTTTATTTTCTAAAATAACATGTTTATTTCCATCCGTTATATAAATATCTATATGTTTATACTCTTTAAAAACTTCAGCATTTTCATAATTAAAATCTCTTATATCGCAAATTTCTAAAAATTTTTTTAAAAATAAACTTTTTTGATAATGTGTGCCTGCTGGATTTAGAAGAGAATATATAAAACCTGAATGAAGTCTAACTTCATCATTTTGATCTAAAAGCTCGGTAAAAATATTATAATCATTAACTCCGCGAAGCTTTCTTAGCTCAGATTCTTTTTTAGCTATACTAACATCTTGAATTAGCTTATTAAAATTTATCATTTTTATCTTTCAATCAATAAATCTCTTAGTCAAATCACCATAACTATCAATTCTTCTATCTCTTAAAAATGGCCACCAACGCCTTACATTTTCACATCTTTGTTTATCAATCTCAACAACTTCACAAAGTTCACTTTCATTATCACTTCTAAAAAGCTCTTCGCCTTGCGGTCCAAAAACAAAGCTATTACCCCAAAACCTAATGCCATCACTAACGCCACTTTTATCTGGCTCAAAACCAACTCTATTTACTGCAACAACTGGAAGTGTGTTTGCTACGGCATGACCTCTTTGAACACTCACCCAAGCTTCAAGTTGGCGGTATTTTTCATCCTCTTCATCACTATCAAACCAACCAATAGCCGTTGGGTAGATCAAGATTTCTGCTCCTTTTAAAGCCATTAATCTTGCAGCCTCAGGATACCACTGATCCCAACATACCAAAACACCAAGTCTTCCAACACTTGTATTTATTGGCTCATATCCTAAATCTCCTGGTGTAAAATAAAACTTTTCATAAAAATTTGGATCATCTGGAATGTGCATTTTGCGGTATTTTCCAGCTATTTCTCCATCTTTTTCAAAAACAACAGCAGTATTATGATAAAGTCCAGCAGCTCTTTTTTCAAACAAAGATGTTACTAAAACAACACCATTTTTCTTAGCAACATCACTCCAAAATTTAATATCATCTTCATAAGAATTAGCATAATCAAATAAGTTAACATCTTCATACTGACAAAAATACTCACTTTGGTGAAGTTCTTGCAAAACAATTAAATTTGCACCTTTTAAAACTACTTTTTCTATCAAATTTACTGTTTTTTGTCTAGTTTGGTCTTTTGAAATTTCAAATTTTTGTGAAATTATGCCTACTTTTAAATCTTTCATATCTTACCTTTTAAAATATATTTTAAAAATTATAGCAAATTTAATCTTTTTTAGAGTCATCAACTGGATCAAAATGAATATCTATGTCCCACTCAAAATTTGGATAACTGTTTTTTATATAATTAATCAACACTTCACCCTCATCGTGAGCATTTTGTAAAGAAATATCTTTTCTAAAAACCAAATCAATGTTTAAATAAGCTTTATCTACACTTTGCCTAGTTTTTAAATTATGATAACTAAGAATTTGGTTTCTACTTTTTATAAAACCAACTATATTTTCAACTATATTTTTATCAATAGCCCTATCAAGTAGTATATTTCCACCCTCTTTCATGAGCTTTATAGAACTTATGAAAATATAAACACTAACGATAATGCCAAAAAGAGAATCAATTAAAACAAAACCTGTAAAATATATAATTATAAGAGCTAAAATAGTTGCTATATTTGTGTAAAGATCACTTTTATAGTGCAAAATATCGGCTTTTACAATTAAAGAACTTTTTTTCTGCAAATGAAGATAAAAAACTAAAAGTCCAGTGGTTAAAGCCGAAATAACCATAACCAAAATTGCGATATCAGTTTTTATCTCACCTTGAGAATAAAATATATTTTTAACGCTTGAATAAAATATAAAAAGCCCAACTCCAAGTATAAAAAGCCCTTCTAAAAATGCCATTAAAGCTTCAAGCTTGCTAAGTCCATAGTTAAATTTAGAATTTGCTTTATCTTTTGATTTTTTTAAAGCTGCATAGTTTAATCCTGAAATGATAGAGTCAAGCATCGAATCAATCGCCGATGCCATAACAGCAATTGAGCCACTAAAAAGTCCTGCAGTTAGCTTAAATATAGCTAAAACAAAAGCAGTAACTCCTGCAACAAGCGGTGGACTTACTTTAAAAAGTATAGTTTTATTTTCTAAATTTGACATTTTTAGCTTTCCTTTTAATTATCAATAAAATAACTTATTGATAATTATAGGACTAAAATCTTAATTTGTTCTTAATATTTAAAACACTATAGAATAAAAAGTTATTTAGATTTTTTCTTAGTTGCTTGTTTAAAATAAAGTATAATTAAACCAATTATTATAAGTAAAATAAATGGCATAATTAATGGATTTTGCTTTATGAGGCTGAATAAATTTATAAGTATATCACCTGAAAAATAACTTAAAAGTCCAAGACTTAAAGCCCAGATAAAAGCACTTATTATATTTATAATGCTAAATTTATAAAAACTATATTTTGTAAGTCCAATGGCAAGTGGAACTAAAGTTTTTAAACCATATATGTATTTTTTAAATAAAATTATTTTTCCACCATGTTTTTTAAATAGTATTTGAGCTAAGGCTAAATTTCGTTTTTGTTTTTTAAAATATGGCATAATTTCTTTTTTGTTATATCTACTTAAATAAAAAAGAAGAGTATCTCCCAAGGCATTTGAAATAGTTGCTATAATTATAACAAGAGTTAGATTCATGCTTCCAGCATAGCTTAAAACTCCAGCGGCAATTATCGCAACCATACCACCACCAAGTGTGTATAAAAATAAAATAATATATCCATAAGTAGAAAGTGAAGTTAACATTTCACTCATCAATAGACCTTTTTTATAGTTTTTACTAAATTTTCAAATGCATAACTATTTTGATTAAAAATCTTACCAGTATCGATATTTACTACAAATCCACCTATATTCACACCGGCAAAAGCTCCGGCTTTATTAACAAAAGCATAAACATCTTTATCGAATACACTAACAGCTCCAACGCTTGCACTAGCCTTATACAAAGAAACTGTTGCATCCACTCCAAGTTTAATATCTGCATTTATCATAGAATTTAAAATTTCATCATTCATAACAAAAAGCACCATGTAGTTATCTTCATAGCCTATTTGAAAGCCAATACTTCCATTTGATATACTTGCTTCATATGCATTAAAATTTAAGCCATTTTTTATAAGAGCAACCCCGTTTCCATACATTCCTCCAACTATAAAGCCAACTTTTTTAACACTTGGAAATATTAAAATAGCTTTTGAACTATCCACTAGACTTTTCTTATCAACATTTGCCTCTCTCATAGTAAGCTCATAGGCATTTGATGCGTTTAATAAATCCTCATCTTTTGCATGCGAATTTAAAGCTAAAAAAAATAAACTTAAAATAATTAAAATTTTTTTCATTAAAAATCCTTATTTTGCATATTCAGTAACTCGTGTTTCTCTTATAACACTTACTTTTATTTCTCCTGGATATTGAACATTAGCTTTTATATCATCAGCTATTTCTTTTGCAACTAAAACAGCCTCATCATCATTTATCAAATTTGCATTTACCATAACTCTTATTTCTCTACCAGCATTTATTGCGTATGCTTGCTTTACCCCATTTTTACTAGTAGCTATCTCCTCAACCTCAGAAACTCTTTTTAAGAAACTTTCAAGCACTTCGCGTCTAGCTCCAGGTCTTGCAGCACTTAGCGCATCAGCTGTACAAACTGCAGCACACTCTATGCTTTGTGCTTCCTCATGTCCATGGTGAGCATATATCGCATTTATAACAACTGGGTGTTCTTTATATCTTTTACAAATTTCAGCCCCTAAATCCACATGACTTCCCTCATATTCATGAGTTAAGGCTTTACCAATATCATGTAAAAGTCCAGCGCGTCTTGCTAAATTTTCATCTCCACCAGTTTCAGCTGCGATAATTCCAGCTAGATGAGCAACTTCAAGACTATGAGCAAGAGCATTTTGTCCATAACTTGCTCTAAATTTAAGCTTTCCAATTAATTTTATGATTTCTGGATGAATTCCGCTAAGTCCTAAGTCCATAACGATATTTTCACCCTCTTCTAAGATGCTTGCTTCAAACTCTTCACATACTTTTTTATGAATTTCTTCAATTCTAGCGGGTTGAATTCTTCCATCTTCAACTAATAGTTCAACAACTCTTGTTGCAATTGCTCTTCTATAAAGGTTAAAGCTACTTAAAATAACTGCGTGTGGGGTATCATCGATTATAACATCAACGCCTAAAACCATTTCTAGGGTTTTTATATTTCGCCCCTCTTTGCCGATAATTCTACCTTTTAAGTCATCATTTTTTATATCAACAACATTTATAAGTCGCTCTGCTGCATACTCACCGGCAAATCTAGTTGTGGCTTGAGCTATGATATAGTTTGCTCTTTTTTTTGCCTCTTTTTTTGCTTCTTCTTCATATTTTCTGACAATATGGGCAATGTCTCCGCGGCTTCTTTCTTCAACTCTTTTTAAAATTTCATCTCTTGCCTCTTCTTCTGTTAGACCTGCAGAATGTTCTAAAACTTTTAATGCCTCTTCTATTTTGGCTTCATAGTTTTTCTTTAATAGCTTTCCCTCATCATACATATTTTTGGCATCTTTATGAAACTCTTCAATTTTTTTAGTATTGGTATTTAGAGTTTGCTTTTCTTCAACAAGTTCTTTTTCTTTTTTATCAAGTTCAGCTGTTTTTGAATCAAAATCTTTTTGAATTTTTAAAACTTTATCTTCATACTTTTTTTTAGCATCAAACTCAGCTTCTTGGATAGTTAATTTTGCATCTTTTAAAATACTTTCAGCTTCATATTCAATAGCTTTTGCTTTTGCTTTTGCCTGCTCTACAAAGATATTATAATTTGCTTCATTTATTTTTTTAGATATTAGATATCCTGCACCAACTCCCACTGCACCGGCTCCTAAGCCTAGAATTATTTCTATCATTTTTTCCTCTTATTATGTAATTTTTCTTTGGAGTTAAGTAAATATCACATTTAATATCATGTTTTTGTGAAATAATCTCTTTTATATACATATCACAAATCTCCACAAAAATAATTAAAGGCTTATAGTTAAGACTGTCAAAAAATCTATCATAAAAGCCCATTCCATGACCAATTCTAGCCATTTTTCCATCAACTCCAATAACTGGAACTACAGCTAAATCTATTTTTTTCTTAAAAACATTTTGAGATCTATTTTCCAAGATGCCAAAACGAGACTTATAAAAAGGTCCTCTTAATTTTACCATTTCAAAGCTAAGATTTCGCATAAGCGGGATAAAAATTTCATTACTTTTTACTAATTTTCTTCTTAAAAGCAGCAAATTAGGCTCATTTGCCGTTGGCATAAAAAATAAAATTTTCTTAGAATTTGTTGTTTTAATTATCTTTTTTAGATTTCTTAAAATTTCATAATGGCTACACTTAGCTTTTGTTTTGGCAATAAATTTAAGCTTTTTTTTAGCTTTTTTTCTAAATATTTCTTTTGTCATCATTTAACGGTTATTTTATTAAATTTATGTATAATTTTAGATTAAAAAAGATTTTAAATAGAGGAATTTTATGAAATTTATCAAATTTATAGTACTATTTTTGATTCTTTTTTTTGCAGGTTGCGATAAAAAAGATGATAAAAAATCAACTTCCATGTTTAAAGATAGCAATAAAACTTTAAATTTAGAACAAAATGAAGCTATTTTAACAACCAACCTAGATGCGCCAATTACAATTAAATTTAATAATGATGATCTTATAAGCGTTACTAAAACTGACGATGGAGTAAATATAGAAAATAGCGATAAAGCTACAATTTTTTTCTTTTTCACACCTTGGTGTCCTCCTTGCTTGGTTCAAATACAAGTACTTAATAACTTAGCTAATAAATTTGAAAACGATATCAATATTTACGGAATTGTTGTAAAAAATGATGAAAACCCAAGCGAAAATAAAATAAGTCTAGAAGATATAAAGTTTCAAATAAGTCAAAGCTTGGAAAATGAAACTTTGATGGATGCAATAGGTGGAATTAAAAATATACCTTTTATGAGTGTTTATAAAAAAAGTGGAAAGCACTATAAAGACTATTTAGGTATAATACCCGAAGAAATGCTTGAAATAGAGATTAAAAAGGCTATAAAATGATAAATTTTTTTAAAAAAGGTTTGCAAAAAACAGTTGAAGCAATGAAATCTGCCAAACCTAAAAATGAAAAAATTTCAAAAGATATTTTAGAAGAAATGCTTCTAGAAGCGGATGTGGATTATGAAATAGTTGAAGAGATAATTTATTATCTTCCACCACAAGATGAAGTTTCAAGAAAAGATTTAGAGCGTGTTTTAAATACATATTTTATGTATGAAGATAAAAATATATCAAAAGAAAAACCTTTTGTTGAGTTAATTTTAGGTGTAAATGGTGCCGGAAAGACAACATCAATTGCAAAATTAGCAAATTTGTATAAAAAAAGTGGAAAAAAGGTAATTCTTGGAGCTTGCGATACTTTTAGAGCAGGAGCTATCGAACAGCTTAGACAATGGTCAATAAAACTTGATATTCCTATAGTTGCATCAAATCAAGGTCACGATCCAGCAGCTGTTGCATACGACAGCATAAGCTCAGCAGTTGCAAGAGGATATGATAATGTTTTAATTGACACAGCAGGAAGACTTCAAAATCAAAAAAATTTAGCAAATGAGCTAGAAAAAATAGTTAGAATTTCATCTCGCGCCATGCCAAGTGCACCACATAGAAAAATTTTGGTTCTTGATGGAACGCAGGGAAATAATAGCGTTAAGCAAACTTACGCTTTTAATGAAATTGTAAAACTTGATGGGGTAATAATTACAAAGCTTGATGGAACTTCAAAAGGTGGAGCACTTTTTGGAATAGCAAGAGAGCTTGAACTTCCGATTTTATATATCGGAGTTGGTGAAACAATGGATGATTTAGTCAAATTTGATGCAAAGGAATTTGTAAATACGCTTTTGGATGGGATTTTTGAAGAATAATGGCTAAAAAAAAGACAGTTTTTGAATGTAGTGCATGTGGAAACAAACAAGCCAAATGGATGGGAAAATGTCCTGAATGTGGTGCTTGGGATAGTTTTGTAGAACTAAATGAAGAACAAATTAAATTTATAGAAACTTCTTCAAAAATAATAACTACTCCAAATAAAGCACAAGAAATTTGTGATATAAAAATAGAAGATGTTAAAAGAGTCTCAACAGAAGATAAAGAGCTTGATTTGGTTTTAGGTGGTGGGATAGTAGAAGGCTCGCTTGTGTTAATTGGTGGAAGTCCTGGGATTGGCAAATCAACGCTTTTGCTAAAAATAGCTTCAAATTTGGCAAAAAAATCTTTAAAAGTCCTCTATGTAAGCGGAGAAGAAAGTCTTAGTCAAATAAAACTAAGAGCAGATAGGTTAAATGCTGTTTCAAAAAATTTATATCTTTTGGCTGAAATTTCACTTGAAAATATCAAAAATGAACTTTTACAAAATGAGTATAAATTTCTAGTTATAGATAGTATCCAAACTCTTTATAGTGATGCTATCACATCAGCTCCAGGATCTGTTTCACAAGTAAGAGAAATAACATTTGAGCTAATGCGAATAGCTAAAGAAAAAGGAATTTCTGTTTTTATCATAGGTCACATCACAAAAGAAGGCTCAATTGCAGGTCCTAGAGTGCTTGAACACATGGTTGATGTGGTGCTTTACTTTGAGGGGGATTCTAGTAAAGAATTAAGAGTTTTAAGAGGATTTAAAAACCGTTTTGGCTCAACAAGTGAAGTTGGCATATTTGAAATGAGCGATAAAGGCTTAATAAGTGCAAAAGATGTAGCAAGTAAATTTTTTACAAGAGGATCTGCTGTAAGTGGAAGCGCAATAACAGTTATAATGGAAGGTTCTCGCCCATTAATAGTAGAAATTCAAGCCCTAGTTTGTGAAAGCTCATATCCAAAAAGAAGTTCAACTGGATATGATAAAAACAGACTTGATATGATAATAGCCTTACTTGATAGAAAAATGGAAATTTTACTTGGACATTATGATGTTTTTATAAATGTAATTGGCGGTGTTAAGATAAGTGAAACTGCTGCAGATTTAGCCGTAGTTGCGGCAATTGTAAGTAGTTTTAAAAATCGTCCAATTAGCAAAGAGAGTATATTTTTAGGCGAAGTTAGCTTAAATGGTGAAATTCGTGATATTTCAAACCTAGATCTTAGAGTAAAAGAAGCTAAAATGCAAAATTTTAGAAATGTTATAGCCCCATCTTTGCCAATTGAAGAAAAAGGGATAAAAATATTCAAAACAAAAGAAATAAGGCAAATTTTAGATATGATGTAAATGTTTTATGGTATAATATCTTAATTTATAGCAAAAAGGTTATGTTATGAAAAAAAGTGATGAAATCATAAAAGATATACAAAATAGAAACAATAATTATTTAATTATGATAAATGACTTTGGTGTAAGCTTGGCTAAAAATAGCTTATCATTTTTTGAAGTTCAATCTTTTTTTAAAAATTTAGCAAATTATGCAGCACATCAATTTGATGATTTAAGACAAATTTTTGATGAGTTTGAAATAGACAAAAGACAAGTTGAATCTCATATTAAAAATCAAAAAACATTTTTAAATGAAGTCAATTATATGTGTTCATATATAAATGATGATATTTACAAAATAAAATCACTTTTTAATTTTTTGATATTTTGGTCAGAAATTGAAGTAAGTAACCAAAATTTCTTACTCTTTAAGCAAGTTGAACTTATAAAAAAAGGAATGACTCCAAATGCTGCTTACGAGCTAATGAGCCTTTATGATAATACAAGCTTTGCAAGAACTATTAATAATTTTATAAATACATTAATTCAAAAAAATGATGAACTTTCACAAAGCAATGCGGCACTACAAATAAAACTTAATAAAACAACAAAAAAATTGGATGCTTTAAATAAAGAACTTGATGCTTTTCCAGTAACAGATTCAGTTACAAATTTACCAAATAGAACTCAAGCTTTAAAGGCTTTAAATATTTTATTTAAAGAAGAAAATAAAAATGCGGGGGTATTATTGTTTTCTCTAACAAGTTATAATGACATGATAGATCAACTTGGATACGAAGTAACAAATAATATATTTTTAGCAATCATAAGAATTATAAAAAACTCAATGCGAAGTGATGATTTAATTTACTCTATGAAAAAAGATGAACTTATGATAATTTCCCAAAATTTAAATGAAGCAAGTGCAATTAATATATCAAATATACTAATAGAAAGAATTACAAAAAACACCGTTTTAAATACACTTCTTGGAAGCTTTGATAAACTTAGTGTAAATATTGGCATAGCCTTATTTCAATCAGTTTCAGATATTGATGATTTACTAATTTTAGCAGATAGAAAACTTAAAAATGCCAAGACTATGGGAAAAAATAGAATTGAAATTTAGATAAATTTTATAAAAAATATTTATTGAGATACAGCTTAAAGTGTTTTAATAAATAAAATCCTAGAAAATATAAAATTTGGTGCATTTAGCACCAAATTTATTAAGCAAGTGTTGCAGAAAGCATCCAAAGAGTTTTTTCGTATTTGCCAATGTAGTCATCGCAAATCGCTCCTGTTGCTCTATCTCCTGCCTCATCACTTAATTTTGCTAATTTTTTGAACTCACCTAGTAGATACTCATAATCTTTTTTAATTAATTCAACTACTTCTTTACAAGTAAAAGAATCTTTTTTTACTTTTGGAGTTTTTGATTTTTCAATTATATCTTTTGGACAAACTATTGCTTTTCCACCAATTTGGATAGCCCTTTCGGCTGCCTCATCAAATAATTCACCCATATCATCATAAGCTTCTTCAGTATATTTATGGATATCTAAAAATTGGTTTCCTTTTACATTCCAGTGATAATTGTGAAATTGAATGCTTAAAGCTAAAGCGTCTGCTTGAATTTGGTTAAGTTGTTCTACGACTTTATTCATATTATTCTCCTTTATTAAAATAAATTATGAGAATGATTATACTCTAAAAAGTTAAACAAATAGCCTTAAAACATAAAAATATTTAAAAATAAAAATTATTTAGAAATTAAAGTTTTTAAAATTCTTTTACCAATCTCAACCCCTGGTTGATCATAAGTATTTATATCAAGCATAACCCCAACTGCGCTTGTTAAAAGCATATAGTAATAAAGCAAATATCCAACATGCCACTCATCAAGCTTGTTTAATTCTATTAAATCAACGCTAATTCCCTCATTTATCACAGCTTGCATTGTTGACTCACACTGGAGATTTAAAATTTCACTCATAGAGTATCCATTTACAAAATCGCAGCTTTCTAGATATTTTAAACCTAAATTTATTTTATTTTTATCGATTTCTTCTTCTAAAACTCTTATAAAAGTTACAGTTTTATCCTTTATGCCATCCATAATAAGCTGTAAAAATGAGTGCTGATCCCTACTTCCAATCAATGCAACAGGTGTTAAACCAAATCTTTTATACTCTTTTTTCTTACCAAGACTTTCAGCCCAAAGTTGCACATACCAATTATTAAAGCTTTTAAAACGATCCAAGTAACTAAAAAGTACATTTATTTTTGCTTTTTTATGTGTTGCGTAATGATATGCTTTTTGCAAAATAGTATCATCTTTTTCTATAAAAAACTCATTTGCACATTTTGAAGCACCATTTAAAAACTCTTTTACATCGTATCCTAAAATCTCTAAAATAACAGTTGTTGATGGACTTAAAACACTAAATCGCCCACCTACGTTTGATGGTATATTAAAAACTTTAACATCAAGATCTTTTGCGAGTTTTTCCAAATTTGAACCATGATCTGTTATAAAAACAAAATTTTTACTAAAGGTTTTAACCTCAAATTTGGAAATAATTTTTTTAAATATAGTAATTGTTTCTATTGTGGTGCCTGATTTTGAAACAATAAAAAAAAGTGTTTTATCAAATTTTAAAGAATTTACAATATTCGAAAAACTATAAAAATCTAAATTATCTAAAAAATTTATTCTTATTTTTTTATTTCCTAAAAGTTTGCAAACTGCCTTTGTTCCAAGTGATGACCCACCCATCCCAACAACAACCAAATCATCAAATTCTTTATTTTTTATAAATTCTTTAACCTCATCTAAAACATCAAGTCCAGTTTTAGGAAGATGGAAATAGCCAATATTTCCCTCTTTAAATTCTAAATTTATCCGTTTTGCATACTCTTCAATTAAATTTCTATCAACTTTACTGAATTTTAAACTATTTACCACCATTTGAGCTTTTACCATTTTTTAATTTATTATAAAAATAATTTGTCGCCTCAACAAAGCCATCCAAAGAGCCACAATCAAATCTTTTACCTTTAAATTTGTATGCTAAAACAATGCCTTCATTGGCCTGCTTTAAAAGTGCATCTGTTATTTGAATTTCACCATTTTTACCAGGTTTTGTAGCCTCTATAAAATTGAAAATATTTGGCGTTAATATATATCTTCCAATAATTGCAAGATTGCTTTTTGCCTCTTTAGGATCTGGTTTTTCAACCATGTTATTTACTATTAATAAATCATCTTCAATATATCTTCCCTCGATAATTCCATATTTATCTGTGTCTTTATTATCCACTTCCATAACAGCAACAATCGAAGCGCGGTATTTTTCAAATACGCTAAGCATTTGAGCCATTACTCCCTCGCCATTTTCATTTATACATAAATCATCAGCTAAAACTACACCAAAAGGCTCATCTCCAACTAAAATTTTACCTTTATTAATGGCATCTCCTAGCCCCCTCATCTGTCTTTGTCTGGTAAATGAAAATCTACAATTTTGCATCAAATCTCTAACTTCTTTTAGCAAATGCTCTTTACTTGTGCCTGAAATTTGATCTTCAAGCTCATAGCTTAAATCAAAATAATCTTCCAAAGCTCTTTTACCGCGCCCTGTTACAAAAGCCATATTGCGCATTCCAGCCTCTAATGCCTCATCAACTCCGTAATGAATTAGTGGTTTTGTAAGTATAGGTAACATTTCTTTTGGAAGTGATTTTGTAGCTGGCAAAAATCTAGTTCCATAACCAGCTGCTGGAAAAAGACAAGTTTCTATCATGATTTAACCTTTTTAAAATATATTGTTTAATTATATCAGATTTATAATTCAAATTTGATAAAAAATGAGCTACTTTCTAAGCTCATCATCTTGTTTTTTAGAAATATGATAATAAAATAAAGCTACAATTATAAATAAAATAATAATTAAAAAAGTCATTTTTATCTTTATAGTGGCGTGTAGCCTGTCTTTTGAATTATGAGTTTTGCTTCACTACTTTTTAACCACTCTAAAAATTCTTTAACGCTTTCTTTTTTATTTTCTTTTAGTGTTACTGCATAAAATTTACCAACAAATGGATAAGTTTCATTTAAAATGCTTTGCGAGTTTGGATAAACTCCATTTATTTTAAGTAGTTTTATATCCGAGCTTTTTATCATTTCTTTAGTAAAATACAAAAATGAAAATCCTAAAGCGTTTTTATAATTTTTATAAGTTCCAACACTTTTAACTATGCCAACCATATCACCAACGACATTTGTAGAAGGTGCTTGCATAAGCTCTTTGCCAGCCATTATCTTTTCAAGCATAGTTTGAGAACCTGAGTTTTTATCTCTTTGAAATGCTAAAATTTTAGCATTTTTTCCACCAACTTCTTTATAATTTGTAATTTTGCCTGAATAAATTTTAACGACCTCATCAACGCTTAAATTATCCAAACTATTTTTTGAATTTACAAAGAAAACAAAAGCCTCTTTACCAATTTCTAAAAACTCCATAGTAACATTTTTATCTTTTGCCAAATTTAGCTGTTCGTTAGAAGCACCTGCAACAAAAATAATATCAACTTTTTGATTGATTAAATTTTCATACGCTCCAGTTGTAGTTGAACATTTTGCTATGCTATCTTCAGCATGGCAAGGATAATATTTTAAACTAGAAGGATAAATGCTTTCAACAAAAGCAGCATAAATTGGGTAAAGTGCAGTTGCACCATCGATTAACGGTGGATTATCTTTAAATTTAAAATCACTTTTTATAGAGGCCAAATTTGGATTGTGTAAAGTTATTTTATCTTTTAAGTTTGACTCACTTAAATGCATTAAATTTGGATTATTAATGTCAATGAATGGGACAAATTTACCTAAATTAATCCTAGTATTAACCTGTTTTACATGCAGATCTTTTTCTAAAAAATATGTATAAACTCCAAAAGATAAGGAAATCAAAAGGCAGATAAAAAGCGGTTTTTTATAGTTTTTACCAGTATCTAGGAGGTTAAAGAAAAATTTCATAAAAAATAACCAAATAAGTAAAATAATTAAGGCATAAACAATACCTTCATAATCACCACTACTATAAACAAAAACATAAAGCCCAAAAAATACAAAACAAATTCCAAAAGATAAAATTCCAGCAATTATTAAAATCAAAAGTTTTATCAAATTTATGCCTTTTTATGCTACTCTAAAATACCAATATTAAACAGAGTATCAATTTTTTCTTTGGTATATCTTTTTGCCATTAAATTTACCATTTTTTTAGAATTTACAACACTTCCTTCTAGGACAAATTTAAATTTACCACTATTTTCAAGTTTTATAAGCTCATTTACAAGATCATTTTCATCTTTTTTACCATCAAATAAAGGTAAAAAATCATAATCTACATCTTTGTTAATTTCTATATTGTCATAAAATTTATTGAAAAACCCAGTGGTGTGACCATTTGTTTTTGTAAAATCTAAAAGTTTTAAAAATATAGTATTTAGTTTTGGTTTTTCTTTTATGCTCTTATCAAAAGTTACTTTTTCAAAACTAAATGCTAACTCTTTTGAGATTATGAGATATGCTAAGTTTAAATAAAAATTACTAACATCATCATCACTATGAGTTTTTCTATACTCTTTCATAAACTCAGCAACATTTAAATTTGATGGATATATTGCGCTTAATTCTTCAAATAATTCAAACATATTTTTAGGCATAAAAGCACCACTTTTTAAATTTATATATAACCCTTTATCTGCGTCATATTTAAAATTTCCACTTACAAATAAGCTATCTAAATCTTTAAATTTAATGTTAAAATTTGTATCTATTTTTTTTGAAAACTCATGTTTTACAAACAGGCTTCTTCTAAAAGTCCTATCAATAATAAAATCAATAAATTGCTCAAACCTAACTCTATCACCATTACATTCACTATTTAAAGCTTTTTTTAGTTCATCTGTAATTGGTGGAAAGATAGAGTTTTTAAAATTTGCTTCAGATAAAAACTCTAAATTATGTTTTTTAGCACTATTTACAACTTCATAAAAATAATTTGGCCTATTTGTCTCTTCAAAATACTCATGTAAAATATAACTTTTACTTCTTAATTTTAAATCATCATAATACTCATCAATAGCTGTTTTTGCGATGCCTGGAACTGAATTATTTTTAAGAAAAGCTAAGGTATCAAAACCAAGCTCAAGTTTTAAGTCTGGGTTATTTTGCTCTTTATCTTCCATTCTATAAAGCATAATATCTCTTAAAATTTCTTTTCCTTTCCAGCCAGGATAGGTATTATAAGATAAATACGCAACACCATTTGGTGCTAAACACTCATCAAAAATTTGTAAAATTTTGTCTTTTATATCATAACTTACCCAACTATAAACACCATGAGCTATGATATAGTCAAACTCACCAAAGCTTTTATCAATATCCAAAATATTTTTTTCATAAAATTCTATATTTGCAATATTTAATTCATTTGCTAAATTTTTAGCTTTTTGAATATGAATACTTGAAATATCAACGCCTACAACTTTTGCATTTTTATGATTTAATGCAAAAGGTATGATATTTCCTCCCATTGAGCATGCCAACTCTAAAACTCTAGCAGAGCCTATTTCTGGCATCTTTAAACCGTATAAAAGTCCTGCTAGATATGAATTTTCAGGTAAACTTTCTTTATAAACTTTTGACATATAAGGCACATCATCGTATGATTTTTTAACATCTTGCATAGTCTTTTTTCTCCTCTATTTTAGTCTTTTTTTAACTGAGAGTTTGTGAGCCTCTAAGCCTTCAGCCTCAGCCAAACTCATGCAAATTTCTGAAATTTCATTAAAGCCTTTTTCACTCATTGAAATTATTGAACTTCTTTTTAAGAAATTATATACCCCAAGTGGAGAGAAAAATCTAGCACTTCCACCAGTTGGTAAAGTATGGTTTGGTCCAGCTGCATAATCACCCATTGCCTCAGGTGTAAAATGTCCTAAAAATATCGCTCCAGCGTGTCTTATGTATGGTAAATAACTATTTGCATCAGTTGTTTGAATTTCTAAATGCTCAACCGCTAAATCATTTATTAATTTTATAACTTCACACTTATCTTTTGCTACTATGATAGCAGCTTTTTGCTCAATGCTTTTTTTAGCAATTTCATATCTTTTTAAATTTGGTAAAATTTCATAAATTTCATTTTTAACTTTTTTGGCTAAATTTATAGAATTTGTTACTAAAAAACTACTTGCAAGTTCGTCGTGCTCAGCTTGAGAAAGCATATCTATAGCTACTAAATGTGGATCTGAGCTATCATCTGCAATAACTCCTATCTCGCTTGGTCCTGCTATCATATCGATATTTACATCGCCAAAAACAAGTTTTTTTGCAGTTGCAACAAAGATATTTCCAGGGCCAGTTATAACATCGACTTTTGGAATAGATTTTGTACCATAAGCCATCGCTCCAATCGCACTTGCACCGCCAACTTTAAAAGCTTCTTTTATATCAAGCAAATACATTGCAGCAAGCAAAAGATCATTTACTTTCCCACCAACTGCTGGAGTGCAAACTACTATTTCTTTAACACCAGCTACGATAGCTGGGATTACATTCATTAAAAGTGAGCTTGGATATGCTGCCTTTCCTCCAGGTATATAAAGACCTGCTCTATCAACAGGTGTTATTTTTTGACCTAAAATAGAGCCATCGTTTTCAAAATTAAGCCAAGATCTCTCAAGCTGTTTTTCATGGTATGACTTAATCCTATTTTTAGCTTTTTTAAGAGTATTTTTCATATTATCATCTAAGTCATCATAAGCTTTTTTCATGCTTTCTTGTGTGATTTTAAGATTGTTTTTTACTTCCCATTTATCAAATTTTAAAATTTGCTCTTTTAGGGCATCATCACCATCAGTTTTTACCTCGTTGATGATGTTTTTAACTATTGCCTCAACACTATCCATATCCAAATTTGATCTATTTACAAGTTTATTAAACTCAAAATCAAAATCTTTGTCCATACTATTTAAAAATTTCATAATAATCCTTTGTATTGATATCTTTTTATTTGTGAAATATTTCCTAAAATTCCGCCTTGATGAATGTATAAAAGCGGATTTTTAAACTCATTTAAATTTGATAAAACCGTTAAAAAACCAACTGGATCATAAATAAGATCAAATTCTACACCAGTTTCATTAAAAAGTTCTTTATAAATTTCAAAAAGCTCTTTTTTTGGCTTTGCGAAATGATACTTTCTTGAAGGATTTAAAATAGTTAGGTTTTTTAAATTTCTTAAATTTAAATTTCCAAGCTGTTTTTTAAGATACTCTTTATCCCCAGCACATGGGCATGTAAAAACATCAAACTCGCTATTTTTTGCTAAATATCCTGCACTTGTTCCAGTTCCACTAGGCAAAAAAATATCAAATTTAATATCATTATTTTTAGCAAATTGACTTATATCTTTGGCTTGGGAAATAAAACCAATTTCTGCTTCTTTTTGAGCAACTCCCTCTTCGATAAAAATAGTTTTTTTATCAACTAAACTAAGAGCAAAATCACGACGATTTGGTGATATAAAATACTCCATTCCATTTTCTAGTGCAAACTTAAAATTTCCAACTGGATTTTTAGCTAAATTTGAGTTTAAATAACTTATCACATATTTAAACTTTAACCCTTTAAGCTTTGCAAAAACTGAAAGTGAATACATTGCATTTGATTGAGAGGAGCCATTTGAGATAATCGTATCATAATGGCTTAAATCTGCATGTAAAAAATACTCTAATTTTCTTGCTTTGTTGCCGTTAAATTCATCACATAAATCACGTCCAAGCAAATCATCTCTAAGTAAAAAAAAATCTAAATTTTTAAATTTTACCTTTTCAATTTTCATATTCTAAAATCTTTTGAATTTCATTAATTGTATTTTTATTAGATAATACAAATTTTATCTCAATTCTTCTACTTGCATCTTTATCTTCAACACCATCTTTCATCACTGGCGACATAAAGCTTCTTCCACTTGCTAAAAGATATTTTTTTAACCTTTCATCTTCGTTCCAAGAGGCTATAAACTCCATAACCGAAAATGCTCTAAGCTGAGAAAGCTCAAGATTAAAAAGATAACTTCCATCACTATCTGTGTGTCCTTCAATGATAATTGTGTCTAAATTTTCTCTAATTTCATCGTTTTGCATTAAAACTTCGAAATATTTGCTTAGGGTATTTTTAAGACTTTCTTTTGCTTCATCTTTTAAAGCATATGATCCCTTATCAAACAAAACAGATGATGAGAGTCTTAAAGCTCCAGTATTTGGATCGATACTTACGTTATTTCCAAGTTTTTCTTTAATATCAGCTATAACTCTTACGCTAATCCCACTTAAATTTTTTATACGATTTTTTGTAATATTTAAATCATTTAAAATTTTGTTAATACTTGCATCTTTTAATGAAATTTGCTCCATTAAATAAGCTATTTTAAGCTCATTTTCATTTAGAGTATTATTTAAGTCTTTATTTAAATCACGCTCTTTTTCATAATCTCCATAAATTTGATGAAGAGTTGCATTAAGATCTGATTTTTCATCTTTTAAGCTATCAATTATTTTTTTTAAACTCTCCATTTCAACTATAAAAAGTGAGTTTTTTTCTTTTAATTTGTTAGTTTCTATATCAAGCTCATTTAATCTATTGCTAAAAATTTTATTTAACTCCTCAAGCTCTGAGTTTTTTTGCTCTTGAGTTTTTAAACTCGCAAGTGTGCTTAAAAAGTCAGCTTCTTTTTCTTTAAGACTGCTTTGAGTTAAAACATATTTTACAATAATTCCACCTATTAAAAGTATAAAAACAAATAAAAGCCCCGCCATAAGATCGGCATACGCTATCCAAAAAGTATCATTTTGCTCTTTTTTTATTTTCATCTGTTTTTCTTCTTTTATTTTTTAGAGTCTTTTTTCTCCACATTATCAAGTGAAATTTTAAGCTCTTCTATAATATTTGTATTAGTATTTTTTTCTTTTTTTAAGCTACCCACAACTTTTTTTATCTCATCAACGCTTTTTATAACACTTTGTTTAAATATGTTTTGTGTTTCATTTTGCTCGTTTAAAATTTTCTTGTTAAAATTTTCCAAGCTAGTCTTAAACTCCTCTAAACTATAAATAAGCTTATCGGCTAAATCTTGCAAATTTATATCACGCTTATCATTAAACGATAAAAGCTTTTCAAACTGTACTGACAAATTTACATAAATTTCATTTGTATCATCGACTAATTTAGAAAATGAGTTTAACATCTTTTCAAAGTCTTTATTGATATTTTTTGAAATTTCACCAATATTTGTAAATAGCGAAATTGTTTCGTTTAAATTTGATGAAGTTATTTTTAAAGAGTTTTTTTGCAATTCAAGCATCTCTTCAAATGTGTGAAAATTCTCTTTCATAGCGGTGCGTAAATTTTTAGTAAATTCAGTATTGAAAACAGTTTCAAAACTATTTGCGACTTTTTCATTTTGATTTAGTATTTCACTCATAAGACTTTGCGAAATTTCATCTTTTTCCCAAAAGAAATTCTTAGTCACATTTTTATATCTATAAATAATACTTTCAAATCTACTTAAACCTTTTTTTTCAAAATATATCCACCACAAAGCCAAAAATATACCATAAATAGAAACATAAAAAGCTGTTCCAACTCCTCCTAGAAGCTGAGCTATTTCTGCTTCAAGTGAGTTTATATTGGTTGATGAAAAATGTGGCATTGAGATGGCTATACTTATAAAAGTTCCTAAAATTCCAAGCATAGGAAAAACGCCAGCTGCAACAGAGGCGTAGTTTTCATTTCTTAAATTATTTGTAAAGCTATCGCTAAAACTCTCAAAAGGTGCGTTTGATTTTTTTCTATTTCCAACGACCATTAAATGGCTCATTATGTATTTTTTAAGCTCATCTTTGAAAATATCACTTCTGCTTTCAAATAAACAACATCCATATTCTGCATTATGCCTTGCAAAAATCAAAGCTATGAAAAGTAAAAATCCAAGCATAATGATAGAGTGAGATTCTACTTTTAAGCTTATATAATTTAGATATCCTGATAGAAAAATTAAAAATACTAAAACAGGAATAAAAACTATTTTTATATAAACTCCAAAAAGAGATCTTTTAGACTCTTTTAATAGACTAAACTCATCAGTTATTTCATTTTTACTTTCCATATTTTACCTTAGTTTTTATTTATACAATTTAAATCTTCAAAGGCTTCCATCAGTCTTTTTACCATACTTTCCTCACCAGCTCTTAACCATTTTCTAGGATCGTAATATTTTTTATTTGGGCTATGTTCACCTTCTGGATTTCCGATTTGTCCTTGTAGATAATCTCTATTTTTAAGTTCATATTCTCTAACACCATCCCAAAAAGCCCATTGAGTGTCTGTGTCGATATTCATTTTTATAACACCATAACTTACGGCATCTTTTATATCTTTTATATCACTTCCACTACCACCGTGAAATACAAAATTTACCGGCTTATCGCATTTTGTATTGAATTTTTCTTTTACAAATTTTTGGGAATTTTTTAAAATTTCAGGTCTAAGCACTACATTACCAGGCTTATATACACCATGAACATTACCAAAACTTGCCGCGATTGTAAATTTATCGCTTATTTTACCAAGTCTTTCAAATGCTTGAGCAACATCTTTTGGCTGAGTATATAAAAGTGCATTATCAACATTTGTATTATCAACACCATCTTCTTCTCCACCAGTTACTCCAAGCTCAATTTCCAAAGCTATGTCTAATTTGCTTAAAACTTTAAGATACTCTTCACAAGTACTTAAATTTTCATCCAAACTCTCAACACTTAAATCAAGCATGTGAGAAGTAAAAAGTGGTTTTTTAAAAAGCTTAATATTTTCCCTGCTAGCTTCAATCAAAGAATCAATCCAAGGAAGAAGTTTTCTAGCAGCATGATCAGTATGTAAAATCACAGGAATGCCATAATGTTTTGCTAGCAAATGAACATGTCTTGCTCCGCTTATTGCTCCCAAAACATCGGCTTCTTGGCAGGTTTTTCCTGCCACAAAACCTGCTCCGCCATTTGAAAACTGGACTATTACGGGTGAATTGACTTTTTTTGCGCTTTCTAAAACTGCATTTATAGAATTTGTTCCAACTACATTAACAGCTGGTATAGCAAATCCCTCACTTTTAGCGTAATTATAAAGCTTAATCGCTTCATCGCCACCTAAAACACCTGCATTTACAACATCTAAAACACCCATTTAAAATCCTTATTTTTTATTTTTATATTCAATTTTTGCTTTTGATTTTAAATCTTTTACTTTTTTCTCAAAATCTGCTTGAAATTTCTCTTGTCTTACAATGCTTTTGATATAGTCTTTAACTTCAGCTAGACCAAGTTGTTTTTTATCTTTTGCATCATTTTTAAGTATTACGTGATAGCCAAATTGTGTTTTTACAGGAGTTTTAGTAAGCTCACCTTTTTTAAGCTTATTGGCTGCTTCACCAAACTCAGGAACCATTTGCTCTTTTACAAAATATCCTAAATCTCCACCATTTTGTTTACCACTTGGATCAATACTTTTTTCTTTTGCAATTTCAGCAAATTTTTTCTTTAACTCATCGCCTTTTAGCTTGCTTAAATCAGCTATGATTTTTTTAGCATCATCTTCTTTTTCAACTAAAATATGGCTAGCTGCAATAGCTGCTGGCTCAATAAATTTATTTTTATTTTTATTATAAAAATCCTCTATTTCTTTATCGCTTACTTTTGTGTTGTTAAGCTCTTTTGCTTGCCAAGCTCTTAAAGCAATATCATCTTTTACAATTTCAAGCTGTTTTTTATAAAGCTCATCTTTTTCAATACCACTTTTTTTAGCTTCATTGATTAAAACTCTTAAATCAATTGCTCTATCAATTACTTGATTTTGAATCTCAGCTGGAAGAGCTTCAAAATTAACTCCTGGCATTCCTGCAAGCATAGGTGCAAGATCAACATCAGTGATGTCCTTTCCATCAACTGTTGCAAAAACTTTAGCATTTAAACTCATAGCTACTGCTAAGCTTAAAGCTGTAAATAAAACTTTTTTCATATAAAACCTTTCTTAAAAAATTAAATTATTATATCTAGTAATAGTAAAGAAATGTTGAATTTTTGTAAAATTTAGGCTAAAATCTTTGGAATGAGAACCAAAAAAGAGATAAATTTAATAAAAGAGTTATTTTTAAAGCATTTTGATAAACCAGTTACGGAACTTAAATTTAAAAATCTTTATGAGTTGGTAGTTTGCGTTATGCTCTCAGCACAATGCACTGATAAAAGAGTAAATTTAATAACACCTGCTTTATTTAGCGAATTTCCAGATATCAAGTCTTTATCAAAAGCAAATTTAAACTCGCTTAAACTTCTTATAAACTCATGTAGTTTTTTTAACAATAAAGCCGAAAATTTAATAAAAATGGCAAAATCTGTTATGCAAAATTTTGGCGGTGAAATTCCACTAAATAAAAAAGATCTAATGAGCTTAGCTGGAATTGGACAAAAAACAGCAAATGTTGTTTTAATAGAGTTTAAAGGTGAAAATTTAATGGCAGTTGATACGCATGTTTTTAGAGTTTCGCATAGGCTTGATTTAAGCAAGGCAAAAACGCCAGAACTTACAGAAGTTGATCTAGTAAAAGCTTTTAAAACTGAGCTTAACTACCTTCATCAAGCGATGGTGTTATTTGGAAGATATACCTGTAAAGCGGTTAAGCCAAATTGTAAAGAGTGCTTTTTAAATGAAATTTGTAAAAGCAAAGATAAGATTTTATAACAAGACTCTTTAAAAGTAACAACCTCCGCCAGTTGCACCTTGATCACTTTCAATTATAACCTTATCTTTTACCAAGTGACAATCCATATCTTTTCTGATATTTTCAAGCTCACTAGCCGTAAAAGACTCATCATAAATATTTAAAATTTCTGCACCAATAAAAAATCTACTTATTATAAAGTTAACTCTATTTCCAAATTTTCCAACACTTAAATAATTTAGCGATTTTAATTCTTTTTTAATTAGTTCCAAATCCTTATCGCTAAAATATTTGTTTAATAGTTCTTTTGATATTTTATCATCATAATAATACTGTGTGCTATTTGCATCGCCAACAACAAGCCTTTCAACTTTTGAATAATCTCTACTAAACTCTATATCTAAAATTTGATTTTTTTCTGCGATATTTTTATATAAATTTACAAAATTATAAATTTTAACTTCATTTTGATAAAAATAATCTATGCTTGATTTTTGAGATTTTCCACTTAATGGTAAAGAAGAATAAACTACCAATGCAAACAATAAAATAATCACTAGGGCAAAAAAATACAAAAGGAGTTTTAAAACTCCTTTGATTAAAAAAATGATTAAATTTTGTCCATTTTTAAGCATTTTTTACAATTTCATCAACCACTTTATAGATTAAATCAGCAGATTTTATTTCTAGTTTTTCATTTATGCTATGTGGTGCAAAAATATTTGGTCCAATAGAAGCAACCTTCAAATCAGGCTGTTTTGCTAGAAAAACTCCACATTCAAGTCCAGCATGAACAGCTACAAATTTTGCATTTTTATTATATTTTTGCATATTTTTTAAAATAAATTTAGCAAATTCGTTTATTTCTGGTCTCCAAGGCGTAGTTTGATTTTCAGTTTTTGTGTCAAAATTAAAACTTTTTGCCAAAGTCAAGGTTTCAAATTTGGAGTTTTCAAGTCCTTTTGCACTCATTGATCTTGCAAAAAATAAAACTTCGAATTTATTATCTACTTCTTTTGCGGTTGAGAGATTTATACTATCTTCTGGAGTATTAACTTCTGTATTAAAAGCCCTTACTCCTTGTGAGAAAATACAAAGCATATTTAAAAGATCATCACTAAATTTATAAATTTTACTCTCTTTTTTACCTATAAAATCAGCTTTTATAAAATTTGGAATTTCTTTTAACTCTTTAGAAAATATAACTTTTGCATCTACTTTTGCAGCAATAGAGTTTCTTCTTTCTCCACCGTTAAAATAGGCTATTTTGCCACCATTTTCTTTTATAAATCTAGCCATGGATTTAATAGCATTAGGAATATTTTCATGTATTTGTATGCCACTATGTCCGCCTGGAAATTTATCATTATCATCTATTTTTAACTCATATAAAAAACCATTGCAGTCTATTTTCTCTAAATTTCTAAACGCATACATATCAACGCTTCCTGCGCACCCAATTGATACTTTATCATCTTCTTCGCTATCTAAATTTAGTAAATTTGGACTTTTTATAACTGCGTTAAATCTTGCAACACCCCAAAGCCCAACTTCTTCGTTGTTAGTAAAAACAACTTCAAAATTATCATATTTATCCATCATACTCATCATCATGGCTACTCCGATACCATTATCGGCTCCAAGACTTGAGTTTTTTGCCATTAAAAAACCATCTTTTTCAAAAGTTTGAATATTTGGAGCTTCACCTACACAAACCATATCATAGTGACTTTGCAAACAAATTCTTGGATTTCCTTTGAAAGCATGTATATTTCCAGCCTCATCAACGCTTACTTTAAAGTCATTTTTTTCACAATGTTTTATTAAATATTCTTTCATTTTATCAGTTTCAAAACTACCATGAGGAATCTGACAAATTTCGTCAAAATACTCCATATAACTTTTCATTTTTTAGTCCTTTTAAATAAAAATTAAGGTATTATACCCTAATTTATTTAGGATTTAATGATGAATTTAGACGAAATACGAGCAGATAAATTTAAAGAATTAGATTTAAAAATTTATAAAAATATTTGGGAAAAAGTTTCAAATTTAAACACTGATTTTGATATAAAATGTAAATTTGAAGATATTGTTGATATTGAAATTTTAGATAAAAAAGTAAATTTAGATGAAATTTTACAAATAGCTCTTATGCTTAAACCTTGGCGAAAAGGTCCTTTTAAAATTCATAATAAATTTGATGAAATTTTTATAGATAGTGAGTGGCAAAGTTTTATTAAATTTAATACTTTATTACCATTTTTAAATTTAAAAGATAAAGTTGTTGGTGACATTGGATGTAATAACGGATATTATCTTTTTAAAATGCTTGAAATGAATGCATCAAAGCTTGTGGGGTTTGATCCAAGCATTAGAACTTTTTTACAATTTGAGTTTTTAAATAAATTTATAAAAAGCAATATTAAATATGAGCTTTTAGGCGTAGAACATCTGCCTTTTTATGAGCATAAATTTGATACTTTATTTTGTCTTGGAGTGATTTATCATAGAAGCGATCCAGTAAAAATGTTAAAAGATATAAAACTTTCTTTAAATAAAAACGGAGAGATTTTTTTAGATACAATGTATTTAGAAATGGATGGTGAGTTTGCTTTGGTGCCAAAAAATAGTTATTCAAAGATGAGCAATGTTTATTTTATCCCAACTATTAAGGCTTTGCAAAATTGGTTTGAAAAAGCTAAATTTAAAGATTTTGAAGTACTTACCACAAAAACAACTGATTTAAACGAACAAAGAAAAACTAAGTGGATAGACGGCGAAAGCCTAGGGGATTTTTTAGATCCAAACGATAGCTCTAAAACTATCGAAGGCTATCCAGCACCTAAAAGAGTTTATGTTAGGGCTAGTATTTAAATCTATCAAAAAACCACATAAAACAAAATGCTAAGCTTGCTGGTTTTGGGATATTTTCATCATAAATAAACTCTTTTGCCTCTTTTATAGGCAGATAAAAAATCTCTATTTTTTCATCATCTATACCACCTCCAGCAGACACCTTCACTTCATCTGAAACCTCGGTATAAAAAAATGTCTGTTTAGATGCCGCAGTTCCTAAGCTACCATAAAATGAAGCTATTTTTTCTACACTATCAACCCTGTATCCGCACTCTTCTAAAATTTCTTCTTTTATTGTATCTTCTTCACTTAAGTTTTTATCCATTATGCCAGAACAAAGCTCATAGCTTATTCCATTTTCGCTTAAATTAATACTATCTTTTTCACATTTTAACAAAAGTGGAATGCGAAGCTGTTTCACAAGAACAAAAGCTTTTTTATCTGCATCAAACAGAAGAACTGAAACACTATCATGAACACTTATACATTCCCATTTTAATAGTTTTTTATCAAGCTCATACTCAACTAAAAATGGTTTTATAAATTTAGGATTTTTCAAACTTTTTATATTTTTTATTTTATAACTCATTTTAAATTTTTGCAAATTTTATAAAAGTATCCAAGACGCAAGCGCTAAGAAACTAAAAAAGCCAATTATATCAGTTCCTGCTGTTAAAATAACTGATGAGCCAACGGCTGGATCGATATTAAATTTCTTTAATGTTAAAGGGATTATAGCTCCTAAAAGCCCAGCGCAGCCCAAAGTTATGAACATAGCAAGAAATATAACAACTCCAAGCATAGGTTTATTAAACCAAATATATGCGATAATGCCAACTAAAAAGGCAAAAGTAATTCCATTTATCAAAGATATCGTAAACTCTTTTTTAATAACTTTTTTAGCATCTTTAAACTCAATATCCCCCAGTGCTAAACGTCTAACTGTAACAGTTAATGCTTGCGAGCCAGTATTTCCTCCAAGAGAAGCGACTATTGGCATTAAAACAGCAAGTGCTACAAATGATTCAATAGTTGAATCAAAAATTCCTATAATAAAAGATGATAAAAATGCAGTGATTAGATTAAAACCTAGCCAAACAGCCCTTGATTTACTAGCTTTTAATGCACCATAATCATCTTCTTCAACTTCATCATCAACACCAACAAGGTTATAAATTTGTTCAGTTGCACTTTCTCTTACAAAGTCATGAATATCATCAGGCGTAATTCTTCCAAGCAAAATACCATTTTTATCAACAACTGGCAAAACTGATAAATCAAAATCTTGGAAAAGTATAGCTACATCTGAAATTTTATCTGTATCTAAAGCAAATTTTGGCTTAAAAGCATCAGGTTTTGCACTTTTAACAACTTCATCTATAGTTAGACTGAAATTATAAATTATAAGATCCGATAGTGGGATACAGTATTTTAAAATTCCTTTTTCGTCAACTGCACAAAGCTGATAAGCCATCTCTATTTCGCCACTGTGTCTTAAGTCTCTTAATCTGTCAACCGCCTCCATAACAGTTTCATTTAAATTTGCTTTAAAAACTTCAAGTTGCATATAGCTTCCTGCTTCATCATCCTTATAGGCAGAAAGTTTTAAAATATCTTTTTTATCTTCATCGTCAAGTTCATTAAATATTGTTTTAGCTTTTATTTCATCTATGTCTTTGATATAGTCTAAAAGCTCAAATTGATCATCACTTTCAAGTTCTTCTATAGCATTTACAAGTTTTTCTTTTGGAATGTTTTCAAGAACGTCTTTAAGCATATGCTCAGGCATTTCAATCGCAGAAGTCGAAAGACTTTCTAAATCAAGCTTGTGTAGATATTTATAATATAAATCTTCATCTTCTTTTTTTAATATTTTTAAACATTCAGCTATATCATCAGGGCTTAACTCTTCTTTATTTAAACTACTTAAATGTTCATCAAGTCTATTTTGTGCTTCTAAAAGCTCTTTATTTTCTATATTTTCCATATTTGCCCTTTTTTATAATTTTATAACCACTAAAACTCTATAAAATTTTCAAAATCAATAAATTTGGAAGGATTGTGATATCCGCCCATTGCTATTTGTAAAATTTCATTTTGAGATTTTATATATTTTTTAAATCTTTTCTTCTCTTCTTTTTCAAGTTCTATATTTTCCTTAGCAACTTTTACAACTTTTTCAAAATCCATTGCTTTGTTATTTTTATAAAGTCCAAGATGCAGGTGTGGTCCTGTACTCATACCTGTATTTCCAACAAAAGCAACGATATCTCCTTGTGAAATTTTTCTTCCTTTTTTCATTCCTTTTGCAAAACCGTTTAAATGAGCATATAAAGACTTATAGCCATTTTGATGTTGAATTTCAAGTGTTTTACCATATCCGCCCTTAACTCCAACAAAAACCACAGTTCCACTTCCAACTGCTTTTATAGAAGTTCCTCTTGGAGCTGCGTAATCTGTGCCAAGATGAGCTCTATATCTTTTTAATACAGGATGATATCTTTTTGGAGTAAATTTTGATGAAACTCTAGCTCCTGGAATTGGAAGTTTAAACAAAAAATTTTGACTTATTTTACCATTTTCATCATAAAATTTAGATTCGAAGTAATAAATGTAATTGCTTTTTTTATTTTCTTCTATCATAGCTGATAAAATTTGAGGACTTCCATAAGGTTTTCCAAGTCTAAATCTTTGAGTATAATTTATAGCGATTTGATCACCTTTTTGAAGACGCGAAAAATTTACTCTTCCTTTAAAAGCATTTGTAAAAGAAGCAGCAAGCTTGCCATCTCCAGTTGCATTGTTTATGTCTAAATATGGCATGGTTTCGACAGTTAAACCCAAAGTATTATCTGTTTGTGTAAAAATTGTTGGAGTAAAAGTAAGATTAAATTTATTTTTTTCATCTTTGTAGATGTGAATTTGAAGCTCTTCTGTTATTGGTATTAAAATTTGTTCTAAATTTCCATCTTCATCTACAAGTTTCTCACACTCTATATCAGCACCTATTTCAGTGGCTAGTTCTTTGTCATCTTGCGATAAATCATAATAAAGACTTAATGGTAAGTTTGAATCTTCTAAAAAATGTAAAAATGTTTTTCCGTTTGGCCAGTTAAATTTTTGCATAGTGCTAACATTTGCAAACAAGCTTAAATTTAAGATAAAAAAAATAAATACTTTTTTAAACATAATTCCTCTTTTTTGAAATTTTGACTAACTTTTTATAATACTATATTTTTTTTGACAGCTGGTAAATGATTAAAAATTTATACTTTCTCAAACATTAACTAAAAATTTAGTATAATGATTTAATTTTTTTCAAGGAGTAATTTTGAGATATCTTATAACTATTTTTGTTTTTATACTTTCACTTGCAAGTGCGGCAAATTTTTCCATGCCAACCTATACTTCAAATTTGACATCTGTAAAAAATGGCTACGGTAAAGTTATCGATAGTCCTGATATTATAATTGGAAGTAGCGGAATTGTAATGCATACTTTTAATAATGGTGAAAGTTCAATCATCGCAAGAGCAGTAGTAACTGATAAAAGTGCAGGTTTTGCAACTGTAAGATTTGAAGTATTTCAAGCTCTTAGCCAGCCAGCTCTTCCAGTTCCTGGAATTTTACCAAAAGTTGGTGATAAAGTTATACTTAATTATCTTTACAATAGAGCAGTAATTGTCGTTCCAAATGAAGAAATTTACACTCAAATTATAAACTCATTTCCAAATATTCATTTTATAAACCCAGATCTTGCAGCATCACACTTAAATGCTTATAGAAAGCCAAATCCTTCTAGAGATGATTTTAGAAAAATTTGTGCTCAAACTGTTGCGGGGCTTATTTTTATAGCTATGGATAAAAAGGCAGTTTTTGCTGATTGTGGAAGTTTTAAAATACTAAAAAGCTTTGAAACAGGCGAAGTTAAAAACTATCAAGTGCCATTTTTTAGTAATGTTTATGGCATCTCACCTGCTTGGTGGAAGTGGGATAGTGCTTATATAGCAAATTATAATAAACATTATAAATTTTTATTAGATATTAAGGACTAGGCTTTGGAACAAACTCATATAAATTTTTTTAAAAAACTTTTAGGCGAGGATAATGCTTATTTTGATGAGGCACATAAGCTTGCATACTCTTATGATGCCACAAGAAAAGTGTTTAAGCCAGATGCTGTTTTATTTCCAAAAGATGAAAATGAAGTAAGTAAAATTTTAGCATACTGTAATGATAACTTACTACCAGTTATCCCAAGAGGTGCTGGAAGCGGCTTTACAGGTGGAGCATTGGCAGTTAGTGGTGGAGTTATAATTTCATTTGAAAAACATATGAATAAAATTCTTGAAATAGATCTTGAAAATATGGTCGCAGTTGTTCAACCAGGTGTTATTAACATGGACTTGCAAAAAAAGGTTGAAAAACTTGGACTTTTTTATCCGCCTGATCCTGCAAGCCAAACATACTCTACAATAGGTGGAAATGTAGCTGAAAATGCAGGTGGAATGAGAGCTAGTAAGTATGGCATAACAAAAGATTATGTTATGGCTTTAAGAGCTGTACTTCCAAATGGAGAAATTATAAGAGCTGGTAAAAAAACCATAAAAGATGTAGCAGGATATAACCTAGTAGGCATTTTAACAGCAAGTGAGGGAAGCTTGGCTGTAATTACAGAAATTACTCTTAAATTAATAGCAAAACCAAAGCTTAAAAAAACAGCTTTTGGAGTTTTTAAAAGTGTAAATGAAGCTATGAATGCAGTTTATAAAACTCTTTCAAGTGGAGTTAAGCCAGTAGCAATGGAGTTTTTAGATAATTTAAGCATAAAGGCTGTTGAGGAAAATTTCCACAAAGGGCTTCCAAAAGATGCTGGGGCTATTTTAATAACTGATGTTGATGGGGATTTAGAAATTTCACTAGATAAAGACTTAGAAATTATAGAAAAAGTATTTAAAGAAAATGGTTGCTTTAATTTTATAGTTGCAAAAGATGAAAAAGAAAGTAACGACTTATGGTTTTCTAGAAGAAATTGCTCTCAAGCAATTACATGTTATGGAAGTTTAAAAATAAATGAAGACATCACAGTTCCTCGCTCAAAACTCCCTGCTCTTTTAGAAAAAATAAATGAAGTTTCTAAAAAATATGATGTTTTAATCCCTTGTTTTGGGCATACTGGCGATGGAAATGTGCATACAAATGTAATGGTTGATAAAGATAATGAAGATGAAGTTAAAAAAGGATATGCTGCTATTGAGGAGATTTTTAAGATTACAATAGATCTTGGAGGAACTCTAAGTGGAGAACATGGTATAGGAATTTCAAAAGCACCATATATGAAGCTTGCTTTTAGTGACGCTGAAATGGAGCTTTTCAGAGCTATTAAAAAAGCTTTTGATCCAAATAATATCTTAAATCCAAATAAAATGGGGCTTTAAATTTAGTCCCATTTTAAATTTATGAGCAAAATGAAATTTAATAAATTTACAAATTTTACTTTTTAGCTTTTTATTTTCGCTGCTAGCTAAAAGTTCGCAATTTATTTTTAATGCTGTATTTTTAAATAGATGCTTTTAAATACAACTGGTGCAGTGCTTGGAGCTATGTTTATAAGCGTTTTATTAAATTAAAGGAAAAAAATGATAAAAAAAATAAAAGATTTTTATAATAAATTTTATGACAGAGATTTAGTTCATTTTGCCGCAAGCCTTAGTTTTTATACTATGCTTTCTATCATTCCACTTTTACTTTTATCATTTACGATTTTTACCCAACTTCCAAGTTTTGATGAGTATTTAGATAGGATAAAAGGTTTTATTTTTGAGAGTTTGCTTCCATCACATCAAGAGATAATTTCACAATATTTAGAGCAGTTTTTATCAAATAGTTTAAATTTAGGACTTATTGGTTTTGTTGCGATTGTATTTTCAACAACAGCTTTTTTTGATAACTATAAATATGTAGTTAAAAAGCTAACTACATCTTCGGCAAGTGGGTTTTGGCAAGATTTTAGCAAATACTGGACTTTGATAACTCTTGCTCCACTTGGACTTGGACTATCATTTTATTTAACAGCTAAATTTCAAATTCTACTTAATCAAACAGATCTTACTAAATGGATAAATTTAGCCATTTTTTTACCATATATCATTATTTGGGCGATTTTTGCCATAGTTTATAAAATATCAATCAACAAGCAAACTTCTAATAAATTTATTTTATTTTCATCATTTATAACAAGCCTTGCATGGAATGCCTCGAAATTTGCTTTTATAAAATATACTTTTTATAACAAAACTTACACCAGTATTTATGGCTCATTTAGTATTTTACTCTTTTTTCTTTTATGGATTTATATAAGTTGGATTATATTTTTATATGGATTTAAAATTTATACCCTCTTAGATGAAAAAAATGGGAACGATACCAAAAATGGGGAGCAAAACAGCTACTAATCTACTTTTAATAGCTACAAAATTTAGTAAATTTAAACTATAAAAAAGCATTGGTGGTATGAAAATCTTATAAGTTTTAATATTGTAGTTTAAAAAATTAAGCAACAACTCATCCATTAAATTTCCAGCTCCAAAAATATGCAAAAATAAACTCAATGGATAAAAAATAGTAAAAATATATCCTATTGGAATAACTGCAATTTGCGAAAAAGCAAAAGTGTTAAAATAATAATAAACAGGTATATTCATCGCAAAAAATACATAAATATTAAAAACTAAAATATGTTTTAAAATGCCTATTTTAGTGCTTTTAAATAAATTTTTAAAGTGATGCAGATACAAATAAATATAAAAAACTCCAAGACAAGAAAAGTAAAATCCAATCGAAAAAACCAAATTTGGCATAAAACAAATGCTTATAATTATCGTTAAAAACAGTGTCCAAAATGAAAAAACCTTTAAATTTTTAACTAAAAATAAAAACGCTAAAGCACTCATTAAAAGTGAGCGTAAAAATGCAGGTGTAAAATCAAGTAAAAAAAGATAAAAAACCATTAGTAAAAACGCCACTAAGCTTATATCAAAATACCTACTTCTATAAGGGAAAAATCTATTTTGAAAAAAACGATATATCGGAGTTATAAGTAAAAAAATAGTTGTAAAAATTATGCCAAGATGAAACCCGCTAATCGAAACAACATGAGCAATCCCCCACTTTGTAACATCGTTTCTTAACTCCTTTGAAATGGGCGTTGCAAGATAAAGTGTAGAGTAAAGTTCTTTGATTTTGTCATTTTCATGCTGATTTGAGATGAAATTTATTAAATTATTTTTAAAATTTGGACTATTTTGTAGTTTTTTTATATTAAAACTTTTTAAATAAAAACTTTTTTTAATATACTCTTTAAATGTTATTTTATCAGTTATAACTCTAAGCTTAATATTATCATATCTCTTTAGCTCATTTTCCTTTTTTGTAGTGGTGTAAAAGCTAAAATCATCATTTTTAAGCTTTAAAACTCTGTAAGTCTTATCATTTTTTGTTTTTAAATATGACTGCTCCACTACAGCTTCAACATATCTAAATTTCAAAGCTTTGAAATCTTTAAATTTATAAAACTCATAACTTAAATTTAACCCAAAAATTATAAAAGCAACTATAAAAAATAGTAAAAGCTCTTTTTTTGAGTTAAATAAGTTATTCATTTTGTTATTTAATAAGTCTATTTTTAAATTCTAATCACAAGATAAAATTTAAAAACTTTTATTATCTAGCTATCCTCTAAAAGCTTACTTACTAAGATATTGCTTGTATCTTTATGTTTTCTTATGTTTTTAGCAAGCTTGTTATAATACTCTTCTAAAAACTCTTGGCTATTTAGAGGATTTTCAGAAGTTAGCTTTACATACTCTCCATCATTTTGAAGCTCAAACGCTAAAGATGTGTCATTTAACTGAACATTTAATATATCAATCATCTTATTTTTTAAGCTTTCATTAAAAATAGGAGTCATCAACTCAAGTCTTCTTTCTAAATTTCTAGGCATCCAATCAGCACTTGAGATATAAATTTCAGGACTTGAGTGTTTAAAATAAAAAATTCTTGCATGTTCTAGGTATTTACCAACTATAGAAATTACTCGTATATTTTCACTGATTTCAGGAATTCCTGGTCTCAAACAACAAATTCCTCTAACAATAAGCTCTATTTTTACGCCTGCTTTACTTGCACTGCTTAAAGCTTTTATCATATCAGAATCAACCAAAGCATTCATTTTTGCAATTATATGCCCATCGCTTCCTTTTTTTTCTTCTACTTTTATCATCTCAATTAAGCGCTCTTTTATCTGCATTGGCGACATAGAAAGCGTTTGTAATACTCTATTTTTATTATATCCTGATAAAATATGGAAAAAAGTTGTAGTATCTTTGGCAAATCTCTCATCAGTTGTAAAAAAACTTGCATCTGTGTAAATTTTTGAACTACTTCCGTTATAATTTCCAGTTCCAAGATGCATATAAAATTTTAGTTTATCACCACTTTTTCTAATTATTTGTGTTGATTTTGCATGAACTTTAAATCCTGGTATTCCATAAACCACATGAGCTCCAGCACTTTCTAGTGATTTTGCCCAGTGAAGATTATTTTCTTCATCAAATCTTGCTTTTAACTCAACCATTACAGTTACTTGCTTGCCATCATTTGCGGCATCTATTAAAGAAGCTACTATAGGAGAGTTTTTTTCAACTCTATAAAGTGTCATTCTAATTGATACGACATTAGGATCTTTTGAGGCTTCTTTGATGAGCTGTTCAACTGGGTTAAAACTTTCATAAGGATGATAAATTAAAATATCGCCTTTATCCATTGTCTCAAAAATTGACTCATTTTCATTAAAAGGTGGCAAAATTTTTGGAGAATACGGCGGAAGTGCTAGATTAGAAAAATTTTTATTCCCAACAACTCCCCAAAGACCATCAAGTGAAAGTGGTATATCATACTCAAAAATATCTTTATAAAAAACATTTATATGCTCATTTAAAAACTTAGTTATATCAGCATCTGCATTTTTGGCTATTTGAAGCCTGACAAATGCACCTTTTCTGCGAAGTTTTAGTCCTTGTTCAAGTATCATCATAAAATCATCAGCTTCTTCTTCCTCTATTACAATATCGGCATTTCTTGTAACCCTAAAAGGAGCTGAACTAATTAGGCTATAGCCTGGAAAAATTTCTTCTGCATGACGATGAACAATTGTTTCAATTGGTGTATAAGTATCAGTGCTAACTTGAACAAATCTTGGAATTACTCTAGGAATTCTTATCATTCCAAATTTAAAGCCTTGAGAGTCGTTTGTGTCTTTTAGCTTAACAGCTAGAGCAAAGCTAAGGTTGTTTAAATGTGGAAAAGGATGAGTTGAATCAACAGCTATTGGCACGATGATAGGCAAAATATTTGAGAAAAAATACTCATCTGCTTTTTGTCTTAACTCATCATTTAAATCATCATAATTTTTAATATAAAAACCCTCATTTGCTAAAGCTTCAATGGTTTGTTTATAATAAATTTCTAAGCTATTTTTCTCATCATGCAAATACTCTCTTATTTTTCTAAGTTGATCAAGTGGTGTCATCTCATCACTTCCACTAGCTGTAATACCTGCTATGAAAAGTTGTTTTAACCCAGCTACTCTTATCATATAAAACTCATCTAAATTTGTTGAGTAAATCGCTAAAAATTTAAGCTTTTCAATAAGTGGAATATCTTTTTCGCACTGAGCCAAAACACGAGTATTAAACCTAAGCCAAGAAAGCTCTCTGTTTAAAAAAATAGAACCATTTTTTAAATCTTGCATATTTAACCTTTAAATTTTTATATGTAATTATAGCTTAATTTTTCATCTGTTTTATAAAACATATTTGTAAAAATTTGAGTTAATTTAAAATAATAAAATTTATTTTACTTCTATTCTTATTTTAGATTGTTTTTCTTCTGTGATTTTTGAGTATTGCTTTCCTTTGTAATATCCTATATTTCTATATCCTACAAGTACTTTTCTATCAACTTTTTGCTCTTTATACTCACAACCACTTTTTTGGTTTCCTTTGATATTTCCCTCAACCCTATTTCCTGCGTATCCTCCAGCTATAGCTCCTGCAACGGTTGCTAGTTTTTTACCACTTCCACCGCCAAATTGATTCCCCACAACTCCACCACCAACCGCTCCAATTGCTGTTCCTAAAAGATTGTAGTCGCTTATAGAGTTATTGCAGTTTTCAACATACTGAGTATCAGCTTTCATCTCATAAATAGGTTTGTGCTCTACAACATCTATAACCACACTTCTTGCAAACGCAAATCCTACAAAAGCCAATGATAATAAAATAATTTTTCTCATAAAATCTCCTTTTTATTTAAATTTTAATCTATTATAATTTAAATTTTTAAATTTATCTTAAAATTTCTAATCTTTTTTTAGCCGCGTCCGCAATATCTTCTTCATAATCATAAAATTTAAATGTCGCACCATGCTGGATACTTCCATCAAGCAAATCCCCACTTTGGCGGTTTTTAAGATCAATCCCAGCAACTTTAAATCCATCCAAAGTTTTAGCAAATTCTAAAAGTCTTGAAGGTGGCTCTTTTAATTTTGTAAAAAGATAGCACCAACCACTTCCTCCATTTCTCCCAACCCGGCCACGAAGTTGATGTAAAGTCGCAAGTCCCATCCTCTCAGGCGCAACTACAACAATAATGCTAAGTCTAGGAAGTGAAATTCCAACTTCAACAACCGTTGTTGTTAAAAGCAAATCCCCTTTATCTCTAAACTCTTTTAAAATTTCTTCTTTTTCTTTATCGCCGCCGTGAGTTAAATAGACATTGTTAAAATTTTTATACCAGTAAGTGCTTCCTTCATTTAAGCTTTGATAGTTTGAGCTTTGGCTTTCTTCAACAAGTGGATATACGATAATTGCCTGTTTTCCTTTATTTATCTCATCTTTTATATGCTTTATCATATCAAAAAAACCATCTTTATTTATAATAATTGTTTTTATATCTTTTTTAAATGGCATTTGCTTTAAAAAGCTTTGTTCTACAATGTTTGATTGTATTAGTGAAAGCGTTCTAGGGATTGGCGTGGCGGAAAATTGTAAAAAATGAGCTTTAAATTTGCCATCTTTTGTGAGATTATTTATCTTTTGTCTTTGATTTGAGCCAAAGCGGTGCTGTTCATCAACCATTATTAAATTTGCTTTTGGAAGTGGTTGAAAAAGCAGTGCGTGAGTGCCAATTATCAAATTTATATCTTTAAAATCTAATTCTTTATCTCCACTTTTTACAAGCATAATTTTCATAAATTTTGGTAAAAGTTTTAAAGCTTCATTATAAATTTGCTCAGCTAAAATACTAGTTGGAGCCATTAAAACAGCAGTTTGTGGATAAATCATAAGAGAAGCCCCAAGCATAATTAAGGTCTTTCCACTTCCAACATCGCCCATTACAACTCTTCTTTTGGCCACGCAACTTAAAAGATCGTTTTTAATATCATTTAAAGCATTAATTTGATCATTTGTTGGAGTAAAAGGCAGAGTTTTTATCCAAGAACTTATATCATAAATTTCTATTTTTTTAGCAGGGAAATTAAACTTTTTTTTACTAAGTTTTTTCATATAGTTAAAAATTTCTATAAATTTAACCATTTTTAAAGAGTTGTTATCTAACTCCAAATTTTTAACAAGCTTTATGCTTTCTTTACTTTTTTGATGAAGACTTAGTAAAAACTCAGCTTCAAACTCATTTAAGCCCTCACTTAAAAGCCCATCTTTATTTAGGTATTTTTCTATTAAAGATGTGATTTTATCATCTTTTAGGCTAAGTTTATATTTTGGTAAAATTTCACCTATTTTTGTTATAATTTTTGGATTTGTAAATTGCCAAGTAGAGTTATAAAAAGAGCTTTTTCCAGTAATATAGATTTTTTTACCATTTTTAAAAGCACCATAATGCCATGGTCTTGCATTAAAAATAATTATTCTAATGTCTAAATTCCAAGTTATGCAAAATGCAGTTATGCTTAAAAAACTTCCTTTATTAAGCATAAATTTACACTCAATTAAAACTGTATTATCGCCCTCGTTTGGAACCTCGCTCAAAGTTAAATCTTCAAAGTTTTTAGGCAAAATTAAAGCTAAATCAATAATAGTTTTTACTCCAAGTTTATCAAGCTCTTTTTTGTCTAAAACTTCCATTTTTCTTACTTTTATCTATTTTTAACTTCCACTAACCACTGAAAAACTTAAATTTAAAATTTCATCATGAGCTTTTATGAATTTGTTTAAATCATCTAAATTTAAAGCTTTTATTTTTTCTAAGGTTCTTTCAAACTCACCAAATTCCTCGCCCATATAAAACTCTTTTTGCTTGATATTTATACGACCAAACATAGTTTCTTTTTGTAAAACAACACTTCCAAGCAAGAAATTTTTAGCATTATTTAGCTCATCTTGGCTAACTCCATCTTTTACAAATTTTAAAAACTCAGATTTTATAACCTCGATGGCATCATCTTTGCTTTCATTTTTTGTTTGCATATATCCCCAAATTTTAGAGCTACTTAAACCAAAATCAACTCTTGCATAAATAGAATAAGCAAGCCCTCTTTTAACGCGAATTTCTTCCATTAGTCTACTTCCAAAACCACTGCTTCCAAAGATAAAAATTGCAACATTAGCTTTAAAAATCTCATCTTTTTTTACATTATATGGTGCACCAAAATAAATATAGGCTTGTTCTACTTGCTTTTTTACAAAAGAGAGTTTTTGCTCATCGCTTGTTTTTATAAAAGGAAGATTATTTTTATTTCCATTTTTAAAACAATTTAAAAGTTCATTTAAATCTATATTTTCTTTTATATCTCCAGCTAAAACAATAAATAAATTCTCTAAAAATAAAGCGTTAAAAAACTCTTTTACTTCATTTAAGCCAATCTCATCAATACTTTCTAAAGTCCCAATTTGTGGATATTCTAAACTTGTATCTTCATATAAAAGTCTATTTAGCTCAGTCCTTGATAAATAGTCAAAATCTGTATTATTTGAAGCGATTTCACCTTTTATTAAAGTTTTAATCTTATCAAGTGTTTTTTGTGTAAAATTTGGATCTTTTAGTAGACTTATAAGCAAATTTAAACCGTAGTTAAAATTTTCTTTTAAAGTATTTATCTCAAAACCAAATGTTTCAAAACCTGAAAATACACTTAAATTTACAGCCTTTAACTCAAGTAAATTTGCAAACTCGCTAACTCCAAGCTTTGAAGTTCCTTCATTTAGCATTTTAGCTACTAAATTTGCTAAGCCTGGGAATTTGTCATTTGCCACGCTTCCACTTGCTTTAAAGATGAGTTTAAAATTTACTACTGGCATAGAATTATCAAACTCATAAAGCAAAGGAATGTTTAAATTTTTATACTTTAAATCTATTTTTTTCATTTGTAAATTTCCAATATATCATAATTTGTATTTCTTTTAGCAGGGATTTCACCCACGTCTTTAATTAAATTTATTAACTCATCTGCATTCATTCTAAAATTTGCTCCCGCGGCTTTTACAACATTTTCTTCCATCATTGTTGAGCCCATATCATTTGCTCCAAATTTTAAAGCAAGTTGCCCGATATAGCTTCCTTGTGTTACCCATGAACTTTGTATATTTTTAAAATTATCTAAAAAAAGTCTTGAAACTGCAAGAAGTCTTAAATAATGGTTCGATGAAGCTTTCATAATTTCAGGATGCTCTTTTAAAAGACGAGTATTTTTTCCTTGAAAACTCCATAAAATAAAAGCTCTAAACCCACCAGTAATATCTTGCAAATCTCTTAAAAATTTCCAATGCTGCACTATCTCACGAGTTGTTTCAACTGTACCAAACATCATTGTAGCTGTTGTTTTCATACCAATTTCGTGTGCTTCTTTATGGATTCTAAGCCAAGTAGCGGTATTACATTTTTTAGGTGCTACTATGTCTCTAACCCTATCGCTTAACACTTCTGCTCCGGCTCCTGGTATTGAGTAAAGACCTTTTTTTTGAAGTCTTAATAAAACTTCTTTTGTTGAAATTTTGCTAATTTTTGCAATATAGTCAATCTCAATAGCAGAAAATCCATGAATTGTAATGCTTGGATAATTTTTAGCGATGTATTCTACCAAGTCTTCATACCAGTCAATTTTAAGTTTTGGATGAACGCCACCTTGAAATAATATCTGCGTTCCGCCTATTTGAATCAATTCTTCTATCTTTTTACCAATTTCTTCGAAACTTAAAACATAAGCATCATCTTCATTTACATGGCGATAAAACGCACAAAATTTACAATCCACCCAACAGGCATTTGTATAGTTTATGTTTCTATCGATTATAAAAGTTGTGATTTTGTCAGGATGTAAAGAAAGCTTTTTTTCATAAGCCATTTTACCAAGCTCCCAAAGCTCAGCATTTTCTATCAAATTTACAGCTTCATCTACGCTTAATCTTTTATTTATATCTAACATTATTTACACTATAACCTTTTAAAATTTAGTAAAAAATATTATATCAAATTTAGGCTTAATTAATATTTCTAAGCTAAATTTTGTAAATTTTCAATTAGTTTTTTATAATCACTCTCAACTAATACCATATCTAAAAACTTTTTATCTATAAAACCCTCATCGCTTTGAAATTTGACAAACTCAAAAAGCTTATCGTAAAATCCATTTAAATTTAAAAAGCCAATTGGCTTTTTATGATAGCCAATCTGTGCGTGAGTCCATACTTCAAACGCTTCTTCAAGTGTTCCAAGCCCACCAGGAAGTATTATAAAAGCTTCACACATATCATTCATCAAAGCTTTTCTTTCATGCATTGTTTTTACAGTTATTAGTTTTGTTAAATTTTTAGTTGCTAGCTCTTTTTTAAGCAAAAGCTCAGGTATTATGCCAGTTATATTTCCATCACTACTTATAACACCATCAGCCAAAGCTCCCATAAGACCAATTCCACCACCACCATAAATCACATTATGGTTATTAAAAGCTAGATATTTACCAAGTTCAAAGGCTATATTTTTAAAGTTTTCATTTCCTATTTTTGAGCCACAAAATACAGTTACGTTCATAATAATTTCCTTGAAATAAAAAGAAATATTATACCAAATTTTGATATTTTAAAATTTAAAAGATTATAAAAATTTGAAAGATTAAAGTATATTTATAAGTTTTCATAGCGCTTCAAATTTGAAGCGCTATGTTTAAAAAAGTATTAGTTAAAGAAGTATCCTATAGATCCACCAATTGTGGTATTTTCTTGACTATCATAACTAACACCGCCTTTAAATACCCATTTTCCATCATCACTCATTCCTGATAAGCCAATTGCTGTAGCACTTTCGCCTTTGTGGTGACCTACACCAATTGCGATTAAAGATTTTCCAGGGACAGTTGATTGAGGAAGCATACCAAGAGCAGTTGCAGATGCGATGCCAGCTCTTGTTTCATCTCTAAGATCATTCATATCACCATAAACATTAGCTAAGCGATTATTTAAATAATTTAGATTAACCGCATCAGTTCCTTTTACAGGATTTGCGACATTACTTATAGTTCTTTCATGTCCAGGAGCTCCTACTGATACGGTATTGCTTCTACCTTCATCAATTGATCCGCCACCTATAGAAACTGAGTTTTTACCTTTTGCTTCAGGTCCTTTTTTAGCCCATTTATCTTTTTTATCACTTTCTTTTACAACACTAGCACTAGCAGCTACATTTTTTAATTGTCCCACAGTAGCAGCATCACTAGGATCTTCACCAGGAGCTACATTTGTTATTTTATTACCACCATTATTAAGACCTTTATCGGTAAGCGATACTGTTTTATTTGCATCTGGTGATGTGATAGTAAGTCCACCTTTATTAAGTTTGGTGTTTCCTACTTTTATACTGCTATCGTTTTTATCTATCACAACACCACCAACTGTTACTGTATCAAACTTAACATCTTTTGCTGTAGAAACTTTATAAATTTTATTTCCTTTTGTTCCATTTCTTTCACTAACTATTATATTATCACCAGCTTCTACTTCTGTATTGTTTTTAGCTATACTGCTTTGCAAATTCTTGGTAGCTGCTTGAAGTTGATCCTCTGTGGCAGCTCTACCTGATGTGATATTATTCTCATCCCATATTGTATTTGCAAGACCTGTGATAGTTCCACCATTAACAGATATAGATTTATTGCCATCTTTGCCTAGAGTTATTTTAGCTCCTTTGCCTCCATTAGAAATAGATGTAATGTCTTGTAGCTCTTTAGCTAAAGCAACAGTTAAATTTCCATCTGCTGTAGCTTTTGTTTTAATGTTTGTATCGCCACCTATAGTTAAAGTTTTGTTGTTGGCATAGATACTCTTCTCTACTCCATCATCTCCTTTAATCTTGTAACTTCCTAGTGTGCTACCTATTGTGCTGTTTATGTCATTTTTAATGTTAGTTTGAAGTGATAAAAGTTGTCCCTCAGTGGCAGCCCTACTTTTATCATCGGTTGCTCCATTCCAATCTGTGTTTGTAAGACCTGTGATAGTTCCTTTATCTCCGTCTATAGTAACTGTATGGTTGCCATTTTTATCAGCTATATTTATAGAGTTACTTGCAATTGTAACATTACCATTTTTAATCTCTTTATCTG
>NZ_KE340326.1:510380-549850 GCF_000413435.1 Campylobacter ureolyticus ACS-301-V-Sch3b | reverse complement strand
GTTTAAACAACTCGTTTAAGAGGTCTTTTGTAAAACGGAAATGAAATTATACAAACATAAAGCTTAAAGTTTGATTAAAGTGGGGGAAAATGTTTATGGAAATTTGGGGAAGATGAAAAAATAGAGTTAGAAATCATGGAAATTGATTAAAATCTATAAAATTGTTAAGTTCTGACCTTTTGAAATTTAATTTTTACAGAATGGTAGCGTGAGTTTAAATAAAATAGATGTAGTTTTTAAATTTGAAATAAGGTTATTATATAAATTTTGTGCTTTGATGAGATGTTAAACATTGGCATGGCTTGTCCCTTTAAAATTTATTTATTATAATTTTATTACTTTTTAGTAGCAATTTAGCTACTGTTCTTTTAAATAATAAGTTTTTATAAATTCTTTTTCATTTTTATTTGTACTATTATATTTATCTATCATTATATCTCTCAAAGTCGCATTTCTATCTTTCATATAAACTTTATTTTGACTATCTCCAGAAAACATAAAAGATATAGCATAAGATTTTTTTTCTGAATTTCTGTAACTTATAAAATCTTTTGTGTTTTTAAAAGTTCCGTTTTTATCGGGGCAGTATTTTTTAAACATCTCATAACTGTTTTTAAGTCCATATATTTCTGGAAAAATATCAAATACAGGCTTGCACTTATTTTTAAAATCATCAAAACATGGGTCATAATAAAAATCATAACACATATCATACTCACTTTTCATAAGTTCTTTTGAAGGTTGTCCTGAGACATTATGTTCAAGTAGCAAATCTAGCATTGGTTCAAAGTTTGGGATATCTTCTAGTGGTTTATATAAACTATGGTTATATTTTAATTCATCCATAGAAAGATTATAGTCAAACATATCTCTTTTTGATTGTTTTTGCAAGAATCATAAGATCATCAATATCTTCTTTTGTAAATAAATCATCTATTGAATAACCATATTTAATTGTATCACCGATAGTAAAATAAGAATATGGTTTATATCCACTTTCTAAAATAAATTTTGCTAACTCAATCCAATTTTTAAAAACTACATCTTCAAACATATATCCATAACCTTTTGGTGTATCATAATCTTTTTGTATCCAATTATATTTATAAACTATATTTATATCGTTACCATTGATAACCAACTTATCAATATTTGAATAGCTTGGAGATAAAATATAACCTTGAGTGATTGGAACTTCTTCAAATTTAGCACCATTATCATAAAGAAGTTTTATAACATTTAAACTATTCATAGAAATTGCATAAGCCATAGGACTTAAACCATATTTATCTTTTTTATGAACATCAGCACCAAGTTTAATTAACTCTTTTGTGGTATTTAAGTCATTGTAAAAGCTTGAATACATTAAAGGAGTAGTTCCATCTTCTATTTCTATATCAGCACTAAGATTATTATCTTTTATATAATTTAATACTTTGTTTGTATCTTTTTGTTTTAGAAAGTCTCTTAAAGGAATAGCTATGGGATTAACAAATTCAGTGTAATTATTATCTATATCCCAATATCTTAGTGCAAAACTATCAACTTCTTCTTGTGTAACATACTTTGAAATTTCAGAACCTGGTTTTATAACTGTATCAGCTGTAACTGTAAAATGAGAATTTTGAGAGAGTTTAAATTTATTATAAACTATAAAAGCAACTAAAATTAAAGTTATAATTATAAATGAATTTAAAAATTTGTTTTTCAAATTTAACCTTTAAATATAAATTTATAATTAAATCTCAGCCCAAATTTAAAACTAAAAAGGGCTGAAAATTTTGAAATTTAACTCAAATTATCTAGTTTTATATCGGCATAACCCTTATATTTGGGCTTAAATTTTCTTTTAATACTGCCTCTATTGCAAAAAGTGTTCCTGTAGAGCCACTTGCACAACCACTGCAAGCTCCTAAATATCTTATATAAATGTCAGTTTTGCCATCATCACTTTTTCTAATATCAACTATATCTAAATCCCCACCGTCCATCATTAGCATTGGGCGAATTTCCTCATCTATAATTGCCTCAACCATTTTAAATTGACCTATTGTATTAAGCTCTTCGAAATTATCACCTTGTTTATGAGAATCAGCCATTTTAGAGAGTTTTTCTTGCTCCATTTCAGCTCTAGTAGATGCTAAAATATCTTCTAAATAATACTCTCTTTTTTCATGTCCACCAGGTCTTATACAGCTTTTACAAAATGCACCTGCTTTAGTGTATTGAGTTATCTCTTCAACGGTCTTTAAGTCATTTAGCCTAATAACTTCTTTTATCGTTCCAAGGCTTACTCTTGCGCACTCACATACTATTATCTCATCTTCAAAATGCTCAGGATCTATTCCTTTATACTGCGCTGCAGCGGCTTTTATAACATCGTATGCCATAACTGAGCAGTGCATTTTTTGAGGTGGAACGGCTGGAGTATTTGGATCATCACGCATTGCCTTTTCTACATCTATGTTTGTTATTTTTACAGCTTGATCAACTGTTTTGCCAACACAAAGTTCAGCCATAGTATCACTACTCGCAATTGCTGTTCCACAGCCAAAACTTCTAAATTTCGCCTCTTTTATAATATTTGTTTTTTCATCCACAAGCCAGTAAAGTCTAACCGCATCCCCACAGCTCTCAGCTCCAAAATCAGCAACTATAAGTTTGCAACCCTTTTCTTTTGCCTCTTCTTCTGTTATTTCACCCATAAATTTAGGGTTATTCATCCTATCTTGAACCTTTTGTGAGTAATCCTCCCAAAATGATCCACTTATTAAACTATCTTTTGCCATTTTTTATCCTTTTTATAATCCGCTTTTATGATTTTTTGGTGCATACGCAAAACTACTTGAAATAGCTCTTAATCTCTCAACTGCTTTTTTTATCTGAACGATAGCATAATCAATCTCTTCTTCTGTATTGTATCTTGATAAAGAAAGTCTTAAAGCTGTATGAGCAAGCTCTTTATCAGCTCCAATTGCCTCCATTATAGGATTGCTTTCAAGTGTTTCACTAGCGCACGCAGATCCAGTTGATGCAGCAATGCCAGCTTTGTTTAAATCCCAAAGCATCGCCTCTCCTTCAACACCTTTAATGCTTGCTAAAATTGTATTTGGAGTTCTAAATTCTCTTTTTCCAACAACACTTACATCAGGAATTTGTAAAAGTGCATCTTCAAGCTTATCTCTTAGTCTTCTTACATGGACATTTTCCATATTTATAAATTTATTTGCAAGCTCTAAGGCCTCACCCATAGCAACTATATAAGGAACATTTAAAGTTCCACTTCTTCGTCCACCCATATGCTCACCACCATGTAAAAGTGGAGTAAGCTTTTGAGAATTTCTTATATAAAGCCCTCCAATTCCTTTTGGACCATGAAATTTATGCGCTGAAAAGCTTAAAAAATCAACTCCCGCTTCCATTACATTTACTTTGATTTTTCCAACAGCTTGAGTTGCATCTGTGTGAAACAAAACTCCTCTTTCATGGGCAATTTTAGCTAACTCTTTTATTGGAAAAATTGCTCCTGTTTCATTATTTGCCCACATTATGCTAACAAGGGCGGTTTTATCATCAATTGCATTTTTTAAATCCTCTTTATTTATAAGCCCATCACTGTTTACATCAAGTCTTGTTATCCTAACACCTAATTGTTCCAAAAATGAACAGGTGTGGCTAATAGCAGGATGCTCAACTGCTGAGATGATAATATGATCTTTATCTTTATTTAAAATTTTATCAAAATAAATACCCTTTAAAATCCAGTTATTACTCTCAGTTGCGCAAGAGGTGATGACTATATCATCCATATCTGATGCCCAAATTCCTGCATATAGCTGATCCATCGCTTTTCTTAAAGCAGGAGTTGTCTCTATGCCAAAGCTATGAAGTGAGTTTGGATTGCCATATTTTTGACAAAAGTATGGAAGCATTGCCTCATAAGCTTCAGGTGCCATCATAGTCGTTGCATTGTTGTCTAAGTAGACTCTTTTCATTATAAATTTTCTCCTTAAATTTCTTAATCTTTATTAAAATTTTAAATAGGATAAGTTTTATCTTATTTGAAATGATACACTAAAATGATTAAATTTTTGATTTACAAAGTTAAACAATTTTAAAATCTCGCCTCTCTTGATGAGTTTATTAAAGAAAAAAACTCTTTCCTAGTTCTTGGATCTGAAATAAAACTTCCTCTTAATGCTGAAGTTGTAGTTGTAGAGTTTATCTTTTCAACTCCTCTCATTTCAATGCACATGTGCCTAGCTTCCAAAACCACCCCAACACCACGCGGATTAATAACTTCTTGTAAGGCTCCAGCAATTTGTTCGGTAAGTTGTTCTTGGATTTGAAGTCTTCTTGCAAATATATTTACCATTCTTGGAATTTTAGATAAACCCACAACCTTTCCATTTGGTATATAAGCAACATGTGCTCTTCCTATAATTGGCAATAAGTGATGTTCACAAAGGCTATAAAATTCTATATCTTTTATTAAGACCATTTCGTTGTTTGAGCTTTCAAATAAGGCATCATTTAGCACAACTTTTGGATCCTCTTTATATCCACTTGTCATAAACTCATAAGCCTTAAAAACCCTTTGCGGAGTTTTTATCAATCCTTCACGATTTGGATCTTCTCCTAAAATTTCAAGCATATTTTTTACAGATTTTTCAAATTCAATACTATTTTTTTTGTTATTATCCATACTTTTCCTTAAAAATTTTTAGCCCATTTTACAACAAAATCACTTTACCGATAATAAAATTTTTAAATTTATACTTAAAATAAGGTAAAATCTGATATTATTAACATTTAAATTTTAAATTTCAAAAGGAAAATAATGGAAGTTAGTTCAAAACTGATTAATTCAGCAAATGCATCAATCGATGCTAAATTTGATGCAAAAAGCATTGAAAATAAAGTAAATGAAATAGCTGTTAAAACAGCAAAGCAAGTAAAAATTGATGGTTTTAGACCAGGAAAAGTTCCTGTTAATGTTGTTAAAAAAAGATATGAAAAAGCACTTTTAGATGATGCAAAACAAGAACTTTTTAAAAAAGCTATTGATGATGGCCTAAAAAATTTAAATAAAAAACAAAGTGATCTTTTAGGTGAGCCTGTTTTTGCAAAATTTGAAGAAGTTGATGGTGGCATAGACACAATTATTGAAATTTCTTTTAAACCAGAGATTGATATAAAAGGATATGAAAAACTTATCCCTAAGTATGAAATTCCAGAAGCTTCAAAAGATGAAGTAAAAACAAAAATTGATGAATTGTTATTAATGGTTGCTCCACTTGAAAAGGTAGATAAAGATAGTCTTGAAAAAGGTGATTTTGCCAAATTTGACTTTGAGGGATTTTTAGACGGTAAGGCTTTTGAGGGTGGAAGTGCGAAAGACTACAGCTTAGAAATAGGCTCAAATCAGTTTATTCCAGGCTTTGAAGATGCAATGATAGGATTAAAACCTGGTGAAGAAAAGGATATTAATTTAACTTTTCCAAGTGATTATAATGCAAAACATTTAGCTGGAAAAGATGTTGTTTTTAAAGTAAAACTACATGAAATTCAAGCTAAAAATCCTGCTAAAAAACTTGATAAAAAAACATTAACCGAACTTACTGGCGATGAAAAATTAACAATAAAAGCTTTTGAAGAAAGGATAGAAAACCAAATCAAACATGATAAATTTAACAAAATTTTAAACGAAGAGTTAAAACCTAAATTTGTTGATGATATGACTGAAAAATTTGATTTTGATCTACCTAAAACTATAGTTGAACAAGAAATTGATTTACAATTTAGAAACTCATGGAATAGTTTTGCAAAAGAAGATATGGAAAAATTTAGAACCGATAAAGACGCTTTAACAAACAAAAGAGAAGAGTTTAGAAAAGAGGCTGAAAAAAGCGTAAAACTAACATTTATAATTGATGAGCTTGCAAAAGAAAGAAAAGTTGAAGTAAGCGATCAAGAGTTGGTTCAAGCTATTTATTTTGAAGCTTATCAAAACGGAATTGATCCTAAAAAACATCTTGAGACTTATCAAAAACAAGGAATTTTACCAGCTGTTAAAATGGCTTTGATAGAAGAAAAGCTATTTAATGATTTGTTTAAACTTCCTGAACCAAAAGATGAAAAAGCAGACGGTAAAGAAGATAAAAAAGAAGAAAAACCTGCTAAAAAAACAACTAAAAAAGCGACTAAAGAAGAAGGGAAATAATGGCATTTTACATACCTTATGTTATTGAAAAATCTAGCAGAGGCGAAAGAAGCTATGATATTTACTCACGTCTTTTAAAAGATAGAATTATCATGCTAAGTGGCGAAATAAACGATGATGTGGCAAGTTCTATTGTATCTCAGCTACTTTTTTTGGAAGCAGAAGATCCTGAAAAAGATATCTATTTGTACATAAATAGCCCAGGTGGTGTTGTTACAAGTGGACTTAGTATTTATGATACGATGAATTACATAAGAGCTGATGTTAGCACGATTTGTATCGGTCAAGCTGCCTCAATGGGTGCATTTTTACTAAGCTGTGGAGCAAAAGATAAAAGATTTGCTCTACCAAACTCACGCATTATGATTCATCAACCACTTGGCGGAGCTCAAGGTCAAGCAACAGATATTGAAATTCAAGCAAACGAAATTTTAAGAATTAAAAAAACATTAAATGAAATTTTGGCTAAAAATACAAACCAAAGTATAAAAAAGATAGAAAAAGATACCGATAGAGATTTTTTCATGAGTGCGGCTGAAGCAAAAGAGTATGGAATTATCGATAAGGTCTTAGAAAAGAGTTCAAAATAAATGGTTTTAGAAGTTTTAACATATCCAGATAAAAGACTGTATCAAAAGTCTAAAAGTGTTGAGAAATTTGATGAGAATTTGCATAAATTTTTAGATGATATGTATGAAACTATGATAGCTAAAAAAGGCATTGGACTTGCGGCAATTCAAGTAGGCAAACCACTTCGAGCTTTGGTTATAAATTTATTAAACGAAGAAGGCATCCAAGATAAAAATGACCTAATTGAGATAATAAATCCTGAAATTTTAGAAAAAGATGGAGAAATTACCTATCAAGAAGGTTGTCTTTCGGTACCTGAGTTTTTTGAAGATGTCACAAGATCAAGTGATATAAAAGTAAGATTTCAAAATAGATTTGGTGAGTTTATAGAGCTTAGTGCAAGTGAGCTTTTAGCCGTTTGTGTGCAGCATGAAATGGATCATTTAGATGGACATCTTTTTATAGAAAAAATTAGCTATAGCCAAAAGAAAAAATTTTCAAAAGAGTATAAAAAAAGGTTAAAAGAAAAATCAAAATGAAGTCTTTAAAATGTGCAACTTTTAGCGACTCTTTGGATATCGTAACGGTTGAATCATCATTTTTAAGAGGGCTTCCTTCTTTTAATATTACAGGTCTTGCAAACACCACAATAAAAGAGAGCGAAAACCGCATAAAAGCCTCTCTTTTATCTATAAATTTTAACTTCCCACCACAAAAAATAGTTATAAATTTATCGCCATCAGATATCCCAAAAAAGGGAAGTCATTTTGATTTAGCAATTGCACTTTTAATCGCACTTCAAAAAGATAAATTTGATGAGAGTTTTTTTGTATTTGGCGAACTTGGGTTAAACGCTCAAGCCAAAAGCACAAATTCACTTTTTTCACTACTTTTATTTTTGAGTGAAAAAGTTGAGTTTGCTAAAGTTTTAGTTCCAAAAGATATTGCTTTAAAAGCTGCAACTATTCCAAATTTTGAAGTTTATGCTATCTCAAATTTAACAGAAGCTTTAAATTTTTTCTTAGATGATGAGATAAAAAGTGAGTTTTTAGTCTCAAAACCTCATCCAATTTTTGAAAAAACAATTAAAATAAAAGATAAAATTTTTATTCCAAATTTTGATTTTAGCCTTGATTTTAGCGAAGTAAAAGGACAAGCTAGAGCAAAAAGAGCAAGTCTTATAGCAGCCAGTGGAATGCACAATATCCTTTATGAAGGAAGTCCTGGATGTGGTAAAAGCATGTGTGCAAAACGCCTTGTTTATATACTTCCGCCACAAAGCCCAAAAGAAATTATGCTAAGCGTGGCGTATGAGTCTTTAAATAGTAAAAATGTTGAGTTTAGTGCCGTGAGACCTTTTAGAAGTCCTCACCACACTTCAACAAGAAGTTCTATCTTTGGTGGTGGATCGCACTCGGCAAAAGTTGGCGAAGTTGCACTGGCAAATGGTGGAGTGCTGTTTTTTGATGAGTTTCCACACTTTGGTAAAAAAATCTTAGAAAGCCTAAGAGAGCCACTTGAGGATAATAAAATTTTAATTTCGCGTGTAAATTCAAAAGTAGAGTATCAGACAAAATTTTTATTTGCAGCAGCGCAAAATCCTTGCCCTTGTGGAAATTTATTTAGTAAAAATGCCACTTGCATCTGTTCAGAAGCAGAGATAAAGCGATATAAAAGCACCATTTCAGCACCACTTTTAGATAGAATAGATCTTTATGTTGCTATGGATGAAATCTCAAAAGATGATAAGGCCACAATAACTAGTAAAGAGATGTATGAAAAAGTCTTAATTGCTTTTAAAGCTCAAGTTTTAAGAGGACAAAGTGAGTTAAACGCAAAACTTAACGATAAAGAAGTTTCTAAATTTTGCATTTTAGAAACACCGGCAAAAGATGCTTTAAACACAGCTATTTCAAGGTTTAATTTATCGCAAAGAGGCATAAACAAAACACTAAAAGTTGCTCGAACCATAGCTGATCTAGAAGAAAAAAATGAAATTTCAAAAAATCATATAATGGAAAGTCTAAGTTATAGAATAAGGGGATTTGAGTGATAAATTTATACTATGACACAAAAATGCTTGATGAAAGAGCAATAAGTGAGTTTGGATTAAGCGAAGAAATTTTACAAGAAAACGCCGCTTCAAAAATCGAAGAAGTAATTAGACAAAATTTACAACAAAAATCAAAAATTTTATTTGTTTGTGGTAGTGGCAACAACGCTGCAGATGCGATCTGTACAGCTAGAAAACTATCAAATGACTATGAGTGTGATATTTTCTTAACTTCAAATAAGTTAAATTTACTTGCTTCAATGCAGCTTGATAGAGCAAAAAAAGCTCATGTAAATTTGGTTGAAAATCCAGAATTTAGTGCGTATGAATGCTTTGTGGATGGAATTTTTGGAAGTGGTTTAAACCGCGATATGAGCGATAAAGTTTGCAAAATCATAGATGAACTAAATAAAGCAAAAGGTTTAAAAATTGCTGTTGATATTCCAAGTGGGATAACTAAAAGTGGCAAAATCGCTCAAAATGCCTTTATGGCGGACTTTACAATTACAATGGGAGCCTTAAAACTAGCACTTTTTTTAGATAGTTCAAAAGATTTAGTTGGTAAGATAATTCTAGCAAATTTAGGCATTAGTAAAACAAATTTTGAAACTATGAGCAATAGTTTTTTACTTGAAAAAACTGATTTAAATTTACCATTTAGACATTTACAAGATACAAATAAAGGAAATTTTGGGCATCTTTATGTAATAAGCGGAAATTTAAAAGGAGCTGCAATAATAGCTGCAAATGCTGGTTTTAGCATGGGAGCTGGACTAGTTAGCGTGGTAAGCGATGAAAAAATACCAAATTTAGATCCATTTATTATGCAGACAAACTCATTTGCCAAAGCAAAAGTTGTCGTTGCTGGATGTGGGCTTGGAGAAAAAACTCTAAACTTAGAACTTTTAAAAGATAAAATTTGCGTAATAGATGCTGATTTATGCTATAAAAAAGAAATCGTACCATTTTTAGAAAAAAATGAAAATTTAGTTCTAACACCTCATCCAAAAGAATTTGCTTCACTGTTAAATTTGGCTGGGTTTGGAGATTTTGGCATAAAAGATGTTCAAGCTAATAGATTTGATTTAGCCAGAAAATGGAGTGAAAAATTTAATAGTATTTTAGTTTTAAAAGGTGCAAATACAATAGTTTCTCATAAAGGCAAAATTTTTGTTTCTAGCTTTGGTTCAAGCATATTAGCAAAAGCTGGAAGCGGAGATGCATTAGCTGGTATTATAGGTGGTCTTTTGGCTCAAAACTACTCACCATTTGAAGCAGCAATTAATGGAGTTTTAGCACATTCATTAAGCGTTTTAAATTTCAAAAAAAACTCATACGCATTAACTCCAAATGATATAATAGAAGGTATAAAATGTCTGTAAAAAAAATAGCAATTTTATTTAGTGGAAACGGCTCAAATTTAGAAAATATTTTAGAAAAAGTTCACAATAAAACTTTTAATGGTGTTACCATAAAGTGTGATTTGTTAATTTGTAATAATCCTGATGCCTTTGGAATACAAAGAGCTAAAAAATTTGGACTAAAAACAGTTATTATAAACCATAAAGAGTTTAAAACAAGAGAGGATTTTGATGCAAAACTTGTAAGTTTAATACAAGAGAAAAAAATCGATTTGACAATTTTAGCTGGATTTATGAGAATTTTAACTCCAGTTTTTACAAAAAACATAAAAGCCATTAATCTTCATCCATCAATCCTTCCGATTTTTAAGGGTGGCAACGCCATAAAAGAGAGTTTTAATAGTGACATGCTAGTAGGTGGAGTAAGTGTGCATTTTGTAAGCGAAGAGCTTGATGGAGGAAAACTTATAAATCAACTAGTTTTTTATAGGAAAAAAGGTATGAGTTTAGAAGAGTGGGAGGAAAATATCCATAAGCTTGAATATGAAATTTTACCAAAAACCATAATAGAGCTTTTAGCTTTTTCTAATTAAATTTAAGTAAAATCAAAAGATTTTTTAAAAAAGGAATTAGATGTTTGAATGGTTTGCCTCACCTGAAGCGTGGATAAGTCTTTTTACTCTTATTGGTCTTGAGATAGTTTTAGGTATTGATAATATTATTTTTATAGCAATTTTATGCTCAAGACTTCCAAAAGAAAAGCAAAATAAAGCTAGAATTATAGGTCTTGGCTTTGCCATGATAAGTAGAATTTTACTACTTTTAAGTTTATTTTGGATTATGAAATTAACAGCTCCTTTGTTTAGTGTATTTGGAGAGGAAATTTCAGGTAGAGATTTGATTTTAATTATTGGAGGACTTTTTTTAATATATAAATCAACCACAGAAATTGACTCAAGCATTTCAGGCCAAACTCACGAAGAGCACATTAGCACAAAAAAAGTAAGTTTTGCTTCTATAATAATTCAAATTTCCATTTTAGATATAGTTTTTTCGCTAGATAGTGTAATAACTGCTGTTGGCATGGCTGATCATATCGAAATTATGATTCTAGCAGTTATCGTAGCAGTGGGTGTTATGATGGTAGCAAGCAAAGCAATAAGTAAATTTGTAGATGACAATCCTACTATTAAAATTTTAGCTTTATCATTTTTGATCTTAGTTGGAGTGGCTTTAGTAGCTGATGGATGTGGACTTCATATACCAAAAGGTTATATCTACTTTTCTATGGCTTTTTCTTTGGCAGTAGAACTTATCAATATAAAAATGAGAAAAAAGAGATTAGGCTAAAAGAAGATATAAAATTTTTACAAATGATTAATTTATAGGAATTTTTACCGCTCTTAGCGTTAAATTTAAAAAATTTCATAATCATAGCCCATCATTTGGGATATAATAAGAATTATTTTTTGAAAAACAACTAATTAATAAAGGAAAAAAATGAGTTTTATAAAAGAATTTAAAGAATTTGCAGTTCGTGGAAATGTCATCGATATGGCAGTAGGTGTTGTTATAGGAAGTGCATTTGGTAAAATCGTAAGCTCACTAGTAGGCGATGTTATAATGCCAGTAATAGGTGTTATAACAGGCGGGGTAAATTTTACAGATTTTAAAATAGTACTGAAACAAGCCCATGGAGAAACAGCAGCTGTAACACTAAACTATGGTAGCTTTATACAAACTACGATTGATTTTATTATTATTGCATTTTGTATTTTTGTAGCTATAAAAGCAATAAACAAACTAAAAAGAGAAAAACCAAAAGCTGAAGAAGCCCCAAAAGAACCAAGCGAAGATATCAAGCTTTTAAGAGAAATAAGAGACGAGCTAAAAAATAGATAAATTTGTAAAATCTAAACAAAATTTAATAAATTTTATTGTAATATTCCTTTTTGGAAAATTACAATTTTACTTATAGCACCGAGTTTGGCGTAGTTTTTTTGTAAATTTTAATCTTTAAAATTTACAAGCCAAAGCTAAAAGAATGGAAATTTTTTGAAAAGCTTTTTTATTCACAAACCCAATACTTTTAAACTTTTTATCTTTCATAAATTTCTAAATTTTCAAACATTAAAAATTATAAAATTTGATGATTTTAAGGAGATTTATGACTGATTATAAGTTTAGATTCAAAGATGCACTTTTGGGTGCTCAGTTTTTATTTGTTGCATTTGGCGCACTTGTTTTAATGCCGATTTTATGCGGACTTGATATAAGTGTTGCGTTATTTACAGCCGGACTTGGAACACTAATTTTTCAGCTAATTTGCCGCCAAAAAGTGGTGCCTATTTTCTTAGCAAGTAGTTTTGCTTTCATAGCTCCAATTTCATTTGCTGTTAGCAAATGGGGTCTTCCAGCTGCTATGGGAGGAGTATTTTTTGCAGGACTTGTGTACTCGGCATTTAGTTTTTTTGTAAAAATCAAAGGAAAAAGTTTTATTGATAAATTTTTACCGCCAATTGTTGTTGGACCTGTGATCATGACAATTGGACTTGTCTTAAGTCCATCAGCAGTTTCTATGGCAATGGCAAGTGGTGATATGCTTAAAAATTATCAAATTTTAAATCCAAATTTTAGCCAAAATGATGCGATGATAATAGCAGGAATTTCTCTTTTAGTAACACTTTTATGTATAATGTTTGCAAAAGGAATGTTAAAGCTAATCCCTATTTTATGTGGCATTGCAGCAGGTTATATAATATCATATTTTTATGGGATTATTGACTTTTCACCAGTTAAAGAAGCTCCTTGGTTTAGAGTGCCAAATTTCACAGCACCGAAATTTGAACTAGATGCAATTTTATATATGATACCAGTTGTAATCGCCCCAATAATAGAACATATCGGAAATGTTGTAGCAATCAGTAATGTGACAAATTATGACTTTACAAAAAAACCAGGACTTCATAAAACATTATTAGGTGATGGCGTTGCCACAAGCGTAGCAGCTCTTTTAGCTGGACCACCTTGTACCACTTACGCAGAAGTAACAGGCGCAGTAAGACTTACAAAAGCTTTTAATCCAGCTATTATGACTTGGTCAGCATTTACTGCGATATTGCTTGCATTTGTTGGCAAACTTGGAGCTTTGATAGCTACGATTCCAGCTTGTGTTTTGGGCGGTATTATGATTTTGTTATTTGGAATTATTGCAAGCGTTGGAATGGAGAGTTTGATTAAAAACAGTGTTGATATGAATGAGCCTAGAAATATGATAATTATCGCTCTTGTACTTGTTCCTGCACTTGGTGGGATGGTGCTTGACTTTGGTTTTGCAAGCTTTTCACAAATAGGCCTTGGTGCAATTATTGGGGTGTTTTTAAATTTAATCCTTCCAAAAAGCAAAGAAAAAATAGAATAAATTTTAATTTGGCAAATTTAAATATTTGTATTTGCCAAATTCTTTTAAATTTTTAATTACCAAAATACCAAAAATTAGAGTTATTTGCTTAATACAAAACTTTGATATATCTCTATTTGAGCATCAAAAAATAAAAACACCATAAACAAAACTCTAAATTTGCATCTTTAAAATCTATATTGAAAAATATAAAAAGAGAATGAAAGACTAAAAAAGATTAAATTTATCATAAAATTTAAAATAACTTTGGACTTTTTGAAAGCAAAAACAAATCAAAATATAAATTTAAAAACTATCTTAAAGTGCAGTGAATTAAAAATAATTAGAAACAAGATGCATTTAAAAAATGCATCTTTATGAGATATTAAAATTTATAGTTATATCCTAAGTAAAGTCCGTGATCTCTAACTTTTATTTTAACATCTTCTATCTTTCCATAATCACTTTCATCTATTTGGTAGCCAAATTCAACTTCATTATTCTCATCAAGCTCATATATGCCACCTATTTTTGCGCCGTAAATAAATCCTGTTTTGTCTTTGCTAAAACTATCCTTTGTATTGTCGTAGTAATCAATGCCTTCAAGTCTCATATTAAGCCTTGAAATACCGCCATAAATACCTAAACTAAACTTAAAGCTATCTGTTATGTTTGGAGTATAGTCAGCACCTATCAAGAAATCATGGCTCTTCCATTCCATGTTTCCTAAAAAATTATCTATAAAATAACTATCTTTTGCCTTAAAATTATATCTATAAGCTCCATAGACCCTAAAACTATCAAAGTCATATCCGGCTTTTACACCCAAATTTACTCTTTTATCATCTAATTTTAATTTATCTATATCGCCTTCCTCTATATCAGAGCCGCTATCATCTTTGAGCTTAAATTCCGATTTTAAGCTATATCCGCCAAAAACACCAACAAAACTATCAGCCAACAATGATGAGCAAAGCAAAGAACTTGCAACTAAACTTTTTAAAACTATGTTTTTCATTCAAAACTCCTTTTTTATAAATAAAAATTAAAATTTAATTATACTGTAACTATTATGTAAATAAGGTTAAACTTTTATCAAATAAAAAGAAGCAACATATTAAAATTAACAAAAAATTTTAAGGTTTTATATAATATATTTAGTTCAGACAGACACAACAGCTGGGTTTTTAAGTAAAAATTTACATGAAATTAACCACATTAAAAATAGAGATTTAAATCAGCCTTGTTTAATCACAACGGCAAGTTTTAACGAGCTTTCAAACTTTCCAAGAGTGCTAAAAAGATTTAGCTAGAAAGGCTAGAAAAAACCATCAAAAATTTATAAACCATAAAAACAAAAATAAAAAAAATAAGGGATTGAAGAATGAAAGCTTTAAAACAAAATTTAAAAACTGCATAAATTTACTCATTTTTATTTAAAATAAGCGAATAAACACAAACTGAAATTATAATAATAACCCCATAAACAAGCCTTGTATAAAACGCATCAAAGCCCATTGCTACGATGCCACTTTCCATTATACCGATGATAATACTGCCTATTATCGTGCCATAAATTCGCCCACTTCCACCATAAACGCTAGTTCCACCTATAAAAATCGCAGCAAAAACAAGTAGCATATAGCCATCACCTTGACTTGGCCACCAGTTTATAAACTCTAAACTTAAAATAACTCCAGCAAATGCGCTCATAAAACCTGAGTTTATAAAAAGCATAAATTTAGTTAAATTTGGTCTAAAACCAAGCATTTTGGCGCTTTTTTCATCATCACCTACAAACAAAATGCTCTCACCACTGCTTGTTTTAAAAATCAAAATATAAAGTAAAAATGATAGCACCAAAGCCCACACGCTTTGCATCGGCACTCCAAAAACTCTACCAACCAAAATATCTTTTAAAAGTCCATCTGCATTAGCCAAGCTAAGGCTTAACCCACCACTTAAAACAACACTTAACCCACGCCAAAAAAACTGTGCTCCAATAGTTGCTATGATGGATGGAATTTTAAAAAGTAGCACTAAAACTGCATTAAAAACGCCAGCCAAACAGCCAAAAATCAAAGCAAAAATTACTGCTAAAAAAAGCGAATTTGTATTATTAAAAACATAAGAACAAACAAAACCACCCATTGCCATTATGGACGGAAAGCTCATATCAAACTCCCCACTTATGATAAGTGGCAAAAGTCCGAGTGCTAAAATCAAAATCAAAGGAATACTTGAAAGATAGCTAAAATATATATTTTTACTTAAAAAAACATTTGGAGAAAAGTAGCAAAACATAGCCCAAATTCCAAAAAGCATTAAAGTTAGTGCCAAATTTATTTTATTTTCTTTTGTCATTCTACAAACCTATAAAGACTATCTAGAGTTTTAAAGTCTGATTTTTGGGCGGTTTTTAAGATTCTACCGCCTTTTAAAAGGATAAATTTATCGCCAAGCTCATAGGCTTTATTTAGGCTGTGAGTTATTAAAATAATGCTAACGTCGTTTAATTCTTTTAGATATGACGTAAGTTTATTTTGCTGCGCTACCCCAAGTGCAGTGGTTGGCTCATCTAGTATTAAAATATTTGATTTAAAATAAATCGCCCTTGCAATTGCCAAACCTTGCCTTTCACCGCCGCTTAAATTTAACGCCTTACTTTTTGCATCAAGCCCTACACCAGTGTAGTTTAGATAAGTTTTTAAAAGCTCATTTGCTACTTTTATCTCAGTTTTTTTATCAATAAAGCCAAATTTTTTAATATGTCTTGTTGCAAAAATATTTCTATAAATTTCTTGATTTTTACAAACTGCGCTTTCTTGAAAAACAACCTCAACACCTAAATTTCTCATAAATTTGAAGTTGATTTGTTTTGAGCTTAAAGCCTTTTGATTTACGCTAAACTCATCAAATTTGTCAAACTTATCAAAACCACAAAGGCACTTTATAAGGGTGCTTTTTCCAGCTCCATTATCACCTAATAAAACTAAAATTTCACCCTTTTTAAGCTCAAAATCAACGCCTTTTAAAACCTCGGTTTTACCAAAGCTTTTAAAGGCATTTTTAAGTTTTATAACACTATCTGATGCCATTTTTAATTAAAGGCTCAATTAAACTGATATTGTTTTTTGTTACAAATCCACCACCTGTATCGATGCTAAAACCTGAAAATCCGTATTTTTTACTCATATAAATTTGTAAAACGCTAAAATATCCTTGAAAATATGGCTGAGCATCACCTATAATATCAACATATCCGCTTTTTATACCAGCTAAAGTTGCAGGCGAAAGAGAAAATCCAGCGATACCGATTTTATCCTTATCAATGTTTAAATTTTTCATAATTTGAGCCATTGTCGCAGTTAATGAGCCATGATCTATAAAAGCAACTTTTAAATCAGGGTTTTTTGCCACATACGCACCAAAAACGCTTTGTCCAAGGGTTGGATCTTTGTTTATTTCAGGTGAAATTTCTATATAATCAACTTTCATTCCAGCATTTTCTAAAACCTCGATCATAGCCTTTGCACGAAGTCCTCTTGTTGGCTGACTTAAAAGTCCCCAAATCATAACTTTATCGCCCTTTTTTAAATCAAAAAACCTAATTGCTTCATTTGCCATAGATAGTCCAGCTGAGTAATTATCACTTCCTGCATATCCAAAACCACTTACTGCATTGTTTTCTTGTGTTTTTTTAAGTGGTGTGTCGATACTTGTTACAACGATACCATTTTTTACAGCTTTATCAACCAATGGCTTATACAAATCATCACCAGGATGACCCATTATAACCATTCCATCAGGCATTGTTGCACTATAAGTTTTAAAGTTTTCAACCATTTTATTTGGATCCCAGTCTGAATAATAAACCTTTAAATCAACTCCCAAATCCTTTGCAGCAGCCTTTGCTCCATTTGATATAACAGTTCCAAAGTTATCCCCTGCGCTTCCACCAGCATCAAAATAAACGCTAAATTTAGCATTTAAACCTGAAATCGCTAAAGCCGCAGCTAAAACTAAACTCTTTATTTTCATAATTTCTCCTTTTTAAAATTTTTTATATTTTAACCTAAATTTGTTACAAAAGCTCACAAAAAGCTTCAAGTCTTGTTCTAATTTGCCCACTATCTTGCTTTGAATAATCAGTCTCAATATGTAAATACGAAGCCCCTGCTTCTTTTACGCTATTTTTTACATTAAAAGCTTCAATTGCGTAAGTATGACACGCACTTAGGCTTATATCAATCACTCCATCAGCATTAAATTCATCTATCATATTTTTTAATTTTTCTAAACGAGAGCTATTTTTATACATTATAGAACAAGGAATTTTTAAATATCTATTAGCTAAGTTTTCATACAAATCACCTTTTAACTCAACTAAATTATCAAAGTTTTTACTCCCAACGCAATTTTCAAACCCAACAACAACGGCATTAAATTTCTCAACCTCGTTTATGATCTTTTTAGCAACGCCACCGCTTGGACAGCCTGTTATAATAAGTCTTTTTTTATTATTTTTTAGAGTAAATTCACTTTTACTTTTTTCTTTAAATTCATCTATCAAACCCCTTAAAAGCTTAAATTTTTCTTTTTTATCAAAAATAAAATCATTTGCAAACAAGATATCATGAAGCTCGCTTCCAGTTATTGGATTTGGATCAAGCTTTGGAAGGGAAATTATTTCAGCCATTAAACTTCGCTCGGTATTATAAATTTCTATTGCATCTGCTAATTTTTCATCAGTAATTTTTGTATTAAATTTAACTTCCAAAGCCTTTTTTAGCCTTAATATCTCGCTTTTCCATAAATTTAGACTTGAAGAATTTGTCATGTTTGGAAGTTCCATCACATAAATTTCTCTTTGATTTGCCATTAGTTCAAACATTTTCTTTTTAGCATCACAGGTTGTTTCGCCAATTATCAAATCACTTGCATTCATATAAGGGCATTTTCCACTCAAAGAGTATCCATAACTTGCCTTTACTAAAGGACAAAGATTTCTAGGAAGTTCTTTGTGGGCTTCATTTATAGGGCTTTCATCATACGCACATATTGAAATCGCCACCGCATTACTTGCGTAAATTAGCTCTTTTGGAGCGTAAGTACAAAAAACTCCAACTATTTTCTTACCACTTTGTTTTAAATTTAAAAGCTCATTTGCGTTTTGTTGTTTTAGCGAGTTAAGATTCATTTTTTATCCTTTGCTTTTCTCTTTCCCATCAAACTTGCTCCCATCGCTCCGCAAAATATGGCATTTTCATCTGTAAAAATTTCAGCATTTAAGTGAGTTTTAAGCAAATTTATAAAAATTGGAACTTTGCTTAATCCACCACTTAAAAAATAAAAGTCATTTTCAAGCTTTTTTGCTAAACTAGCGACTTTTTTAGCTGATGAATCAACTATGGCGTAAGCTAAATTTTGTTTTGAAACACCATTTGCCATAAGCGAAATTATCTCACTTTCGGCAAAAACCGTGCAAGTTGAACTAATTTCAATTCCATCTTTTGGCGAAGCTATATCATAAATCTCAGCTAAATTAAGTCCAAGTCTTGTAGCCATAACTTCCATAAATTTACCAGTTCCAGCACTGCATTTATCATTCATTATAAAATCATCTGGCTTTTGGCCAACTAGCCTTATAGCCTTTGTATCTTGTCCGCCAACATCTATAATCGTGCAGTCTTTTTTAAACAAATAACTAGCTCCAATACCATGGCAAAGTATTTCTGTAAGGCTTAAATTTGCATAATCCACGCTAACTCTACCATATCCAGTTGCAGTTATAAAAAATGGAAAATAGTTTTTGCTAAGTAAAATTTGATAAACTTTTTTTGAAATCTCAACTCCACTAAATCCAGTAGGCATGAAAAATAGATCACAAAACTCATCTAAATTTGCATCATAAATAGCTACTTTTGTCGAAGTTGAACCAATATCAATACCGATAAAATACATTAAATTTCCTAAAATTGTTATTTCTAAAACCTAGAATCTAAAGAGTATTGTAGCAAAATTATCTAAATTTAAATCTTTAAAGTGTATAATTGCCTATTTTAAGGATAAAATTTTGATATATTTAGTTCAAACAGACACAACAGCTGGATTTTTAAGTAAAAACTTACATGAAATTAACCGCATTAAAAATAGAGATTTAAATCAACCCTGCCTAATTACAACGGCAAGTTTTAGCGAGCTTAAAAACTTTGCAAGAGTGCCAAAAAAATTTAAAAATTTAGTTAGAAAGTCTAGAAAAACAACTTTTATCTATCCAAACTCAAAAAGCGTTAGAGTTGTAAAAGATGACAACCATAGCCAATTTCTACAAACTCATGGCTGGATGTATTCAAGCTCTGCAAATTTGCATAATAAAAAATTTGATTTAGAATACGCAAAAAGCGTGGCTGATGAGGTTATAGGTGATGAATTTATAGAAAAAAAACCATCAAAAATTTATAAACTATATAAAACAAAGATAAAAAAAATAAGGGATTAAAATATGAAAGCTTTAATACAAAATTTAAAAACCAATGGCTTTGAAGTTTTACAGGCAAAAGATGGCAAAGAAGCACTAAGCATTGCAAAAACTTTTATAAAAGATGGTCTTAAAATCGGTCTTGGTGGCTCTGAAAGTGTAAAAGAAATCGGACTTTTGGATTATTTAGTGGGCTTAAAAAACATAACATTATTTAACCAATATGAAGCTGGAATTTCAATGGAAGAAAATTTAAATCGCCGTAGAAATGGGCTTTTAAGTGATCTCTACATCACAAGCTCAAATGCTATTACATTAAATGGCTGGCTTGTAAATGTCGATGGCACAGGAAACAGAGTCGCAGCACAAATTTTTGGCCCAAAAAAAGTTCTTTTAGTAGTTGGAAAAAATAAAATTGTTTTAAATTTGGAAAAAGCAATTGAGCGAATTGAAAAAATCGCAGCTGTAAAAAACGCTGATAGGATAAATAAAACAGCTGTAAAATATGGCAAAATAAGGACTTATACACCAGAGGATCTTTGCAATAAATATAGCATCATAAAACACGATGAAAGTGCTAGAACAACGATAATTTTAGTTGATGAGGAACTTGGGTATTGATAATAGAAAATAGTGATTTTTTAACAAAACAAATTATAACTTATCTAGGAAACAAGCGGTCACTTTTAGATTTTATAGGCACAGCAATTAATAAAGTAAAAAAAGATTTAAAAAAAGATAAATTAAGCTCACTTGATCTTTTTAGTGGAAGTGGGATAGTGGCAAGATTTTTAAAACAGCACTCAAATTTTTTAATAGCAAATGATTTAGAGCTTTACTCAAAGATTATAAATGAGTGCTATTTAACAAATGCAAATGATGAGTTAAAGCATGAAATTTCAGCTATTTTAAAGAATTTAAAAGCAAATATTAAGGCAAATTTCGCACCAGGTTTTATAAGCGAACTTTACGCACCTAAAAATGATGAAAATATAAATGAATTTGAACGAGTTTTTTATACTAAATTTAATGCAAACTACATAGACACCGCACGAAACCAAATCGCAAAACTACCTTTAAGCTTACAAAAATTTTATCTTGCACCACTTTTATATCTAGCTAGCAATCATACAAATACAAGTGGAGTTTTTAAAGGCTTTTATAAAAATAAAAACGGAATTGGCGAGTTTGGTGGAGAAGGACAAAACGCCCTAAAAAGAATAAAAGCAAAAATAACTCTTCAAATGCCGGTATTTTCTAACTTTAATTGTGATTTTAAAGTCTTTCAAGAAGATGCGAATAAGCTTGTAAAAGAGTTTGAAGAAGTTGATTTATGCTACATAGATCCGCCATACAACCAGCACCCTTATGGCTCAAACTATTTTATGCTAAATTTAATCGCAAAAAATGAACGACCAAGTAAAATTTCAGAGATTTCAGGCATTCCAAAAGATTGGAATAGAAGCGATTATAATAAGAAAAAAGTTGCAAGTGAAGCGTTTTTTGAACTAATTTCAAATTTAAAAGCTAAATTCGTGCTCATTTCTTATAACTCAGAGGGTTTTATAAGTAAAGATGAGTTTTTAACAAACTTAGCTAAATTTGGTCGCGTGGATATCTTAGAACAAACTTACAATACATTTAGGGGAAGTAGAAATTTGGGTAGTAGAAGTTTATATGTAAAAGAAAACCTATATCTATTAAAAAAGATAGCATAAGGCAAAAAATAATTTTACTCTTTTTCTATCAATTTTTTTACCACATAACTTGCAAGGAAATTTCCAAAAGTTGCAGTTACACCCATAAAACTTCCTAAATTCTCACAAACTGGCTCTTCTTTTGAATAAACTACCATAAAATCACAATTAAATCCGCTTTTTCTAAGCTCATAGCGAAATTTTTTAGCAAGAGCATCATTTGTTGTCTTCCAAATGCTTGTTAATTCTACTAATGCAGGATTTATGCGTTTTGCACCACCCATTGAGCTTATAAAATTTACATTATTAAGGCTAAAAACTTTATTTGCCAAAGCTACTTTTGCAGGGATATCATCTATAGCATCAACTACGAAATCAAACTTACTAAAATCAAAATTTTGTAAAAAATCATCATCAATCCTAGCGAAAATAGGCGTTACACACTCAAATTTCCTAGCAAAAACATCTACTTTTTTTTCGCCTAAAAACTCACTTCCTATCTGGCGATTTTGATTAGTTATCTCAAAAATATCTTTATCAATAATGGCTAAATTCCCTACTCCACTTCTTGCTAAGACTTCTGTGCAAGCTCCTCCAACTCCACCAGCGCCGCAAATTAAGACCTTTGCATTTTGAAGTTTTTCAAAACCATCTTTACCAAAAAGCCACTTTATCCTTGTAAATTTATCATCATTTTCAATCACAAGCTAACCTTTTATCCACTCTTTTAAATTTGAAATTTCTTTTTCTTCGGTTAAATTTAAAGTTATTGGAGTTAGACTTGCAAATCCATCTAAAACCGCACCCAAGTCGCTATTTAAATTTTTATTTCTATCAAAATTCATTTGCATTTTTCCAAGCCAATAATACTCAACCCCGCGTGGATTTTCACATCTTTTTGCATCTAAATAATACTCTTTTTCACCAGCAGGAACTACTTTTAAGCCATTATAATTTTCTTTTGGAACAGCTGGAATATTTAAATTTAAAAGTTTTTTTCTTGGAAGTGGATAGTTTTTTTCAAAAATTTTTTTTACTATTTTAAGAGTTACTTCACATGCTAAATCAAAACCGTATTTTTCCATACTATCACCATCATAAAACTGCGATACAGCAAGTGATGGAATGCCTTGTAAAACACCCTCCATAGCCCCACCGCAAGTTCCTGAGTAAGTTATATCTTCAGCTAAATTTCCACCATGATTTATGCCACTTATTATTAAATCTGGCATTTTGTCCTTAAAAAGCGAAAAAAGTCCTAAAAGAACGCAATCAGCTGGTGTTCCATCATCAAGCTTATAAAAATTTGGAGCTAGTTCAATTAACCTAAGTGGTTTTGTTAAAGTTAGAGAATGCGCACAAGCTGATTTTTCCTCGCTTGGTGCAACAACTGTAACTTTTGCAACGCTTTTTAAAGTCTTTGCAAGCTCTAAAAGCCCCTTTGCCTCAAAACCATCATCATTTGTTATTAAAATTTCTTTCAAAATTTACTCCGTTTAATTTGCCAAATTAATAGCTTTTAGTATATCAACGGCATTATTGTTATAATCATTAGCTAAAGCTTTTTGAAAAATCGGTCCGATTTGAGCGTAGCTGGTATTTCCCATACCAAAAAATGTTTTTTCACCATAAATTCTATCCGATTTACTTATGACTTTATTATAAATTTCCATTCCATTTTTATAAATTTTTAAATTTAAAGTATAGTTTACAAAAGGCTTTGAATCTACATTAAACCCATCAGCGCTATAAAACCCATAACCAAATCTATAAATTTCAGGCATTACTATAAGATCGTTTGAACTTAAAATTTCTTTATTTGTGCTAAATTCTAAATTTGAAAAAGCTCTTTTGAAGAAATTTAGGCTCTCGTTTTTTACAAACTCTCCAATATCTATCTTTAAATTGTCCTCACCTAAAGATGTGCTTGATTTGATACTTTGCGAACCAAGTGCTGAAGCATCCATATAAATATATGTTTTTTGTAGTGGTTTTTTAACAGCGATATTATGAGATGTGTCCTTTACTTCAAGATTTTTATTATATTCAGCAGTTTGTGAGCATCCAGTAAAAAATCCAGATAAAATAAGTAGTGAAATAGCTAGTTTTTTCATAATTTTTTCCTTTTGTTTAAAAAATATAGACTTAATTTTAGCATATTTTTATAAATTTATGTGTGGCTTAAAAATAGCCTTAAAATTATAAATTTATTCCGTTTAAAGTTTAAATTCATTATAATTGAAAGATTTTTATGTAATGAGGTTGTTTATGTCGCACATATATTTTGCTCACCCATATTTTGGTGCTTTTATAATGCTTATTTTATCATTTGTTATTTTTGGTCTTATAACTGAGTTATCTGCCTATCTTGGTAACAAATTTGCAAATAAAAATGATGAGTTGTTAAAAAATGCGATTTATGAATCAGGCCCTGCGTCAGTAATTCAACCAAATCGCATAAACTCAAATTTTTATCTAATAGCCGTGCTTTTTATTTTATTTGATGTAGAAATTATCTTTATGTTTCCTTGGGCTGTAAATTTCAAAATTTTAGGAATTTTTGGGCTAATTGAGATGATTTTATTTTTAGCATTTTTAGCTATAGGATTTGTTTATGCCTGGCATAAAGGAGCTTTGGATTGGATAAGATAAATTACGCACAAAATAACGGTGCTCCAGTTATCCTAACAACAATTGATAAAATTGTTAATTGGGGTAGAAGCAATAGCCTTTGGGCTGCAAACTACGGACTTGCATGTTGTGCGATAGAGATGATGGCAACAGGCGCTGGAAGATTTGACTTTGATAGATTTGGTGTTATTTTTAGAGCTAGTATAAAACAATCCGAAGTTATGATAATTGCAGGAACTTTAACAAAAAAACACGCTGAATTTACAAGAAGACTTTACGATGCGATGCCAGAGCCCAAATGGGTAATTAGTATGGGAAGTTGTGCAAACACAGGTGGCATGTTTAACACCTATTCAACCGTTCAAGGATGTGATAGGATAATACCTGTTGATATTTATATACCAGGATGTGCACCACGCCCAGAAACACTTCAATACGCACTTATGATACTTCAAAAAAAGATTAGAAAACAAAGTGCAAATAGAAGTCAAAAACCAAAAAGGCTTGTTTGATGAGATTTGAAATTCCAAAACAAAGCGATAAATTTGAAGTTATTGACTCAGAATTTGAAGCAGAATTAAAAGTGCTTGAGAAATTTGAAATAAAAGAGTCATATATAGAGTTTGATAATTTAGTTATTTTTATAAACAGCAATGATAATTTTGAAATCTTAAAGTCTTTAAAAGAGTTTGGATATGATATTTTAAGCGAACTTAGTGGAATTGATTTTATAGATGAAAAAGAGGCAATTTGCGTTTTTTATCAGCTTTTAAGCACAAAACTTAAAAAAAGAATGAGAGTAAAATGCTTTGTAAAAAGTGGTGAGTTTTTACAAAGTGTTACAAAACTTTTTAAAAGTGCGAATTGGAGCGAAAGAGAACTTTATGATATGTTTGGAGTGCTGATTAAAAATCATCCAAATTTAAAAAGAATTTTAATGCCAGATGATTGGTTTGGATATCCACTTTTAAAAACATATCCTTTACAAGGTGATGAAAAAGCAAAATGGTATGAAATAGATAAAATTTTTGGCAAAGAAAATAGAGATAAATTTAAAGAAGAAAATAGAGATAGTGCTTTTGTTGATAGTAAAGACTACTTTAATTTTGCAAAACTTTACCATGAAAGCGAATATGGCAAGCCACCAAGCGATAAAGTATCCGTGCAAGAATATCAAGAAGATGGCGGAGTTTTGCTTGTTAAAAAAGCAAAAAGACAAAAATTTAAAACAATTAAAAAAAGAAGATAGCAATGCAAAATCCTACCAAGTTAAAACCATTTTTTGAAAATATAGAATTTACAAAACAAAACTCAAATATGATTTTAAATTTTGGACCTCAACACCCAGCAGCTCATGGCCAACTAAGACTTATGCTTGAACTCGATGGCGAAAAAGTGATAAAAGCAAGTCCTGGGATTGGATACATGCACAGAGGTATGGAAAAAATGGCTGAAAATGCTCTTTATAACGAATTTGTTCCAGTAACTGATAGGATTGACTATACAGCTGCAAGTGGAAATAACTATGGATTTTGTGGTGCAGTTGAAAAACTTTGTGGTATCGAAGTTCCAAGAAGGGCTCAAATTATAAGAACTATAATTTTAGAGCTAAACAGAATACAAGCTCATCTTTTATATGTTGGTACTCAAGCCCTAGATGTTGGAGCAATGACAGTTTTTTTATATGCTTTTAGAGAAAGAGAATTTGTATTAGACTTATTAGAAAAATATTGCGGTGCAAGACTTACTCAAAACTCCATAAAAATAGGAGGAGTTTTTTTAGACCTTTATGATGGCTTTTTAGATGATCTTTACGATGTTTGCAACAAAATCTTAAACGGTCTAAGAGATTATGAAACCTTGCTTAATAATAATAGAATTTGGCTTTTAAGAATGCAAGGCGTTGGTGTTATAAAAAAAGAGTTGGCACTAGGTTATGCATGTAGTGGAGTTATGCTTAGAGCAAGCGGAGTAAAATATGATATTAGAAAAGAAGAGCCTTATTTAATTTATGATGAGCTTGAGTTTGATGTGCCATATTCAGACGAGGGAGATTGCTACGCAAGATATAAATGCTATATTGCCGAAATAAAAGAAAGTGTTAAAATTTTAAGACAATGTGCAAAACTATACCTTGAAAGCGATACGCAAATTTTAGCAAAAAGTGAGTTTGTAAGTCCAACAAAAGAAGAGATTATGACGCAAAATTACTCTTTAATGAAACATTTTGTCCTAGTAACTCAAGGTATAAAACCACCAGTTGGTGAAATTTATTTCCCAACAGAGGCTAATAAAGGAGAACTTGGCTTTTATATATATTCAACTGGAGAAAATATGCCTTATAGACTCAAAATAAGAGCGCCATCTTTTTGGCATTGTGCAATTTATGAAGATCTCTTAGTTGGTGGATATATAGCAGATATTCCAGCTATAATTTGCAGTACAAATATAATTTTAGGTGAAGTTGATAGATAATGAAAAGATATGATTTAAGGCATTTAAAAGCTAACTTTTTAACAAGAATGGGCGAACTTGTAAAATCAAGCCAAAATGGTGAAGTAAGTCAGTTTATCTTTGAAATAGGGGATTTTTCAAGCGTAGAAAAAAGTGCGAATTTAATAAATGGCCTAAACTCTACACTTTTAAACTCAATAAAATTTAATAGAAGTGATTGGATAATCACAGTAAAAAAAGGAAGAATATGAAAATTTTTAATATAACACCAAATTTAAGTTTTCAAAACCCTGACTTAGCGGCAAAATTTCATAATGCAAGTTTTTTAACTCTTAGTCCTATGGAAGATGAAAAACTACAAAACAATATCTTTGTAAAGTGTGAAATTTCAAGCGAAGCGTATGTTTTAATGATGATAGCTTCTGAAATTTGTAAAGATTTAGAAAATGAAGATATTGGGTTTTTAAGTGGAGAAAGTAGTGTTGGCGAAGAGGAAATTGAAGAAATTATAGAATTTTTAAAAGACGCTGATTTGATAATAGCCGATGAAAATATGTTAAATTTCCACAAAGATAAAGACAATATCAAAGCACTTCTAAATCTAATATCTTCAAATTTTAATCTTAAAGTTATTAACTCAGCTGGAAATAAACTAGATTTCAATAGTGCAAATTTAGGTGAATTAAAAGAGCTTGATAGCTTTGATGGTGCAGTTGTTTATAAGCACACAAAAGATAATGAGTTTAAAGGTGGAAATTACTTTAAAATAGTTGCAAAAGTTAAAGACGGTGAACTTGTAACCATAAAATCAAAAAATTTAAACATTACAAAAACTTTTAAATTTGATAAAAATTTAAAAGGCACGATAGCATTTTTAGGTGTAAAAAACCTTGACAACTATGCTTTTGAAGTTGTAAAAACTCATAAGGCATAAAATGGTAAGTTTTTAAATGCTAAAACTTAAAAAAACAAAGGTTTTAAATGGGTAAGATAACTATAAACGGACAAATTTGCGAGTTTGTTGATGGCAAGAGCATACTAAAAGTCGCACGAGAAAATGATATTTTTATACCTGCGATTTGCTATGTAAGTTGCTGTTCACCAACTCTTGCTTGCAGGCTTTGTATGGTGGAAGCTGATGGAAAAATCGTTTATAGTTGCAATGCTAAAGCAAAAGATGGACAAAGCGTTATAACAAACTCACCCGAGCTTCATGAGGCAAGAAAACAGATAATGAAAACTTATCTTATTAACCACCCTTTGGAATGCGGAGTTTGCGATCAAAGCGGAGAGTGTGAACTTCAAAACTATACTTTAATGCTTGGAGTTGATGAGGTAAATTATGCAATTAAAGAAACCCACAAGCCCATTAAAAACTTTAGTGAATTTATCGATTATGATTCAAGCTTGTGCATAGTTTGTGAAAGATGCATTACAGTATGCAAGGATAAAATAGGCGAAAACGCATTAAAAACAACTCCAAGAAACGCAGATATGCCACCAAAAGAACTAAAAGAGAGTATGCAAAAAGACGCTTACGCAGTTTGGAATAAATTTCAAAAAAGTTTGATTGAGCAAGATAAAAGTTGTTCTAACTGCGGAGAATGCGAAGCTGTTTGTCCAGTTGGAGCACTTGGAATAAAATACTTTACCTACTCATCAAATGCGTGGGAGCTAAAAAAAATAGCTTCATCAAACCCACACTCAAGTGATTGCGAATTAATATATTATGAAGTAAAACAAAAAGGTATTGAAGATAGTGATTTAAAAATTTATAGAGTTACAAATGATTATGAATTTGGTGAAATAAACAAAGCTGCAAGATTTGGCTTTGATTTTCACAATGAAAACGCCCATAAAAATGAGAGTAAATTCAATGAAATTATCAATTTAATTAAAAATAATGAAATCAAAAACATCAAATTTAATAGTTTTATAACAAACGAAGATGCGCAAATTTTATCAAATTTAAAAGATAAATTTGGACTAAATTTAATAAATGATGAGGCTTTAAAATATCAAAAATTCTTAAAAAATTTTGAAAAATACTCTGGAAAAAATCTTTTTTCAGCAAATTCCCAAAACATTAAAAATGCTGATTTTATAGTAGTTACAGGTAGTTTTCTAAGACACGATAGTCCAAATTTATCATACAAACTAAACAATGCTTTAAAGATAAATAAAGCAAACGCTATTTATTTTCACACCATAAAAGATAGCGTGGTTGAGGGCTTTTCAAAAAACTTACTATTTTGCAAACATAGTCCAAAATTTGATATAGAGATTTTGCTATTAATTCTTTTTAAATTTGGTAAAAATTTACCTAGTTGGCTTGAAAAATATAAAATTGATTACTTCGAAATCCTAAATTTAGATGAGAATGAGTTTGATAAACTTGCTCTTGATAAAAAAGAACTTGTTTTGATTATTGGAGAGGATTTTATATTTAGTAAAAATGCTGAAAATTTAGCAAAACTAACTGGCATGATAGAGGCCTTTACTCCTTTTAAAACTCTTATTATTCCACCACGAACAAACTCTTTAGGAGTTGCTTTAAACTGCAAGTTAGATGATGTTTTTCAAAATGGAAAAACTTTGGGATATAATGAAAATGGTGATTTTAAATTTGGTATTTTCAATTCTGATTTAGACGCACCTGCACTAACCCAACAAAATGGAAGTTTTACAAACTATGATAAAAGAGTTGTGCCGGTTAAAAAAGCACTAAATTATAAAGGTTATTATTTAAGTGACCTTGCAAAAGCCCTTAGCATTGAGACTCCAAAAATTACAAATTTAGATAATTTTTATAAAAACAGCGGCCAAAATTGCAGAGGTTTTGAGATAAAGCCTAAAATTTATAACCCAAAAACAGATGAATTTAAAATCGTAAATTTAAATGAAAATTTAGAAAATTTCATCTACAAAGCAAATCAAATCGGAGCTTTTAGTAAATTTACAAATACTTGCAAGTTTTTAAAAAGTGAAGTTTTTCTTTACGCAGGAGCTGATTTTATGCAAAAATTTGACCTAAAAGAAGGAGATTTAGTTTGGGTGGACAATGAAAAAGTAAAAGTAAAAAAAGATGATGAAATTGATGGGGCTTATCTTCCATTTTATGATGAAAATTTAGAATTTGGTTTTAAGACAAGATATAAAGAAATAGAATTAAAGGCTATTAAATGCTAATACTTCAAAGCGTTATAAAATCTCTTGTAATAATTGCTGTAATTGCATCACTTGCCGGACTTGGAACATACGCTGAAAGAAAAGTTTTAGCTTATATGCAACGCCGTATTGGACCTTGGATGGTTGGGCCTTTGGGACTAGGTCAAATTTTAGCTGATATGATAAAACTTTTTTTTAAAGAAGATGTAATCCCTAAAAAATCAGCCAAATTTGCCTTTATCCTTGCACCTTTGATCTCCGTAACTGCTGCATTTGTAGCAATGGCTCCAATACCATTTTTACCAGAATTTACACTTTTTGGGCAAAAAGTTCATCCGATTTTAAGCGATATAGGTGTTGGTGTTTTGTTTGTTTTAGCAGCTAGTTCAACTTGTGTTTATGGGCTTATAATAGCAGGATTATCAAGTTATAATAAATGGAGTTTAATTGGTTCAATGAGGGCTGTTATGCAGCTTGTTAGTTTTGAGGTTATAAATGGTTTGAGCCTAATTCCAATCATTATGCTTGTTGGCTCACTTTCAATAATTGATATAGTAAATGCTCAAAGTGGCGGAATTGGAGCATGGTTTTTTTGGAAACAACCAATTTGTTTTATTGCATTTTTAATTGCCTCATTTATAGAGTGTAATAGAACTCCACTTTGTTTAACAGAAAACGATCCCGAATTAATCGCTGGTGTTACAACGCCTTATGGCGGAATGAGATTTGGTATGTTTTTCATAGCCGAGTATGCAAATATGATAACCTACTCTGTTTTAATAGCTCTAATTTTCTTTGGTGGATTTAATCAAATTTGGTTTATACCAGGTGGCATTGTTATGATTTTAAAATCAAGCTTTTTTTTCTTTTTATTTCTATGGACAAGAGCTACTTTTCCACACTTAAGAGCAGATCAGCTAATGGGGCTTTGCTGGAAAGTTCTAATGCCACTATGCTTAATGATGATTTTTTTGACAGGCATTGTGAATATTTAAGGAGATAAAATGAGTTACATAAAAGTTGACAATAGAATAAAAGCAATATCTAAAAAAGAAAAACTAAAACGCTTTTTAAAAAGAACTTTTAGTCCAGATTTATTTATAGGGCTTAGTCTTACTTTTAAAGAAATGGTTAAAAAAAATAATTCCCACACTCTTTTATATCCTTTTGAGAAAATGGAGCTAAACTCTCGTTATCGTGGAGTTCATTCACTGCAAAGACTTCTTGAAAGTGGCAATGAAAGATGTATTGGTTGTGGACTTTGCGAAAAAATTTGTATAAGTAAATGCATTAGAATGGAGACTTTTTTAGCTGATGATGGCAGAAAAAAGGTAAAAAACTACTCTATAAATTTAGGAAGATGTGTTTATTGCGGACTTTGTGCAGATGTTTGTCCGGAGTTAGCTATAGTTCATACAAAAGAGTATGAGTTTGCAAGTGAACAAAGAGCATATTATGCATTTAAGGATGAGCTTTTAAGTAAAAATATAAAAGAACAAGAGGAATTTAGTGGCTATGGCTCATATCTACAAGATGATAAAATAAGACTTACTCCAACTGATTTTTTAGATAAGGAAAATTTATGATAGAAACAATTGGATTTTACTTTTTTAGCATTATGAGTATTTTTCTTTTTGCAATAAGTGTTTTTTCTACAAAAGTCCTATATTCAATGAGCGCATTAGCTGGTGGTATGATTTTTATATCAGGATTATTTTTTCTACTAAATGCTGAGTTTTTAGGAGTTATACAAATTTTAGTTTATACAGGTGCAGTTGTTGTTTTATACTCATTTGCAATGATGTTTTTTGACTCAAATATAGAATTTAAAGAAGATAAAAAATCTTTTAAAATTATTTTTTCTCTTTCTATAATATCAGCAATTTTGATTTTTATAATGATTTTAGCCCCAATAAAAGCAAAAAGCCTATCATCAAGCTATCCTATTATCGAAGGAGCAAGAAATACTGATTTACTTGGTATTATTTTATTTACTAAATATATCGTTGCCTTTGAAATTTGTGCAACCTTGCTTTTAGCTGCGATGATTTGTGCCATAGTTTTAACCCATAAGGAGATGGATAAAAAAGGAGATATCTTATGATAATAGGACTAAATCACTATCTTTTTGTAAGTATTTGCATGTTTATTTTAGGACTTATCGGGGTTATGAAAAGATCAAATCTAATAATGCTTTTTATCTCAACTGAAATTTTGCTAAATGCAGCAAATATTGCGCTAGTGGCTATTGGTGAGTATAAAGCTGACTTAAACGGGCAAGTTTTTGCTATTTTTATAATGGGCATCGCAGCTAGCGAATTAGCAGTTGGACTTGGGCTTTTAGTTAGATTTTATAAAAAAACTGGCTCATTTAGCATTCAAGATCTACAGACAATAGGACAAAAAGATGATTGATTTTTTCCTAATCTCTTTATTTTTACCCCTTACCTCATCACTAATTGCAGGTTTTTTTCCTAAAAAATCTTTCACTATAGGCATAATATCATCACTTTTAATGATAATTAGCACAATTAGCTCATTTATTTTATTAGAAGCAGTTTTGGAAAGAGGAAGTGTAAATATTTTTTTAAGTCATTTTATAAATGTAGGATTTTTAGATTTAAGCTACTCTTTTATGCTTGATAGTGTGAGCGTTATGATGGCTGTTATGGTCGGCATAGTAGCAAGCATTGTGCATATTTATTCTATTTGGTATATGGCAAATGATGATGGCTTTAACCGCTTTTTTTCCTATCTTGGACTTTTTGTTTTTTCAATGCTTGTTTTGGTATTAAGTGATAATTTTATAGGCTTATTTATAGGTTGGGAGGGCGTTGGACTTTGTTCTTGGTTATTAATTGGTTTTTGGTATCAAAGAGATAAAATTAGCTGGTTTGCAAACGAGGCTTTTATAATGAATAGAATAGCAGATCTTGGCATACTAATAGCTCTGTTTTTAATCTATAAAAACATAGGAAGTCTTAAATATGAAGCCGTTTTTTCTACAATCTCAAATTTAGATAAATTTAATATCACTTTAATTGCTGGACTTTTATTTTTTGGAGCAATGGGAAAATCAGCTCAGTTTCCATTTCACACCTGGTTAGCTGATGCAATGGCAGGACCAACACCTGTTTCAGCCCTAATACACGCAGCTACTATGGTAACAGCTGGTGTTTATCTAGTAATTAGAGCAAATGAAATTTTCATAAATGCAATTTTTGTAAGTGAGTTTATAGTAATTTTAGGAGTTTTTGTAGCACTTTTTGGTGCATCAATGGCACTTGTAAATGATGATCTAAAAAAAATTATTGCCTATTCAACACTCTCACAACTTGGATATATGTTTGTTGCAGCAGGACTTGGGGCGTATTGGATTGCCCTATTTCATCTAATTACTCACGCATTTTTTAAATCACTTTTGTTTTTATGTGCAGGAAATATAATGCATGCAATGAATGATGATTTAAATATTCAAAAAATGGGCGGACTAAATCAGTTTTTAAAACCAACTTTTGTACTAATGACTATTGCAAGCTTAGCCTTAGTTGGAATTTATCCATTTGCTGGATTTTTCTCAAAAGATAAAATTTTAGAAGCTGCATTTTATAATCAAAATTTTATGGTTTGGGCTTGCTTGCTAATTGGAGCTATGATGACAGCATTTTATAGTTTTAGGCTTATAATGCTTGTATTTTTTGGTAAAACCAAATTTACTCACAAACCACATGATGCAAGAGTTTTTGTCATCGTATCTTTAAGTGTTTTAGCAGTTTTATCTACAACAACTGGCTTTTTTGAAGGAAATTTTCATAAATTCATCATAAGCACAACTGGTGATTTTAACATGAAAGAAAGCAATCAAATCTTTCTTATTTTTATAACTTTATTTTGCGTTATATCATCAGTTTTATTTGCAATTTATGCTTATAAATTTAACATATTTAAAGAAAATTTAAAAGAAAATATATTTTATAGGCTTCTAAAAAACGAATATTATATCCCTAAAATTTATGAAACTATTTTTATAAAACCATATTATAAAATGGCTGAAATTTGCTCAAAAATTGATAATTTTGCTATAGATAAATCAGTTGATTTTATAGCAAAATCACTGCTTTTGCTTTCTAATAAATTTGATAAAACAAACACTTCAAATTTATCTTTTATGCTTAGATATTTTGTTTTTGGTTTTACAATACTGCTTATTTTGGCTTTTATTTTGGAGACATTATGGAGTTAAGTATAGTTCTTTTTTTCCCGCTATTTGCAGCGTTTTTTGGATTTTTTGTAGATGAAAAAAGTATAAAAACTTATGCCATTATAACCTCTTTCATAGAGCTATGTTTAACACTATTTTTATGGTATAAATTTGATGCTATAAATAACTCAATTATGCTTGAAGTTATTCCTTTTATTCCAAATTTAGGGATAAATTATATTCTTGGAATTGATGGAATATCTTTGTTTTTAGTAATTTTGAGTGCGTTTATTTGTTTTGTTAGTTTAATTAGCCTAAATATCTCAAAAAGAAAAAAACATCTAATAATTTCCATTTTGCTCTTAGAAATGACGATGATGGGTGTTTTTATAAGCTTAGATGCTATACTTTTTTATATATTTTGGGAGCTTTCACTCATTCCTATGCTTTATATAATTGGTTTTTGGGGAAGTGAAAATAAAATTTATGCTGCAATTAAGTTTTTTATCTATACATTTTTTGGCTCGATTTTCATGCTTTTAGGGCTTATTTTTATGGCGTATTTACACTATAAAACAACTGGAAGTTACAGCTTTAGCATACTTGATTGGCAAAGACTAGAAATTCCTAAAAATACTCAAATTTGGCTATTTTTAGCTTTTGGTATTGCATTTGCTATTAAAACTCCGCTTTTTCCATTTCACACTTGGCTTCCATATGCTCATGGAAAAGCCCCAACAATAGGCTCTATTTTATTAGCTGCAGTTCTTCTTAAAATGGGAACTTATGGTTTTGTAAGATTTTCTTTGCCGATATTTCCAGATGCAAGTTACTATTTTGCAAATTTTATCTGCATAATCGCCATAATAATGGTAATCTACACCTCTTTTATTGCGTTTTATCAAAAAGATATAAAGCAAGTTATTGCATATAGTTCAATCGCTCACATGGGTATTATAATGCTTGGAATTTTTTCAATGAGTATTGAAGGCATTAGTGGAGCGATATTTTTTATGGTAAGCCACGGACTTGTAAGCGGTGGGCTTTTTATGCTAGTTGGCTTTATCTATGATAGAGCACACACAAAAGAAATGGCTAAATTTGGTGGCCTTGCTAAAATTATGCCAATATATGCGACTATTTTTTGCATAATGATTCTTGGAGGCATTGGGCTACCTTTAACAAGTGGATTTGTTGGTGAGTTTTTAAGTCTTTTAGGCATTTTTAAAACAAGTCCTTGGTTTGCCGTGCTTGGTGGTTTTGGCATCATAATGGGTGCAATTTACAGTCTAAATTTATACAAACTTACTTTTTTTGGAAAAATTACCAATAAAGCAAATTTAACTTTGCCTGATTTAAAAGCATTTGAGCTTTGCGCCATAATTCCTATTTTAGTTTTAGTTTTAGTTTTAGGTGTTTTTCCAAACACGCTTTTGGCTTGGATAAATGATGGCGTTTTAAATCTGCTTTCATTTATGTATGATAAAGCTAGTGATGAAACCACAACCAAATTTATAAAATCAGCAAATGAACTAAGGATGATATATGGTAAATAAAGTTATTTTTGACATTGAAAAATTAAATATGCTTTGCCTTTTTCCAATTGCCTTTTTAATATTATTTGGAGTTTTTTTGCTCATAATGGGTATGATAAAAAAGGATTTAACAAGTAAATTTTATCTAAGCCTAACAAGTTTGGCGTTAGTTTTTGATTTAGGTTTTATCCTTACATTTAGTGGAGATTTAAGGGGATTTTTTAATCTTATTTTATTAGATGGTGTTGCTGTTTTAGGCACAACAATTATCATTTTAACATCTTTATTTTTTTTACTTTTTAGTTTTGCTAGAAATGAATTTGAAGAGTATCAAAAAAGTGAGTTTTACACTCTATTTTTATTTATGATATCTGGCTTCAATACGATGATAATGAGCGATAATCTAATTCTAATTATTCTTGGGCTTGAGCTTTCAAGCCTTTGTCTTTATACTCTAATAGCCTTAAAAAACACAACCAAAAGTGTAGAGGCAGCCATTAAATATTTTGCAATGGGAGCTTTAGGAAGTGCTTTTTTTGTATTTGGAGCTGGACTTTTATACTTAAGCCTTGGAAGCGTAGAGCTTTATGAAATGAATTATTCTTTAAAAAATTTAGAAAGCAATTCGCTTTTAATAATTTCATCTATTTTTATAATAACAGGTCTTGGATTCAAGGTATCACTTGTGCCATTTCATACTTGGCTTAGTGATATTTACAACTCATCAAATGAAATTTTAGCTGGATTTATATCTATTGTTCCAAAGTTAGCAGCATTTATTGTTGTGCTTAGAGTGTTTGATCTACTTTTGGGCATTGAAAGTGTTAAAAGTATACTTTTTATTTTAGCCATAACAACTATGAGTTTTGCAAATATTGTAGCCCTAAGTTCCAAAAATATTAAAAAAATGCTTACATTTAGCTCAATCTCTCATGCAGGGTTTATCCTAGGAGCAATTTTTATAAACTCAACAGATGCAAACGTGGGGCTATTTTTATATTGGATAATGTTTTCTTTTGCAAATTTAGGTGCTTTTGGCATACTTTGGAGCATAAAAAATGGGCATTATGATTATGAAAGCTTTAAGGGTTTAGCAAAGTCAAATTTAACTATCTCCTTGCTGATGTCACTTTTTATGTTAAGCCTTGCTGGAATTCCACCATTTAGTCTGTTTTGGGGTAAATTTTATATCCTAAGTGCAGCACTTAGCAAAGGATATATAATTTTAGCTATTGTCATGGCATTAAACTCTGCTATCGCCCTATTTTACTACCTAAAACTTGTTGTAAATATGTTTTTATATGATGAAAAAAGCAAAATAAGCTTTGAAGAAAATGGCTCTATTAAATTTTCGCTAATACTTTGTGCCGCTTTTTGTATTTTAGCACCTTTTGTAGTTAAATTTATACTTGCGTTTTTATATAATGCCACCATCTTTAGCGGTTTTTAAAACTTCTTTTAAGTGATATTTTAGTTCATTTAAAGGAAGTGTTGTTTTATCTTTAAACTGAGATTTAAAAAAAGTTCTTTGTCTTTTTGCAAGCTGAATTGTGTGTGTGGTGATTAACTCTTCAAGCTTATTTATGGAAATTTCGCCTTTTAAATACTCTTTTGTTTCTTTTAGGCCGATTGAATTTAGTGCTTTTAGCTCTGGATTATACTTTGAAAAAAGCATTTTTGCCTCATCAATAAGACCATTTTTTATCATATTTTTTGTTCTTAGAGATATTCTTTTATCCAAAATTTCTTTTGGAGCTAAAATTTCATAAACTTTAAGATTTTTTATAATCGGTGGCAATGTGTTTTTTTCTAAAAAAAGTGATGGAATTTCACCTGTTTTTTGATAAATACTATACCATTTATTGAGTCTATAAGTATCATTTTGACTAAATTTGGATGCAAACTTGGAATCAATTTTCAAGGCAAGGGTATAAATTTCTAAATTTGATAAGCCTGATTTTACATCCTCGATCTTTGGAGCAAGTCCATTCAACATAGATTTTAAGTAAAACCCACTTCCGCCAGTTATTATAAGGGGCTTATTTTTATTTTCAGCAAAATTTTTGGCTTTTTTATACTCATTTATAAAATCACCAACACTAAAATGCTTATTTGGATAAGTCAAATTTATGCCAAAATGTATTACTTTTTTTAACTCATCATCGCTTGGTTTTGCACTTGCTATATTTATATCTTTATAGATTAAAAGTGAATCAAGGCTTAATATAACACAATCATACTCGCTTCCTAGCTCTATTGCTAAATCACTTTTTCCACTTGCAGTTGGCGCAATAATAGCAAACTCAAAAAACATATTTCCCCTAATTTGTGCAATTTTTAAAATTAATAATATATATTTTATCTTAAATTAGCTAAGCTCAAATGCCTATAAATAGGCATTTTAAAACAGTAAAGGATGAAAAATTCAATCTATTTTTATTAAATTAGTTCCATATTATAGCATACTTTAATTAAAAAATGGCTATTTTTAAATTTTAAATGACAACGTCATTTAAAAAAACTGCTCTTTGTTTGGCATCTTTTGGTAGATATTTAGCGTAAGAACGATAAGTTTCATTTAAGTCTTTATGCCCCATCATTTTACAACCTACCCACATAGGCTCCTCGCCACGACTTAGCATTAAAGAAGCAAAAGAATGCCTAGTATCATAAAGTCTGCGTTTATTATAGCCAAGTTTTGCTTGTAATTTGTTAAATTTAAGACGTATAAGAGAGCGTGAGCATTTTATGATCCGTTCATTTTTATCACTAAAATTAAGCTTTACTAGTTCTTTATATACAATATTAAGCATATCAATTGTTCGGTTGCTTGATTTAGTTTTAGGAGAATCCACAACACTATATTCAGAAAGTGTTTTATTAATACGAATTTCTCTATTATTAAAATCTAAATCATTAAAAGTAAGTGCTAAAATCTCACCAGTCCTAGCACCAGTAAAAAATGCAACAACAAGATAAGTTCTTAATTCAGCGTCAGCATTTTTTATCATCTGAATAATTTCATCAAGACTAAATGGTATAAATTTTTCATCCTCAAATTCATCAAGCCTTTTTTTAAATTTAGGCATATAAAATGGATTTTTAGAAATTAAATCATTACTTATTCCATATTTAAAAATAGTTTTTAAAAACGAAGCATAAAGCTTTATAGTTTTATCTTTCAGACCCTTATCTTTACAAAACTGAATGAAGTCAATACTATGCTCTCTTTTAAAATCAGACAAATAAAAAATATTTTTAAAACGCAAAAATTCGATTATAGACTCACTAATGGTCGTATAAAGTTTGACAGTTTTGTCTTTTAAAAAAGACTTCTCAGCCAGTAGTTTACTAATTACACTATCGAAGCTAAATTCGCTCTCATTTTTAGAAATAACAACACCTTCTTCCCTTTTTCTTAGAATTTTATCGGTATGTGCATCCTCAAGCTCATAGTATTTACGCCTAGCTTTTTCAATATCAAGTTGTGAGCCAATAAAAAGATCGTAATTTTTACGAATAAAATCAAATGCAAAAGATGATTTTTTAATTCCAGTAGAACGACGAATTCTTACACCATTTTTTTGGTAATCAATATAAAATCTACCATGTTGGACATAAATATTTCTATTTTTTCTAAATTTTTCATAAGTCATATTTTACCTAATCAGTAAAGATAAATCAAAAATTAAGTTA
>NZ_KE340326.1:451725-509895 GCF_000413435.1 Campylobacter ureolyticus ACS-301-V-Sch3b | reverse complement strand
AATTTTTAGTAAGAGACAAAAATAGATTTTGTATTTAAGTTTAGATTAAAATTTTAAGGCAATTCTTAAAATTTTCTTAAAAATATCGTTATAGGTAGTAATATTTAAAATATTAATGCTGTTTATAAAACAAAATACGCATTTAAATCAATTTAAAGGGGTATTTTTGCAATTTAAAATAAAAAGTAAGGAAAAGGACACAAAAAGAATTTTATTTTTAATTTTAAAGGCATTTGTGAGCTTACTTTTATAATTAATGGTATTTTTGTGTGGCATTTTTTACAGCCAATTTAAATTTTAATGATAGTAAAATAATCTAAATAGTTAATAATTGAAAAAGGACTTGAAAATGGCTGATGATTTAACACAAGAACAACTTTCAGAATGGGGCTATTTAGCCGAACAAGAGATGGATATGGGCATAAGTGAAGCATTTCAAAGTCATAAACCACAAGAAAAAATTAAAAAAAATGAAAAACAAAAATCAGAACTGGAAGAAAATGAAGAAAAACAAAAAGAAATTCAAACAAATTTAAACAAATCAGATGAAAATTTATCTCAAAACGCTAAAGAAGCATTAAATTCGCTTGACGAAAAAGAAAAAATAGATGAACAAATCAAACAAAAACAAGAAGAGATTATAGAATTTAATGGAACAAAAGAAAAAAGCGAATATTTAAAAAATGGCTTAGACAAAATAGAAAAAGATGAATTTTTAAAAGAAAGCCTAGACATTTTAAAAGAAAAAGAAAAAATAGATGAACAAATAAAAGAAAAAGAACAGACCATAAAAGAAGATCAAGACAAAAAAGAAAAAGAAATAAATAATAAAACAGAAATGAACAAAGAAAATACACAAAACAAACAAGAAACAGAAGCAGAACAAATAGATTGGAGTAAAAAAGCTGATGAATTAGAACTTCAACACCAAAAAGAATTAGAAGAATTAAAAGATAAACAATCAAAGCTAGAAGCAAATTTCAATAATGCAATTGATAATTTAATGAATACGAATGGGGTAAATGGAATAATATCTGCACTCCAAGAACTTGATAGAAGTTTAGAAATTCTTCAAAAACAAGGAAAAGAAGAAAGCGAAGTAAGATCAAGACAAAGACAAGAAAAACTAGAACTTGCGTTTGATAGTCCAAAATTTAAAGAAGCAGTGGGTGATTTGGTAAAAGAAGTTTATAGTGAGAGAAAAAAAGTCAAAAGTGGAATTGATGATATAGAAAAAGAACGCTCAAATTATGCAAAATTAAGAACAACATACGAAAAAGAAAAAAATAAAGGACTTGATATCAAAGGCTACTATAAGATAAAAGACATGATGGAAACAATAGATAAAGAAACTCCAAATTTTAAAAACGCATATCCAAAAATGTATAAAGAAGTAAATCAAACATTGGAAAAAACAAAAGAAAAAATACTTGATAAAACAAAAAATAAAGAAAATGATAGATCAAGGGAGTTATAAATATATGATTGAAAATAAAGAAAGAATAAATCAAGAGCATATAAAAATAGCAAAAGAAGTTGGTTTAAAAGTTGTAGATGGAGAATATATTAACATTGGAAAAAAAGAAAATATTTTCGTTGGAGTAAGTGACGATAAAAACCCAAAAAAAGGTTTTTGGTGGAATATTGACTACAACGGAATAAAGGATTTTGATATTGTTATGGAAAATATATGGCTTAAAGCCGATAAAGAATATTCTATAAAAACAAATGCACCATACGAAAAAAGGTGTGAATTTGTAGAAAAAATGTCTAAATTAAAACACAGAGTAATGGAACTTGAAAAAACAAAGGAAAACGAAATGAACCCAGTAGATAAAAGAAAAATGCTTGAAAAAGAAATAAATAACTATAAACAATCAAATGATAATGATTTTTTACAGCAAAAAGATGCCTATGTAGGACTAAATTATGCATTAGCAAAAGCACATGATTATGACGCCACAAAAGAAAACAAATATATGAATAAAATAAAAGAAATCGAAGAACCACTAAAAAGCATAAGTCAAAGAACAGAGTTTAGTGAAGATGATCCAACTAAAAAGATTTTAACACCAAACAAAGAAGATGAAAAGCTAATGAACTTATTTAAAGAAAACAACTATTCTCTCTATAAGGAAGCAAATCAAGAACTAAAAATGATGAATAAAGAAAAAGATTTTTTTCAAATGGTTCAAAACACTAGCAACATAAATCAACTAGTAAGCTCTTATCATCAATTAGAAAATGGATCAGGCGACACAAGAATGAATCATGCAATAAAAGAAGGTAATGAAATCAATACGCAAAGATTTAAAAAGCACTATCCAAAAGCAACAAAAAAGCTAGAAGAAGCTTACTTAAAATTTCAAAAACAAGAAAAAAATAATGACAAAGGTATAGAATTATGAAAAAAACAGCTATATCAGTAATTGCATCAATTACAATTTTTTTAGGCAATGCAAATGCAAGTGGAATACCAACAATTGATGTTGCTGCAATTGCCCAAGCAGTATTGGGATATACACAAACGCTAAAAGACTATGCAGAGCAGATAAAACAATACGAGCAAATGGTAAAAGATACTCTAAATTTTGAAAAGCAAATGAAAGAATTTGGTGTAGATATGAATGATGTATATGAAATATTAGGCGATGCACAAGAAATGATAAATCAAATGCAAAGCATTTACGATGATGTAAATAATATACCACAAGATGTTATGAAAAATATTGCGAGAGTACAAACTGCTTGTTCCTTTTTGGAAAAAAATAGTAGTTTTTTTGGAATATCTATTAAAAAAAGCTCAGTTACAATAAAAGACAAAGTCAATCGTTGTACATATGCACTAAGAGATGGGGCAAATATAAGCAAAACAATAGAAGAAATTACAACAAAAATGGAAAAAACAATAGATCCAATAGAAAGAGCAAATTTACAAACTCAAATTGATAATATTAAAAACGCTGAAAGATTTTTGCAAGAGCGAGACAATATAAAAAGAACAAATATGCTTCTAAGCTTTGAAGATACATTTAACAATGCAGATAAAACAAATCCATACTCAAGAGCTAAAATGAAAGATGATTTAAAAAAGCTTTCAAAACAGCTAGGAAAGGCAAATAATCAAAAACAAGCCCAAGCACTTACAAACTCAATTTTAATTAAAATTTTAGAGAATTTACAGCAACAATATGAACTAAATATAAATTATACAAGCACCATAGCATCAGGCAGACAAATGAGTAATGATGCAAATTTTAAAAATTTAGATGAAAACAGTTTTAAACAAAAAGTAGTTGAATATAAAAGAAATGATGATTTATTTCAACCTGAAAAAAGAAAATTGCCAAAAGATGAGCTAGGACTACCTAAATTTATGTTTATGAATAAGTAGAAATTTTAAATAATGAAAACGCTTAATTATGAAAAAGCAATAAAAGAAGTAGAAGAGTTAAAAAAACTATCACCCCTTTTAACGCCAATTCAAAAAAAGAAAAATGCTTGAAAATTCCAAAAAAGAATATGAAAACTATATAAACTCAAACAAAACAACAAAACAAAAAGATAAAGAGATGAATTATAAACTAGGCAAAACCTTAGCTGATGTTTTTAATTTTAACGAACAAGAAAGAAATAAATATTTAAATTTAATAATAAAAAACAAAGACGCAGAAGAAAAAGATATAAAATTCTTAAATAAACTTTTTAATGTATCCATAACAACAAATTTAAAGCAAATGGATGCAGAAAAAGAACTTTACGAAGATATTAGAAAAAAATATAACTTTGTAAAAGCATATAACAAAATTAAAAATGCAGATATAAATCATGATAGATTTATACACAGCTATCCAAAACTGCATAAAAAAATAGAAAAAGATTTTATTAAAACTTGGGAACAGCAATCAAATAAAAATAAAACATCTCAAAAGGAGTTAGAAAGATGAAAAAAAATATAATTTTAAAGGCTTTAATGGGCAGTATTGCCCTAGTAAGCTTTACAAATGCTGGAGAATTAACAGGAGATGTAAAACTATCTTGTGAAGCAATTTTATGCTTGAGCAGTAGTGTAAAACCTGGAGAATGTCAGCCATCGCTGGATAGATTTTTTTCAATAAAAGAAAGAAAATGGGAAGATACAATAAATGCAAGAAAATCATTTTTAAAATTATGTCCAACAGATGGTGCGGATCAAAAAGATACTGAATTTAAAAGATTAAGAGATGATATATTAGTCTATATTTCTGAGCCTTGCAATATTGAGTATTTAAATACAAGGGTAGAATATAAGTATAAAATAGAATATGTTGGTGAAAGAATGAGAAAAAGAAAAATTGCAACTCATGCAAGAATTAATCCAAATTTGCCAGAGAGTTGCAAATTACTCAAAACAAGTAAATATACAGATATTAAAGTTAAATATACATGCCCTACAAATTTTTATAATATAGAAGATTGGAATCAAGGCATTACAATGACTATGATAGATAAAAAAACATATGATAATTTGTATACAAAAAATCCAAATTCAGTACAAATGCAAAAAAGTAATTATAAATTTTGTAAACAAAACACATCGAATTTTTGCAAACCAAAATATTATAAAAATGATAAAATAAACAAAAATTGCTGGGTATATGATGAATAATGGAAAATTTAGTAGAACTTCCACTAGATGAAATTTTAAGAAATAATGGCTACTTTGAAAAAAGAGAGAAAAGTAGCCAAAATTACAAAACACTTACAAATGAAAACTCAGATACAATAGTTATATCACGCCAACAAAATGGGCATTATTTATATTTTAATCCAAATGATGATAAGGACAAAGGAAATATTTATAATTTTGCCAAAAATCGTGGAATTAAAGCCTCAGATTTAATAGATACAAATAACATAAATAAAATAAAAGAATTAAAAAGCAGTATTAAACCAATAATAAATTTAAATCGAAATAGTAATAAAATCATAGATAAATATAAGAAAATGAATAATGTAGATAAAAATTCATTTTTTGTAAGTAAAAGAAAATTAAATATTGAACTATTATCAAGGTTTAGCTTTTTAAGACAAGATGAAAAATATAAAAATGTAGTAGTTCCAACTTATACATTAGCATCAATACAAACAAAAAATGGAAATAAAGAGTATTTAAGACAAACTGGGACAATTAGCTATCTTTCTAGCCCAATTACACAAGATCCACAAGGAAAACCATATAATAAGCCAATTAAACAGCTTTGCAATGGAAATAAAGGCTTAGAAGTTTTAAAAGCTGATGATGCAAATAAAAATCCAAAAGAGTTTAAAAATATAGTAGTTTGTGAAAGCATGATAGATACTTTATCATACGCACAAATTAATAACATCAACTTAAAAGAAACCTTGCTTTGTTCAACAAACGGTCAAATTTCACAATCGCAGAAAATAGCCTTAAAAGCACTTCAAAAACTAGCTCCAAATGCTGAATTTTTGCTTGGCTTTGATAATGATGATCGTGGAAAAGAATTTTGCAAAATAGTAGAAGAAATTATACCAAATACAAAAAGAATAACACCAATTTTAAAAGATTTTAGCGATGATTTAGTTATAGGCAAAGAACTAGGACTAGATAATAAAGATATCAATAAAGAAAGCCTTTTAAAGCCAATAAATGACTTTAAAAAAAATGTTGAATATTTACAAAAGAAATATGACATTTTAGAACCATACGCAAAGGATAAAAAAGTAAAAGAATTATTTAGCCAAAATATAGCCAAATTTAAAGAAATAGAGCCAAAAGTAAGATGCATTCAAGGAATGAGAGAATGTTATAAGAGATTAAATATATTAGAAAACAAAATATCAAGAGATTATTCGAAATCAAGATAGGAGAAAAAATAACTAATCAAATAATACTATAAGTGGTTTTTGGACTTTAAGCTCTAATTAAGTTTATAGTATCCTTTGTTTTTCCCCTTTTTGTCGTGGTTTGTAGCTATTTGCAAAATGTCAAAAAATTACAAAATGTGCCGTATCCAAACGGCTTCGGTGTTTCTTTTAAAAGGGAGAAAAAGCAGATTTTAGCTTAATATATGCTTAAATATTATTGTTATTTTTATGTTTTTTATTGTTTTTATATTTATATTTTTTAGTTTATTTAGTTATTTTAATATTGTTTTATTTTAATATTTATTATTTTTTAAGTTTAAAAACGGTATAATTAACTCATAAAAAGAGCGATACACTGCTCAAAATTTTTAAAAAGGATAAAAGATGGGTTACATGAAATACTGCGAACATCAAATGATAAAAAGAGACTTAAATAGTTGTCGCTGGTCGGATGACTTAAATGAAACAAATGCAAACGAAGACATCGTATGTGATTGTGTTGACTTACAAAAATATATCATAGAGTTAGCAGAGCAATTTGGATGCGAAATTAGTAATAAAGAAGAAGTATTAAACAATCTAGACGAATACAAAGAAGAAACAGTATTGGAAATTAGACGATTAGATAATCCTAAATTTTAAAAATAAAAGGATAAAAAAATGAAAAGTATAAAACTGGGAAATAGAAGAATGCGAGTACTAGAACAAAATGGTAATCTAGCCTTTGTTATAGATCAAAGAAGTTGCCAATATATGGTTGTTGAAATCATGCCAAGATTGCATATGAAGTCGTACACACATAAGCCATATTGCAAACATGATGGTTATTCGCCGTGGTATGTAGGTAAGGTAGAAGAAAGAGATGAAGTTAAAGGCTGGCTCGATAGAGCGGTTAAGAATCATTTCATGGGTGATTATCTAAAACAAAAAGAAAAGATAGATTTAATTATTAAAAAACCATTATAAGGATAGCAAAATGCAAATATTACAGGCAAAAGATATAAATTATATAGTTTGTTTTCAAAAATATAGAGACGGGCAATATATAAAAAAAATTTTAGAAATATTAATAGAAGCAACAGATGAAGAATGCTCGGAAAGAGAAATGTATTGGAGAGAAAAGCTTTATGACATATGTGGTAATTTTGAAATTTATACAGAAAATTTAGAATACTATGAATATGAAAAAGGAAAATTAGAATGAGTAGCCCAGACAAAGAAAAAGAACAAAAAGTTTTAAATGAAATAATTAAATTTAGCACAAGGAAGCCCATGATAGATAAAAGCTATAATAAATTTCAAAGAACACATGAAATAATGCAAGAGTTAATCAATTCTCCGTTACCACTTGAAGTGACGGAGCTATCAAATATCAGCAACAAAGAGCTTGTATTTTTAAAAAGCAGTATTGAACTTATGGCTGATTATTTAAATTCTTTAGGCTTTGATTTTATTAATCATAAAGATGAAATTTTAATGCCAATTTATGAAGAGTTTGAAAAAAGACGGAAAAATTATGATTAGATAAATATGTTATAATGCCAAAAGATAACTCAAAAGAAATTTTAAAAGGAGTATAAATGCCGATTTTATCACAAAGACAAATACTTGAATATTTATCTGAAATAAAACCTCAGTTAAAAAAAGATGGAATAAATGGAATTGGTCTTTTTGGAAGTTATGCTGACGGCTATGCAGATGAAAATTCAGATATTGATATAGTGGTTTTAGCAGATAAAGAAAAATTTTTATATAGACTACACGCATTTAAAGCACTTGACTATTTAGACCAATTAAAAAATAAAATTTCAAAACATTTTAATAAGCCAGTTGACATATGTGATTTTTATTCAAAACAAGAAATAGAAAAAAGCAAAATAGTAAAAGGAGCAATATATGTCTAATAAAGTCATTAGAAGATTAAAACTAGCTATTGAAAAAATAGATCAAATAAATGAAATTTGCAAAACAAAGGGCATTTCAGAAGCATTAGAAGATGAGTTACTCACAAAACCAGCCATTATGAAACATTTTGATGTAATACATCAGCAATTTAAGAAAATAGAAGAAGAGGGCAACAAAGAAGCATTAAATGGACTTAAAGAAAAAGATTTAAAAGGAATTAGAGATATTAGAAATTTTTCATCGCACGATTATGATAATATCAATAAAAATATTGTTAAAGATGCCATAGAAAAAGAGCTTCCAAGCCTCAAAGAAGATTTACAAAAAATCGTAAAAGAAAAAGAAAAAACAATATGCAAAGATTTAGAAAAGAAAATAGATTATTTAAACAAGAAACAAAATATTTTAATTTCACAAGCCAAAAGAGATCTTGTTAATAGTATTAAAAAACAATATGCTGAATTGCAAAAAAATGGAATCAATTTAGATAAAAGCTATGTTGAAAAATTTAAAAAAATATCCAAAGATAATTTAATAGAGAGATCAAGGTAATAGCAATTTGCTACAATAAATTTAATATAATCTCAAATTTAAACTCAAGATCCGTTTTTGAACTTTAAGCATTAATTAAGTTTATGATACATTCTGTTTTTCCCCTTTCTGTGGTGCTTTGTGAGTGGTTACCAAGCATCAAAAAATTACAAAATGTCGGTAATGATAATATCTTAACTGTTTTTCTTTAAAAGGGGGAGAGAAAGCGGATTTTAACTTAGAATATGCTTAAATATTATTGTTATATTTATGTTATCTTATCTATTTTATATTTATATTTTTTAGTTTATTTAGTATATTTAATTTTGTTTTATTTTAATATTTATTATTTTTTAAGCTATAAAATAGTATAATTACAATGTAAAAGAAAAAAAGATTACGAATTAAAATAGCATTAAAAATATGCTATAATTTTATAAATTAACTAGAAAGGTTTTTAAAATGCGTAAAATTTTAACATTGAGTTTAATTGCTGTGTTCTTTACGGCTTGTAGCGAAATTAAGATGCCACAGCTTCCGAAAGTACAACAAACACAAAAAAATTCAGAGCCTACAGAAGCAGAGTGTAAAAAAATAATGGCAAAATACAAGAAATTAAGAAACCAAGGATATGTTGGAAATGAGCCGTCTCTCGGAAGAGATTATTCACTTGATGCGAAATATTGCGAAAAGAAATATACATATAGTCCATCAGTTGATGATATGATAGAAAACATTGAAAGACTTGGCAATTAAAAACTAATACAAATAAAAAAGGGTAAACATGCAAACTATAACAATAAATGCGAACATTAATTCAAAAGTGATTGAATCAATAAAAAATATAGTAAGAGCTATAGATCCAAATTCAGAGATATTTTACTCAAAAAATGAACCAAATAGCGAATATGAACTCTCAGAAGCCGATAAGGATGACTTAAGAGAAATCTTAGCACAAAGAGAGCGTGGAGAATTAGAATTTATAAGTCATGATGAATTCAAACAACACAAAAAAGAATTATTTGCAAGGCTTGGTGAGTATGCAAATTAAGTATAATAAAAAATTTGAAAAGAGAACTGATGAAATAGTAAGCTTCATATGGAAAGATAGTCCAGCAAATGCTGTTAAATTCTATGATGGCTTATTAGAAGCCATAGAAAAAATAACTTTCATGCCATACAAACATAGAAAAAGCACAGCCTTTAATAATCAACAAATCCGTGATTTAATTTTTAAAAATTATGTAATACCATTTTATATAGATGAAAAAAGTAACTCAATAGAAATTTTATCAATTTATGGCAGAAATTTACCCTAAAATTTAAAAAAATACACTATAATCAGACGGAGCTTGTATTTAAAGTAGCCTCAAATACAAGCTTCAATCCATTTTTAAACTTTAAGTTTTAATTAATATTTTAAAACAATTAGTTTTATCCCTTTTTATCGTATTTTACTCATATTTATAAAATATCAAAAAATTACAAAATGTCGGATATGGCAAAGGTATTGACTTTTAAATTTTTTAAAAGGGAAAAGTATTTTTTAAAATTAACAATTACTTAAATATTATTTTTATTTTTATATTTTTTTATGCTTTTTATTTTGATATTTTTTAGTATATTTCGTTTATTTAATTTAGTTTTATTTTAATATTTATTGTTTTTTAAATAAAATACAGACAAATGCAAAAGAAAAACTATTCTCTACCACCTCTGCTTTTTTCAATACTATTAAATTTATCTTTTTTAATTGTGTTATTATTTCTATGGTATGAGTTATCTTTTAAAATATCTTTCATAAGGACTTGCTTATTTCTTATCTTTAAAAGCTCATCATCAGGCGTTACATTAAGCACAGCCACACCTTTAAAATACTCTTTAAATAAAAAATTATTTCTATCAATTTTATCAGCCTTTAAAAGCTTATTTTGCACGAAATTAAAGCGGTCTTTAGCAATATCAATAATAAACTCCTTATTATCATTTAAACGCTTTTTATAGCCCTTTTTGTCATCATCACTCAAATTTGAATGCTCCAGCAAATATAAGCTTTTATCTAAAATTTCAAGTTTTTTACCAAGTTTAAAAAGACTATTATTTTTACCAATCATCCTAGAAGCCATCAAACTATCATCAAAGTATTTTATAGCATCATCACCTTGCCTTTTACGGTAAATTGCAATTGCCCTACATGCTTTTTTATAATTTTCAAAGTCAGATTTTGTAGCATTCTTGCCCTTTGGATAGAGTTTATGATAGTTGTATTTAAAATTTTCAAGCAATACAAGAGCCTGTGATCTGTCTTTATAATTAGCCATTTTCATCTCATTAATTTGATTAGTTTTATATGAAATTTTATCAAGTTTATTAATTTCATTTAAAAGAGCTTTATTCTTTTTATAAATTATTTGATTATTTTCTTTTAATTGTTTAGCTAGTTTATAAGATCTTTTATTTTTCTTTTTTACATATTGTAAGAATAACGCCAAAAGCTCGGCATTTTGCTTTTTAAGGATATTTAATTCATCATTCATAGTCTCAATTTTATTTTTAGTAGTTTTATAAATTTCTTTATTTTTATCCTCCATGTTGAAATAATAATCTTGCAATTTATCCTTAGCAGTATAATCATCAACTTCAAGCCTAACACTTGATTTTATCTTTGAAAACTCTAATTTTAAATCTTTTGAAAGTGAGTTTTTATTTTCATATTTAAGTCCTCTAGCTCCCAAAGAAAAAGCAAAATTTGTTCTAGCTTCATCAAAGAAATCTTTAATCTCAGCTTTGGAATTAAAGTGAATTTTTTTATTTGTAAAAATATTTCTCTTATTTAAAACAACATGGACATGTGGATTGTTTTGATGAGTGTGTAAAACAAAAGCGTATTTATGACCTGTAAAATTTGTTCCCAAAGTATCCTTAACAGCATCACATAAAGCATTTAATTTTTTCTCATCATTGCATGGCTCATTAATTGAAAAAATCAAATGCCATGCATCTTTTGAGTTTAAATTTTTGCCAAAATCTTTGCTCCAACCTTTCATTATCTCATCACTGCTTACCTTGTCGCCATTCTCATCAATAGCAAGTCCATCAATAGAATTTTTTAAAGTATAATCAATACATCTTTTAATGGAAGTTTGTGGCAAATTTGAAATCATTTTTATAACTGATTGCTTTGAAAAATTATTTTTTGAAAAAGAAGTCCCAGCTTTTGAAAATCCACCACCACTAAAAGAAACATACTTGTGTTGACTTTTTGTGTATTTAGTTCGTCCAGCTCTAACTAGATGAAAAAAGTAACTCAATAGAAATTTTATCAATTTATGGCAGAAATTTACCCTAAAATTTAAAAAAATAAGCAAAAAAATAAATTTTTTTAATCGGAACATTTTGTCAAAGATATTTTTTTAAAAAAATAAACTCAAACAGCGACACTATAAGCAAAGTAAAAAAATTAAAAAGTAAATGAAAACTTATTTTAAAATTAAATCAAAAATTATAAGTGCGAATACACCGAACTTTTAAAAATTCGTTTTACAAAATGTCGCTTTTGAAAATTTAGTATAGTGCTTGAAATATTAAATTTTTTAAAAAACAAGGACAAAAAATGAAAAAATTTTTTTTACTTTTAACTCTTTTTTTAACAGGTTCATTTGCTGCAGGTGGAGGAGATAATATAGCTAAAAAATTATCAGATGCTGCAAACACTCAAATCACAGAAGTTGGAAAAAGCGTAGCCTCTATTGTTAATACGATTTCAATTACGTTCGGTGGACTTTGGATAGTCATTATGCTTTTAATTGCTTATTTTAATATTGAAGCTTTTAAAAACAATGCAAAACTTTTATTTGGTGCATTGGCAATTATCGGAATAGTTTATGCATTATCTTCATCAATGATGTGAGTTAAAAAATGATTGTGACAGATTGCTATATGGATCTTACCAAAAAAACAAAAATCTTAGGTTTAACTACAACAAGCCTAGGATTAACAATCATTATAGGATTTATTTTTTGGTTCATTATGATTTTATATTCTTTAATCGTAGTTGTATTTTTATATTGCTTTTTTTTCACAATTGAATACTTAGACGAAGATATATATGACATCATTGGCTCAAAAATGAAAATATCTCAAAACAAATTTTATGCTTAGGAAATAAAATGACTCTATTTAAAAATTTTAAAAAACCAAAGCAAGAAAAAAACATCGAGAACAAAAAAGATAAAAAACAAAAGAAAAATAAAAATAGTTTTTTATCTGGAATTAATAAAAAAGCCGATGAAATAATAATGCTAAAAGAACCACAAATTTATACTCTTGCAAAGGAAAATAATATCGCTTGTAAATATGATGAAAATTTTATTATTACAAAAGATGGTAATGTTTGTATTGGAGTAGAATTAAAAGGGACAAGCTATGCAGGAATTAGCTTAGACGATGAGACTGATTATTTGTTAAGCCGTGTAATGTTTTTTACAACACTAAAAAACGATGTGGAAATTAATTTAATTATCAAAAAAAGAAAACAAGAAAATAAAAGCTATGTAGAAAAAGATATAAATCCATATGCAAACGAAATCATAAAAAAATGGGAAATTAATCAAGATATTTATGAAATTAGATATTTTTTATTTATTTCAACAGTCACAAAAAATATAACAGGTATGCTCGAAAGCTTTAAAACGGGCGTAACAAGTGAAAAAAGGGAAGAAAATAAAGATAGTGTAAATTTAACTCAAAAAATGGAGCTTTTAAAAGAAACTCTTCTAAACATAAAAAATCATTTATCAATTTATCAGCCAAGACAAATGGATGGTGATGAAATTTTAAACTTTTATGCAACTTACTCGAATGCACAAGAAACAAATTTGAAATACACAAATGAGTTAATTACAGATTGTTATATTAGTTCAGATGTTGAGTTTAAAAAAGATTATATAGAATTTCATTTAAATGATGGAAGAACGAAGTATGGTAGATTTGTAAGCGTAAAAGCATATGAGACAGAGCAAATAAAATCAATTATTACATCAAATTTAATTAAAAGTAATTACGAATTTATGGTAATGATATATTTAAAGCCATATGAAAAAAGAAAAGCTCTTAAAAAAATTAAAGACACAAAAACATTTTCGGTTGATTTAGTTAAAGCAGAACTTGATCAATTAATGGAGTTAGTCCAAGCAGATAGAGAAAACCTAGTAGAGACAAGCTTTTCAATTTATGCTTTAGCATACGACTTGGATGAATTAGACGAGAAATCAAATAAATTAAAAAATATACTTGAAAATCAAGGCTTAAATGTAGTTAGAGAAACAATTAACCAAAAAGCTTTATATTTTAGCTTTTTTCCAAGTCGTGGAAATTTAAACGCAAGAAAAAAGACATTAAACATAAGCAACCTTGCAACAATTGCTAGTTTTGAAAATGAAGTAACTGGCTTTAATCAAAACGATTGGGGAAATGAAGCAGTAACTACATTTAAACACTTAAACGGAACACCTTTTTTATTTAATTTTCACTGCCAACCAGCAGGTGATCGTCCAAGTGGACACACAATGATCATGGGTGGAACAAGTAGCGGAAAAACAACACTTGCTCAATTTTTAATGACAAATTTATTTAAATATCCAATAGACATATTTGCAATGGATAAGCTTCGTGGTATGCATAATTTTACAAATTATATGGATGGAGAATACCACGACAGTGAAAGTAGCGATTTTAAATTAAATCCATTTAGCTTATCCAATACAAACGAAAATAAAGACTTTTTAAAAATGTGGCTAAGATTTATGGCTGAAGTTAAAAATGATGAACACAAAGCAATAGAAGATATAAGTAGCACAGTAGAAAGAATTTACAACAACAAAGAAGATGATCAAGTAATGTCGTTGAGTGATTTTATAACATCACTTCCAGCAGAAGATGAAGCAAAACTAAAAACTAGATTTGGAAATTTTAAAGACTCAATATTTGATAACAAAGAAGATGCTTTAAATTTTACAAAACAACTATCAGTTTTAAATATGGATGGAATATTAAGTGACAAAAAAGCGTCTGGATTAACAGCCATGTATATATTTCATAAACTCAAAAATCAAGCAAAAAATAACACCCAAAAGCGTGGCTTTTTTTGTTTTATAGATGAATTAAAAGATTACTTACAAGATCCTACAATGCAAGAAAAAATACTAGAAGCCATCCTTGAAGTAAGAAAAATAGGTGGTGTAATGTGCATGGGTTTTCAAAATATTAATTTGTTTAGTGGAATTGAAAGGGGATCATCATTTTTAGATAATATTGCAAATTTTATAATTTATCCAACAAGTAACGATGAAACAATACAACAACTTAATAATTCAATCGGAATAACACCAACAGAAGCTAAATTCTTAAAAGAGACAAACTCAAATGCAAGGCAAGTTCTTTTAATGATGAAACAAAGAAACGAAAGTGCAAAATTAGATATAAATTTATCAAGACTTGGCGATTATATGAAAGTATTTTCATCAAGCTCAGATAAGGTAATGCTTTTAAAACAACTAAAAAAAGATAGTCCAAAACATTGGCGTAAATTTTATATAGAAGATAAAGGAGCTAATAAATGAAAAAAATAGCAGTAATTATGGGAGTTTTAATGATTTTTTTAACTGGATGTGCAGATAAGCCAAAAAAAATAGAAAAAATCAGCCCTTGTGCTTTTAGTAGTTTAATTAAGGTTGGGTAAATGGCATTTGAAGATAAAAAAGTAGATCCAAATTTCATCTTTAAAACAGAAAGAACGATAAAAGCTTATATGTTTTACATAATAATAGTACTTTCAGTGGTTAGTATAAGCTTATCAGTAGCATTGATTTTTTTAACACCTTTAAAAGAAACAAAACCTGTGCTTTTAAAATTTTCAGAAGCTGATGCAAGATTTGTGACGATAGATGATACGGATTTAAATGTTAGAAATAGTGAAGAGCTTTTAAAAAGCATTCTTGCAGGTTATGTAAAAAATAGAGAAATGATAAATAGAATTGATGATATAGAAAGATACAACGAAATAAGAACGCAAAGCAGTCGTCAAGTATGGGAAGCATTTCAAAATTTAGTAGCAAATCCAAATTCAATCTACACAGCAAAAAATTACTTCAGAGATATACAGATTTTAAATGTCTCTCTTTTGAGTAGTAGTGTCGCAACAATTGACTTTCAAGCAGAAATCACAAATGCAGGAAGAACAGAAGTAAGTTATAAAAAATATAGAAGTGCATTGGAATATGACTTTATAACAGATGGAAACACATATGCAGATGTAATGAAAAATCCAACTGGCTTCATTGTAAATAAATATCAAGTTACACAAATACTTGATGAAAAGGTAAAAAATGAAAAATTTAATTAAATTTTCACTAATTGCAATGTTTGCTTTAAATTTAAATGCAAACAATAACGATGCTGGATTAAGCCAAGCACAAATGGATGAAATAAGAGCCATTATGAAGCAAACCCAAGAATTAGCAAACGAGCAACAAGGAATGGGCGAAAGCATATTTAACGATAAAGAAAAAGATATAAACAAAAATATAAGATCGAATTTTAAAATAAATCCACTTGGGATGCGTGGAGAAGAAACACAACCAAATATAGAAAGTTTTCACAATTCACAAGATAGCTTTAATGCAAATATGGAAGTAATAGATTTTAGCAAAGAAGAGCTAGAGCTAATGCAAGGAGCTATGAGAAATCAAGATTTAAAAGCATTACAGAAAAAATTTCACTCAAAAAAATATAGTGGTTATGAAAACACTAAAACAATACCCTACACCCCAAATAAAACACATAAAATAAGAACTCGTCAAGCAATGGCTACAACTTTAATATTTGAAAGCGATATAGATAATTTTATACTAGGAGACCAAAAAGGCTTTAAAATAGCACAAATTCCAAGCAAGGCAAATGCTATAGCCATAATTCCACAATTAATTGGAATAGATACAAGCTTAACCATTTTTACAAATGATGGAAAAATTCATACTTTTTATCTTTTTTCAACAGACTATAAAAATGTAAATGATCCAAGTTTTGTGATAAAAATAGAAGATGAAGAAGCAAAAAAAATAAAACTAGCAAAACAAGAAGCAATCAATAAAGAATATAAAATAATAAAAGATGGCATTGCAGAAGTAAAAGTCAAAAAAAGCGATATTTATAGTGGATACACTCAAAAAGCAAAAGAAGAAAATGAATGGCTTTTATCAGCTGAAATATTTGACGATAAAAAATTTACATATTTTAAATACTCAAAAGATGAAATGCCACAAATTCCAGCAATTTTTGCAGTAATTGATAAACAAGATAGTCCAGTAGAAACAAGAATAGTAGGAGATTACATCATAGCAGAAACTACAAATCCAAAATTTACAATTAAAAGTGGAAATAGTTATGTGTGTGTAAATAGGCAACCAAAACAAGCTGAAATTCAAAGAAGAGAAGAAAGAAAGAATTTAAATATAGAAAACAAAAAAGAAACAATAAAAAACAATAATAAAATAATAAAAAATAAAAAAGAAAAACAAGAACACGAAGCTGTAAAAAAATTAAGGGGAATATAAATGAAAAAAAGGGAAAAAACGCTGATTTTTAGCCTTATTGTATTTTTATCATCTCCCCTTTTTGGTGGTGATATTTTCACAGACGAAGAAATGAAAAATTTACAAAATCAGTCAAATTTGGATCATCTGTTTAATAATTCTAAATTTCCAGTTGATGATTATATTTATAAAGCTGGTAAAAAAGAACCAAAACAAGATGGAGCTAGTATGGTTGAAGTTATTAAAAAACTTGATGAATTTGAAGAAAAAACCAAACCAAATGAGCAAACAAGTAGCCCAGAAGATACTTTAAAAGAACAAGAAAATTTAAAACAAAAAGCAATAGAAAAACAAGAAGTTTTAAAAACACAACAAATAGAATTAAAAAATGAAATTCAAATGGATAATCAAAGAGCTTATGAATATAAAATGAAAAAACTAATCAGAGCTCAAATTTTATCAGATCGTGGAAGTGAAATATCAAGCATTAATCAAAGCTCAAAATTTGGTGTTGATGGCTTTTCAAATCAAAAAAGTATAGATATAAGCACAAATGAACATAGGCTTTATAGAACAATCAGAGCTGGAAGAATGATACCTGCAATTTTAACAACTGCAATCAGTTCAGATTTAAATGGGGTCGTAACAGCTCAAATAGAACAAGATATATACGCAACAATGGGAAAAGCAGTATTAATACCAAGGGGAAGCAAAGCAATAGGATTTTATACAAACGATACAGAAATTGGTCATGAAAGATTGGAAATTATGTGGAGAGAAATTATCACTCCACAAGGTATTAACATAATGCTAACTGATGCTATTGTTGCTGATAATATGGGAATGAATGGGGCAGTTGGTGCAGTCAATAATAAATACTGGGAAAGATACGGCATAGCTTATTCAATATCAACCGTTACAAATGCTTTACTTCTAACAATTGCATCAAAAATGAAAAATTCAAACCAATATGCAACGGAAGTGTATTCAAATGCAAAAAGCGATATAAGTAGCGTAGTTCAAGACATAATCCAACAACAAAGCCAAATAAAACCAACAATTGAAATTCAAAGTGGTAGTAGGATATTTTTAGTGCCAACAAATCATATGTGGTTTGCAAAACCAAAAAATGGCGAAGTGTTAATGCAATATTTTAATGATTAAAAAGGATAAAAAATGGAATATGAAAATATAAAAAATCAAATTAAAGCTGAAATCGAAAATAAAAAAGCAAATGATAAATTACTTGTAAAGATTTCAAACCAGATAAAAATTACAGAAAAAGCACAAGCAAATGTAGACAAGGAAAAAGAAAAACTAGAAAAACTAATGGAAGAAAAGCAAAACTTAGCTAATCAAATCCAAGCAAATTTTACGAAAGAAAACGGTAATGAGTGAAAGTGTAATATTAAATAATATTTTAGGTGTTTTAAAGCCATATTTAACACTAAAAGCAAATGAGATTATTTTTAATAAGCCTTGTGAAATTCACATTGATTATGGAGATCACTGGGAAATAATGCATGACCCAAAACTAGACATTACCTTTTTAAATAACTTTTTAATTGAATTAGCAACAAGAAGAAATCAAAGATTTGATGAAATGCATTGCAGTTTATCGTGTGAGTTACCAAGTCCATATTTAAGATATAGAGTTCAAGCACAGCATAAATCTAGCCTTTTTAACAGTGATATATCTATTTGTATAAGAATACCAAGTAAAGAAATTTTTAAATTAGAAAGTTTTATTTTAAGCGATAAAGTAAAAAATGATGGTTGGAATTATGAAAAGATAAAAGAGCTAATCAGAAAAAAGAAAAATATATTATTAAGCGGTGGAACAGGTAGCGGAAAAACAAGCTTTTTAAACTCTTTAATGGGCGAAATTGACCAAAACGAAAGAGTCGTAACAATTGAAGATAGTCAAGAATTACGAGTAGAAAACATTAATAAAACACAACTTGCAGTTCCAAAAATTGCAACTGAAATTTATAGTTATCAAATAGCAATAGACAATGCTATGAGATTAAGACCTGATAGATTATTCTTAGGAGAAATTGACATCAGAAACACTTTTTCATTTTTAAGAGTAAATAACACAGGACACGCTGGAAATTTAAGCACACTTCATGCAAATAGTCCAAAAGATGCTATTAAAGCTATTAAAACAAATGTGATACTAGGTGGTGGATTAACAAGCGTGGATGATAAAATGTTAAATAGCTTAATTGTAACAGCAATTGATTACATAATTCAAATTGAAAGAGTTAAAAACAAAAGAGTAGTCACTGATATTTTAAATTTAAAAGCACTTGATATGCAAAAGGTTGGATTATGAAGAGAAGACAACATATATATTTAAATGAAACTGACATAAGAGTATTAAACCGAATTGCTAAACAGAAAAAAGAAAGTAAATCATCAGTTGTTAGAAAATTAATAAGCGTAGAGAAATATACAAACACTCTTAAAGAAATTGAAATAAGAAATAGATTAATTGGTGAATTGGTACAAGAACTAAATCATGTAGGAACAAATTTAAATCAAATAGCATATCACTTAAATGCAGATATTACAAACATTAAAGAAGCTAAAAACGATTTAAAAAAAAATATGTGTAAATTACAAACTCAAATTAACGATTTAAAAAAAGAAATAAAAAAATTAGAAATAGACATAGGAGTAAATCATACTAAAACACCAAGTGAGTTTTTAAACAAGGAAGAAAATGGATAAGGAATTTAGTAAAAAAGAGTGGTTGGCAATGTTTATCATCTCTATACTTATGGGTGTAATATTGTATTTGATTATGATTAAAGTAATTTTTAATCCAATTTTAGTCAAAGTTCCAGTAGTAGCACTTCAAATATTGCAAAACATTGGAGAGCCAACACTTAAATTAAAGGCTTATGTTGCTATATTTTTATTAATTGCTCCATTTTTAGTAGTTTTGGCTTGGTGGCTATTTCCATTTTTAAAAGATAATGGAGAATACGGCTCAGCTAGATTTGCAACACCAAGTGATTTTAAAAAAATGAAAATAAATTATGACACAGGTCTAGTTCTAGGATGTTTAGATATTGAGAGCGAAAATCCTAAATTTATAAGAGCTACCCAACCTTTATCAACACTAGTAGTCGCACCCCCTGGTTCAGGTAAAACAGCAGGTATGATTATTCCTAATTTGCTAAGTGTTTCAAATTCATGCTTAGTACTTGATATAAAAGGTGAACTATATCAAAAAACAGCTGGATATAGAGAGAAAAATTTCAATAATGAAGTTCAATTATTCTCCCCTTTTAGCTGGGATAATACACTGTTTTTTAATCCATTTGATAACTCAATTGTAAAAGATATGCAATACATTCATATTAAAAAATTGGCAGAACAAATAGCCTCTACAATTTTTGTAGGCGAAAAAGGGAAAGAAAATGATCACTGGATAATATCAGCAAAAACAATGTTTGTATTCTTTGCCGAATATTTTATGCAAAAAGATAAACATGCAACACTCTCTCAACTTGCAGAAGCTCCAAAAATGGATTACTTTGAATATTTAGATGAAAAATTTGGAGAAGAAGCAATGCTTCCTGAAAACGAAGATGACCCAAGTGAGCCTAGAAAAAGAGATTATGATGCAGACACATTTAAAATTTGGCTAAAACAAACCAGCTTTGATGAAAGTATTGATCCAAGCACAAGAAATCAGGCAAGAGCCTATTCAAAAGCAGCCGAAAATGAGTTTGCAAGTATAAAATCAACTTATGATACATTTATGAAAGTTTTTAGTAATCCGCAAGTAGCAAATGCAACAAGTAAAATGAGCTTTGCATTTGAAGACTTAAGAGAAAAGCGACTCTCAATGTATGTAGTAGTTCAAACAGAAGATATGGAAATTTTAGCTCCTTTAATTAGAATTTTTATAGAAACATTATTTAAAAAGTTAATGAGTGGACAAGAAAACTCAGACCCTGATAAATTTATATATTGCTATTTAGATGAATTTGTAAGATTTGGAAAAATGCCATTTTTATTAGAAGCACCAGCACTATGTAGAAGTTACGGACTATTACCAGTATTTGTGACTCAAAGCTATGAGCAAATTAAAAAATACTACGGAGATGACGACACAAATATAGTTAAAAATAATAGTGGATATCAAATAATTTTTAATATGAATAGTGATAAAGACGCAAAAGATACGAGTGAGCTAATAGGAGATTATACACATATTAAAATCAGTAAAAGTCAAGGAAATATGGACTTATTAAAAAGCAATATTTCAAAAAGTAAAGAAGGTAAAAAATTAGTAACCTCACAAGATCTTAAAAATCAAGATAGTAGCGATGTAATAATTCTAGTAAAAGGCTTTTATAAAATGCCAATTAAAGCAAAAGTTCCTTATTGGTTTAAGATGAAACAATGGGCTGGAGCAGATAAAATAAAATTAGAAGATAAAGAAAAAACTGATGAAAACAAAACAAACAATAAGACAGAAAATACAAATATAAAAGATAGAAATAAAGAAAAAGAAATAAATCAAGAAAAAGATGAAAATTTAAAGCAAGTTCAAACAGAAATAAAAAATGAAGAAGAATTAAAAAAGACAGAGGAAAGGAATCAAAAATATGAGTTATTAAAATCATTAAAAATCAAAGTTGAAAGGGATTAAAAATTATTGTTTTATTATATTAATTTTAGTAAAAAATTATATATTTTATTTCTTATTTTATTAATAAAATTAGTGAATATATAATTTATTTATTTTATATTTTATTATTTTTTAAAGATTTTAATCTAAATTTTAAGAAAAAAATAAGATTTAGATTAGAGTCTTAAAAAGCTCTAAATCTATCCTAAGGAGTAAAAAATGACTTATGCAGAAAAATTAGCACAAGATAAAGCATATAAAGAATATGAAAAACATCTTGCCGAACAATTTGAAACAAGCGAAGATGGTGAGTTTGAAATCAGCGATGAAGAAAGCAAGGAGTGGGATTATTTAAATAAATCCAATCAAAGCTTAGAAGATTTTGATGAAAACGAACCCAACACAGACTCATAGCCCAAAAGTTATGAGTAAACAACAGATATAAGGAATACAAAATGCCAAGAAAAAAAGAAGTTAATGCAGAAATAAAGCAAGAACAAAAAGCAGAAGTAAGAAAAAGCTGGAATGAAATGAGTAATGTGGAGAAAAAAGAGAGTTTTGATAAACATGTCAAATACAAGCTTTTTGAAGCACATAAAACAGCAAAGGCAGACTGGCAAAAGGATATGACCAAAGAACAAGTAGATAATACAATGCCATATAACGCCTCAACTGGAAAAACATACTCAAGAGAAACCAGCATGATGCTAAGAGCTGAAATGGCAATCAAAGGTTATGATAAAGCTCAATTTGTAACAATGGAGCAAGGTAATGCGATGGGTGGAGTTTTAAAGCTTAAACACGACGAAAAAACTGGTGAAGTTCTAAAAACAAAAAGTGGTAAAGATGCAAGAGTTGATGGTGTAAAAATGTTATATATCGCAACTCATGAAATAAGACCAAAACTTGATCAAAACGGCAATGAAGTTAAAGCAGTTGCCAAAGACAAGGATGGAAACGATAGGCTTGATAAAGACGGAAAACCAATCACTTATACAGTAAAAGAAAAAATTCCAATCAAGCCAAGACTTGAAACTAAGACACTTTACCATGTAAGTCAGTTTAATGGGCTTGATGAAAGTAAAATAAAAGAACGAGACCTAACTGCAATACAGAACTACCGGGAAAAAGCAAAAAGTCAACCTTTTGAAATAGAAGTAAATTACGGAAAAACTCTTGGAATTGGTGGAAATTTAGCAAAACAACTAGATAATTTAAGCATTGCACAAATTAAAGGAGTTGATTATTACAATCCAGCACAAAAGCTTGATATGAGCAAAGAACAAGACAAAGCTAAAAAGCAAACCAAAGACAGGGGCATGGAAAGGTAAATTTATGAAACTTAGGATAGATGGGGCGAAAGCCCCAAATTATAAGGATAAAAAATGTTATTTGAATTTTTAAATTTTTTAGGCTTATCAGATAATAAAATAAATAATAAAACAAAAATAAATAGCAAAAATAGTGAAGATACAGAAATAATAAATAGCAATGAAAAATATAATATAGATATAAAAGAATTTACAAATTCAAAGAACGAAAGAATACAAGAAGCAACAGAAATTATACCATTGGGAAATGGTAAAGCCTTAAAAAGAGTAAAAACAAAAATTATAGGCAGGATATAGAAATGGCAAATGAAAAACAAGTAGCAAAAGAGCTTTTACAAGATAGTAATTGGCTAGACAAAATTCAAGGGGTAATGCAAGATAATGTGTTTAGTTTATTTGAAAAATTTTATAATGGAGCTCACGATTTAGTTTATTCATCAGCATCGCTTACAGTAATTTCAATAATTGTAATGTTTTGGCTACTTGATAAATTAAAAAATGGATACCCAACAAATCAAGAACTTTTTAAAGCCATAAAATACATAATTATATTATGCTTTATTTTTGCAACACTTAGCTCATATGGTGCATATGAAGGTGCTTTGTATGTGTTAAATATTCCAGTAAATATGGTTAAAGGTATAGTTGGATCAATGTTTCAAGGTCAAGATTTTGGGGCAATGATAACAGATGCTCTAAATCAAGTCGAAAATATAAGAAAGATGATGTGGGAGTATGGAAAAAATGAATTCTCAAGTGGTGTAAATTTCCTTGGTTTTACAATTAAAAATCCTATAGATGCCCTAACATCAAGAATATTTACTATTTTTGCAATGATACCATTTTGGATATTTTACATAATATTTTTTATTTTACTAGTAGGAATTACAGCAGTTATACTCATATCAACATTTATGGCATATTTGATTTTAAGCACAATGCCTATCATTATCCCTTTTTTAATTTATAGGGGATTTTTACCATATTTATGGAGTTGGTATAAGCTTTATTTATCATATGCTCTTATTGCACCATTATCATTTATAGCTTTAAATTTAGCAATTAATCCAATTATGAAACTTGCAAATTATGAAAACAATATAGGCGATTTATTCGTAAAACAATTCGAATATTTATTAACTGGAACAATTACTTGCATTACAGCATATTACATTATAAAGAAAATTCCAAATTGGATAAATGCAGTTTTAGGAACACAAATGGAAAGTGGAGCAGGTGGAGTAGGTGGAGCATTAATGACAGGAGCTATAGCTGGAAAAACATTCCTTGGTGGACTTACTGCAAAATCAATGGGTAAAAGTTTCTTAGGTGGAGCTATGAGTGGATTAGGAAGAGCAACTGGTGGTTCAGCTGGGGCTAGAATTGCAAGTATTAGTGCAGGAGCAACAGCAAATGCAATGAAAGACATGGGAAAAGGAGTTGGCAAGATTTATGATACATATAAAAAATTTAGAGGTGGGTATGCAGTACCATGAAAAGGAACAGCAAAATGAAAAATAATGGAGATAGATGGATTTTTGAAATTTTAGAAGCTTCAAAGTTCAAAGATATAGAAAGACAAAGAGAAATTCTTGGCGATATAGCACTATATTGCATTAAAAGATTTAAAATTTATATATCGCACCATAAAAGAAATATAAAACATAGTAAACACTTTAAACATGAAATTAAATTTTTCTATGATCTTTGTATTGAAAATATAAAATGTGAAGAATTGCTAAGAAAAATATTTAATAAAGATTTAGAAATTTTAAAAAATATAGATATAAAGGATTAAAAATGACAAATACAATAATCATAATTGAAAGCCCAAACAAATGCGATAAAATCGCAAAAATTACAGGTGCAAAAGTTTATGCAACACAAGGACATTTTAAAGAATTAAGTAAAGAAATTGTAAAAGATTATGAAAATTATGAACCGATATTTGAATTTAAAGAAGCAAAAAAAGGAAAAATTAATGCAATATTTAATGATTGCAAAGGTAAAGATGTAATTGTAGCAACAGACCCTGACCGAGAGGGCTATGGAATCGGTTACATGGTGTATGACACAATCAAAAATATAGCAAATAGTGTAAAAAGGGCAGAATTCCACGAAATAACAGAAAGTGGAATTAAAAAAGGGCTTGAAAAAGCTGTACCATTTGCAAACTCAAATTTAAAAGAATTTGATAGCTTCAAAGCAAGAGCAGTTGGCGATAAGTTGGTGGGCTTTATAATGTCGCCAACTTATATCAATAAATTAAATGATAAAAATTTAAGCGTAGGAAGAGTTCAAACTCCAGCACTTGCCTTGATCGTAAAAAGAGAGTTAGAAATAAAGGAATTTTTAGAAAATCCAGCCTCAAAACAAGTAAGCTACAAATTAAAAGCAAATTTAAAGACAAAAGATGGCGTAGAATTTAGTGCAATTAATGACAATATTTTTACACAAAAAGATGAAGCAGAAGCAAAAATAAAAGATTTAAATGGATCATTAGCAAAAGTTTATCAAATAGAGACAAAACAAAGCGAAATTAAACCATCAGCACCACTAAGAACAAGTCAATTACAAGAAAGTGCAAATAAAAAGCTAGGATTTTCAAGTGATAAAACAATGAGCCTAGCTCAGAAGTTATTTGAAAAAGGATTAATAACATATCATAGAACAGATAGTAATGCATTATCAAACGAATTTATAAACGAAGTAGAGTCAAAATTCAAAGAAAATGAGTGGTATCAAAAAAGAGAATATAAAGCAGGAGCTCAAAGCCAAGCCGAAGCTCACGAAGCTATAAGAATATCGCATGTGCATGAATATAGTAAAATTGATGAAATAGCAAAAAATGAAAATTTATCAGATGATGAAAAAGCATTATATGAGTTAATCTTTTTAAATTCAATTCTAAGTCAAGCCAAAAATGCTATCAATGAAAATACTACATACGACATAGATATTAAAACTCTTAGCTTTAAAACCAAAACAAGTAAATGCGTTTATAAAGGTTTTAAAGGGGCTTTAAAGCAAGAAGATGAAGATAATGAAGATAAAGACAAAGACTTATTAGAAATAACGCTAAATTTACAACAAAACGACGAGTTGCAAATAATAGGATTTGAATTGCAAGAAGTTAAAAAACAAGCTCCACAACACTATAAAGAAAGCAATTTTATCTCCCTTTTAGAAAAAGAAGGTATCGGAAGACCAAGTACATACGCTTCATTTTTACCGATTTTACTAAAAAGAGATTTTATAGAAATACAAACAAAAGGTAAAAATAACAATATTGTAGCCACAAATAAAGGTATGAATTTCATTGAAACAATAAAAAATGATGATGAATGGATCACGCAAAGTGAATTCACAAAACAGATGGAAAGTGTGCTAGATGAAATAAGCAGTGGTAAAGTAAATTATTTAGATTTTATAAAGCCACTACACGAAAAAATGAGTTTTAAAAAGATAAATAGCGGAGAGACTAAACCACCAAGCGAAAAACAGCTTGAATGGGCTAGAAATTTATCAAAAAATTTAAATATAGAACTGCCAAAAGATATTGAAAAAAGCTGGAAAATTTGCTCGGAATTTATAGAAAAGAATAAAGATAAAGATATCAGACCACCAAGTGAAAAGCAAATCGCATTAGCAAAAAAGTTGGCACAAAGTAACAATGTAGAGCTTCCAAAAGATATAGAAAAAAATGTCAAAGTGTGTTCTAAATTTATAGATAAATACATAAAGAAAAAATAAGGAAATAAAATGTCTAATACCAAAGAAACAAAAAATTATACAATGAAAGATATATATTGCGTTCAAGACTATGAAAAGTTAAAAGATGAAAAATTTTTAACACCTTACAGTCCAAAATATCTATTTGACATTATAAATCTAAAAGAAGAAATTAAAAATAAATTAAGCGAGTTAGAAAAAACATTGGACAGATTAAAAAACTTAGAAAAAGGGGGTGTAGAAAAACTATCTGACAATGTAAAAAACTATTTAAGTGATGAAAAAAAAGAATTATTGTTTTATATAGAAATAATAGCACAAAGAACATTGATGAAATAAAGAAATAATATGAAACATAGAACACCAAAAGAAATTTTTAATTTTAGAAGCGTGGAAGATGACAAAGAGTTTTATGATAAAAAATTAAAAAAAATACATAATAATTTTGAAAAAATGCTTACTGAAATTTTTAGAAATAATTTTGAAAATATTCCTAATATAATAAACAACATAGTAACAAAAGAACACAATAATGTAGTTGAAGCACTTATAGAGACAATGAAATATCATGTAGAGTATGAATTGGAATTAAAAGAAAGAATATTTTTTCTCGCTGATTTAACCGAGCTTACTTATGAAAAATATGAAAAACTAGAAAATTTAATAGAAAAATATTTGTACGAAAAAAAACAAGAAAGGAAATAAAATGGGGGTGTTTAAAGATTTTTATAGAGTCTCTGAAGCCAATGACTATTTTATAAACATGTCTATACCTATAATGCAAGAAAAAATATTAAATTTAAAAAATAGTATTCACGAAGAAAATTTAGAAAAATTTATACCAGAAATAAAAAACCACTTATCATTTCAATTAAAGAAAATAAAAAATGAAATAGAAAATGCTGAAAAGCTAATAGAAAAATTAGACTGCATAGAAGAACGCAAATATGAAGAGTGGGAATTATAAAGCATTGAATGAAAAAAGGGAAGAAATGAGTCAAATTTTCAATATTCAAAGCAATAACAACGAAAAGCAAAGCTGGATGGATGACAAAGAAAAAAAGCCAAATATCTATCTCATGAGAGCAAAATACGAAGTTGATGATGAATTTTATACAAGCTTTGATGAAATAAGAGAAGAACTTGAAGACTATAAAATTCACTTTAAAAATAAAATTATGGTATGTCCCTGCAATGATGGAAAGAAAAGCAATTTTTACAGATATTTTGCTCTAAATTTTAAAACTTTAAAATTGAAAAAATTAATCACAACCACATTTAATATAAACGATCCAAAGGCAAAAGGAACGAAGATAGAAATAACAGCTGACAGCATAGAAGAGACAATACTTGAAGGTAGTGGTGATTTTAGAAGCCAAGAAGTAAAAGAAATAATAGCAAATGCAGATGTAATTGTTACAAATCCGCCTTTTTCCCTTTTTAGAGATTTAATAGACATTGTACAAGAAAAAAATAAGAAATTTTTAATAGTTGGAGCAACATACTCAATAACATATAAAAAGATTTTTGAACTTTATAAAAAAGGTAAAATTTGGCTAGGAAATAATCAAGTAAATATATTTACACGACCTGATGGAAGTAAAAAAAGATTTTCAAATGTATCATGGTTTACAAATTTAAAAAGTATGAAAAATTTTGAAGGTATAAGGCTAACTAAAAAATATAAAGGAAATGAGTGTAAGTACCCAGAATATGATAATTATAAAATAATTGAAGTAACAAATTTAAAAAATATTCCAGTTGATTATGACGGAGTAATGGGCATTCCACTAACACTTTTTATAAAACATAATCCAGCCCAATTTAACATACTAGGGTGTGATTTTGAAATTAAAGAAAAATATCCTGAGCTAGTAAAATGGGACTATACAAAAAACAATACAAAATCAGCAATTTTAAATGGAAAAGAACTATTTACAAGAATTATAGTTCAAAAAGCAAACAATATAAAACCAAGAATCGTTTTAAAAAACCAAATTTAAAGGAGAAACAATGAACAATGCAATTTTATGTGGAAATTTAGGAAGTGATTGGGAGATACTACAAAGCCAATATGGAATAGTGGCAAAAAATAGTATAGCAATAACTAAAAAATATACACCAAAAGATAGCAATACTCAAGTAACAAGAACTCAGTGGCTTAAATTAGTTGCTTTCAACAAACAAGGCGAAATATTGGCACAATATACAAAAAAAGGAGATAAGTTACTCGTTCGTGGCGAAATTCAAACAAATGATTATGAAAACAATCAAGGAGAGCCTAGAACAAGCGTAAATATAAAAATAGAAGAATTCACACTTCTAGGATCAAAGAACCAAGAAGAAAAAGAAACAAATTTTAATAATTATTCAGATGGTAATATTGAGAAGATGTATGAAGATGTTTTTTTAGAGCAATCAAATAACTACACCCAAGCTTATCAAAACCAAAACAAAAATAACAAACAACACAATACAACAAAAAATAATCAACAAAATAGCAATAAAATGCAAGGGCAAGGAAATTGGAATAATCAAACACAAGTACAAAACAGCCAAACAAATGGCAACACATCAAACTTCAACAACATCCAATCACAACATCAAAACATAGGTCAAACAGACAATGAAAAAAAGAGAAATTAAGCTATTTAACAGCCCACTTAAAGTATTTATGTGGGTATTTTTTGTAGTAAACTTATTAGGTTTTGGGGTAAATTTTATACTTTATTTTTTTAATAAGCCAAATAGAGTAGAAACTTTGCTAAATGCTGATTTTTTCTTTATAGCTATGGCAATAATATGCTATATAGCTTTTAATCTAATTTTATATCTAATCATAAAAATACATTTTTTATTATCAAAAAAAGAGTAATCAATATGGGGCTAAAATTTAATTTTAATTTTAGCCCATTTTTGAACTTTAAGCTTTAACTAAGATTTTACTATCCTTTGTTTTTCCCCTTTTTGTCGTGGTTTGTAGTTATTTGCAAAATGTCAAAAAATTACAAAATGTGCCGTTACCCATAGGGCTTTTGTATTTTCTTTAAAAAAGGGAGAGAAAGCAGATTTTAGCTTAAAATAAGCTTAAATATTATTGTTATTTTTATGTTTTTTTATTATTTTTATATTTGTATTTTTTATTTTATTTAGTTATTTTAATTTTGTTTTATTTTAATATTTATTATTTTTTAAGTTATAAAATGGTATAATTTGAATTATAAAAAGGATGTTAAACATCCAAAAATAAAAAAGCAAAAGGTGTTGAAATGAACAAATTTAAAAAATACTGCCCAAATGTATGGATAGCAGAATGTGAAGCAGAACATACCAAAGGAGAAATAATAGAATTAACCACCAAATATGGCAAATGTGTAGAATGTGAAGTATATAATTTACTTTATAAAAAAGATAATAAATTTTATTATTCAATTATAAGACTAGATGAAAGTTATGCACAAAGAAGATTAAATAAACACCAAAATGCACAAGTAAGACATGAAAAACTAAGTAAAAAATGGTATGAAAAATCACAAGAAGATAAAGAATTTTTAAGCCTAGGAGAGCCGATCAAAGTAGGACACCACAGCGAACATAGGCATCGCAAATTACTAGAAAGAAATTGGAATAGACTTGAAAATTCAATTAAACACTCAGATATAGCAGAAGCAAGGCAAACAAAAATAGATTACTGGGAAAATAAACTAAAAGAGATAAATCTATCTATGCCAGAGAGCTTGGAGTATTTTACATTAAAACTTGAAAATGCAATAAAGGAACATAATGGGCTAAAAGATGGTTCAATACCAAAAGAGCATAATTACAGCGTAACTTACGCAAATAATGCAGTTAAGGATTTTAGAAAGAAAGTAGAAATAGCAAATAAATTATGGGCTTAGAAACAAATAAAAATAAAAAGGATTAAAAATGGAAAAAATAAATAACATCATAATGGAAAACCCAACAGTTACTTTATTAAATATAGTTATGCTTATTCTTTATACTATAGCTATATCGAAATTAAATAAAGAAATGGAAAATTCTAAAAATGAAGGAATATTTATATTTATGGGAATAATATTAACTATAATATATGGACTAACTGTCTATGTTTCAATTCAATTATAATGAAACACAAATCATAAAAGTGAAAAAGGGGATAAAAAATGACACTAGAGCAAGAGCAACATATAGAAAAACTATTGAAAGAGTGGAGAGATGAAAGACATTTATCCATAGAAAGTCAAAGAGATGGCTTAATGGGTAATTTATGTGAAGAGATGGCTGAATACTATAGAGCAAATGGCACTTATGAGCAGATAGACGCTCTGTGTGATATCTATGTGTTTTGTATGAACTCATTAAATATTAGTTTTATAGATTTAAAAAATATGTTAGAACCTCATTTAAAGGCTCTCACAATAAATGTTGAACATAGATTTTTTATTTTAAGTCAAATTGACAAATATTATAAAGTAAGTAAGAACATTGGAATAAAAAACTCTTATAGTGAAACTGAGTTTAATAAAAATCTATACATATTAATGAGAAGTGTAGAAAATGAAGCCGTAAAATTAGGCTATAACTTTCATGAATGCATGTTAGAAACTGTTAAAGAAATTAGCAGCAGGACAGGTCATTTTGATGAAAACATACACAAATTTGTAAAGTCGAAGAATAAATAAAAGGGAGACAAAATGATTATATCAATTTGTAACGAAAAAGGTGGAAGTGGAAAAAGCACATTAGCTACAAATATAGCCATAAATCAAGGAATAGTTAAAAACAAATTTATGCTATTAATTGATACGGATCCACAAAAATCAATAGCTACATTTCTAAATATAAGAAATGAAGAAAACCATAATAAAGCTTTTGATTTTGCATATAAATACGGCGAAAATTTAAAAGAATTTTTGCAAAACGATAAAGGGGAAAAAGATATATTAATAGACACAGGTGGAAGAGATAGCAGAGAAATGCGAATAGCAATTGCATTAAGCGATATAGTGATAATTCCAACAATTCCAAGCCAGTTTGATGTAAGTGTTTTAGATAAAATGATAAATGTCGTAAAAATGGCAAAAGAGCAAAACAACAAACTCATAGCATATATTGTTATTAACAGGGCATCTCCAAATCCAGTTTTATATAAAAAAATTGAAAGTCTCATAAGCTATATAAACGACATAGAAGAAGATTATATAAAATTAGCAGATACGATTATTTATGAAAGAGAAAGATATAAAATTGCAACACAACTTGGACTTGGAGTAGTTGAAATTAATGATGGCAACAAAGCAGAAAATGAAATAAAAAATTTATGTAATGAAATTTTATAAAATTATGCTTTTATTTTTTAAATTTTAGTATTTTTTTATATTATTTATTATATTTTTAGTTATAATAATTCTATAAAATACTTTTTAAATATTTTTTATTTCATTATTTATTAAGACAAAAGGGAGAAAAAATGAATTTTAAAAAAACAACAAATTCAATTGAAAATTTAGATAGTTTTATTGATGGAGCAGAAACACAAAAAGAATTATCATCTAAAAAAGGAAAAGAGTCATTTGGGGCAAAATTTTCAAAAGAGCTTGGAGTAAAAATAAGAAAAAAATACACAACATACACCTTAGCTAAATTTATAGAAAATTCACTTGTGTCACAAATTCCTTATATTAAAGACGAAGTTTTAGTTTGGATATTCGATCAAGCAAAATGGTACAACACAAGCATGAGTGAGTTTGTAAAATTTAAAATGGGATTAATAGAAGCACCACAGCCAAATGATGAAAAAATAAAAGAACGTATGACAAATTATATTATTTATATAAGCCATGAAAACAAAGAATTAATCCGCAAAATAGCTGACAATTTAGGAGTAAGTATGGCTACATATTCAGAAATTAAGCTCACAGCAACATATGAGTTAAAAGATATTTTTACATTTGATCAAATAATGCAATTCAGAGCAGAAGCTATGAATTTTGATTTAGATTTAGAAGAATACATAGCAATGAGAATAAAGGGATAGAAAATAAATAAAGATTGAAATATTTAAGATTAATTTAAGTTGCCACAAGCCCTAGAAAGCAAAAACTAAATTTAAGTTGATGTAGTATAGGGCTAAATGGCTTTAAACGGCTTGTTCGTTAAGTATAAATTTAAACGAATATCCAGTGATTTCTTTTTTATTGTTTTTTGAAAATTCTTTTTCAAACATAAGCTTTTTAAAGTATTTTTCGTTAAGCTCATTAACTGATGGTTCAATCACTCTACTGTTAATATTCGTTGATTTGTAGTTTTCAGGTACAGACATTAAATTTTCAAAATCTTTTCTAGTAAATTTAACACATTTAAAACCATCTTTATCAGGTTTTAGATTATCGTATTGGTGCAAAAGGCGATAAAGGGTTTTTGCAAATTTACCATTAATTGAAACAAAATCGTAAAGATCAATTTTCATAAAATTTAAAGTTCCAAACAATATATTTAATGCAATTGGATTTACTTTAAAATTTAAAACCTGTTTGTTTCTGAAAGTTTTCATTTCGGTAAAAAATACACCGACTGTAGTAATTTCATCATCATATGTAAGCTCTATTGTTCTATAAATCGCCGCACCATTCATGCCCAAAACCTTATCTCTAAAAATTTTAATTTCATTATTAAATCTAGTTTTATTTATATCTTTTTCATAAAATTTTATTAGTTCAGAGTATGGCATTTCAATAAAGCCTCTATTTTCAGAGTAGCCCATTTGTTTCGCATACCAACAAATTGTAAAAAAAATATCGTAATCTCTAGCTGTGAAATTTACAGGAAATAATATAGAATTCATTTTATTACGAAAAACAAGAGTTCCATTTGGTGTTTTTTTAATTTTTTTTATAGCCTCTATCACAAATTTATCCTCTCTAAAATAGAAAGAAAATTCGCTCATTTTTACCCCTTTTTTATAAAATATGGGTAAATTATAAGATACCTTTATTGTATTGTAACTTAAATTAGCTAAAATAAAAACTTTGAAAGGAATTAATGAAAAAATTTAGGCAAGTTTTAGCAGATATTAACGAACTTATTGTTTTTAAGCACTCAGTTTTTGCTCTGCCATTTATTTTTATAGCTATGATTACGGCTTCAAAACTTGAAAATAACACGATGTGGTTTGGGTGGAGACTACTTATTTTAGGAATTTTATGCGCAGTAAGTGCAAGAAGTTTTGCTATGGCTTTTAATAGATTTATGGACAAAGACATAGATGAACCAAATCCAAGATGTGCAAATAGACCAAGTGTTGATGGAAGAATTGGAAAGACAAATTTACTTATTTTCATAGGAGTAAATGCTTTAATTTTTATAATAGTAGCATATTTTATAAATAGTTTAGCCTTTTATTTATCATTTCCAATTTTACTTTTTTTGGGTGGATATTCAATTTTTAAAAGATTTTCACAAACCGCTCATATAGTGCTTGGATTTTGTCTAGGGCTTGCTCCAATAGCAGGAAGTGTAGCAGTTTTAGGAGCTATTCCTCTTTGGGCGATTTTATTGTGTTTTGGAGTTGCTTTTTGGGTAGCTGGGTTTGACATACTCTACTCACTTCAAGATATGGAATATGATAAAAAAGCTGGTCTTTATAGCATCCCAGCATGTTATGGAAGCAAAGCAGCTATGTTTATTTCAAGTATTTTTCACGCAATTACAATTTTATTTTGGTTACTTTTTTGCATGGCTTCAAATTTGGGATTTTTTGCGTATTTAGGTGTTATAATTTCAGCTATTATTTTGTATAAAGAACATGAGATTGTGAATAAAGACTTTACTAAAATAGACAAAGCATTTTTTACACTAAATGGTTATTTGGGGATAATGTTTTTTTGTTTTATATTTTTAGATTTAAAGATTTAAAATCTTGGCATATTTAAATAAAAGTTTCTTAGCCCACTCACTTACATACAAAAAGTATGCTCGCATTGTGGGACTAAAAAACTTTTGCCTAACTACGCCTATTTTTGAAAATCTATTTTTATAACTTTTAAAATTTTAAAAGAGCGAAGCATAGATTTTCAAAAATAGGCGGTATTATAAAAAACTTTTTGAACTTTCAAGCAAGCGGACTTTGTGTCCGCGACCGAAGACAAGTTTGAAAAGTTTTTTAATAAGCTCGTCAAGCTTTTAAATCTTTTTAAAAAAAGGAGAAAAAATGGATGCTAATAGCATTATTATTTTAGGACTTTGCGTAGTGCTTTTTATAGTGCTAATTTTACTTTATGTAAAAGACAGCCAAACAAATAAAAAATTTGATAGATATGATCATATAGTCAATGATAATATGAATGAAATTTTTATCTTAAAAAAAGAGGTTGCAAAACTAAAAGAAGAACTTGAAATGTTTGATATAGGCATACTTGCTGATGAGCTTGATAAACAAATCGATGATAAGATTGAGCCTGTTATTAAGTCTTTGCAAAACATAGATAAACTTGTTAATAAATAAAATTTATTTGTGTTAAATTTAAAAAAGTCTTTTATAATCCAACAAAAGGACAAAAGATGTTAATAGACGGGCATGGAAGAGTTGTTGATTATTTAAGAGTTTCTGTTACTGAAAGATGTAATTTTAGATGCAAGTATTGTATGCCAGATAAGCCATTTGAATGGGTACCGCATGAAAAAATTTTAAGCTTTGAAGAGTTGTTTTTATTTATAAAAGTTGCGATTGATGAGGGTGTTAAAAAAATAAGAATAACAGGCGGAGAGCCTTTAGTTAGAAAAGATACTGATAAATTTATCAAAATGATAAGTGATTATGCCCCAAATATTGATTTAGCGATGACTACGAATGGATATTTCTTAAAAGATTTTGCTAAAAAACTAAAAGATAGTGGACTAAAAAGAATTAATATGTCCCTTGATACCTTAAACAAAGAAAAAGCTTTTAAATTAACTGGAAAAAACGTCCTTGAAAAAGTTATAAGTGGCTTTGAAGAAGCCCTAAATGTTGGACTTAAAGTTAAATTAAACTGTGTAGCTTTAAAAAATTTTAACGATGATGAGCTTATAAATCTTTTAGAATTTGCTAAAAATCACGGATGCGAAATTAGATTTATCGAATATATGGAAAATATCCATGCAAAAAACTTTTTAAAAAGTCTTAAAAAAGATGAAATTTTAACTATTTTATCAAGCAAATTTAAATTCAAAGAAAGCGTTAAAAAACTAAACTCCCCAGCCACTCTTTTTGAGCTAGAAGATGGATATAAATTTGGAATAATTGACCCACACAAACACGATTTTTGCGATACTTGTAATAGAATTAGACTAAGTGCGGAAGGGCTTTTAATACCTTGTTTGTATTTTGAAGATGCACTAAGCATAAAAGAAGCTGTTAGAAGTGGCGATATTATAAAAGCAAGTGAAATTTTAAGAGAAGTTTTAAAAAACAAGCCTGAAAAAAATAGATGGGAAAACAGCGTAAATCAAAATGAAATTTCAAGTAGAGCTTTTTATAAAACTGGTGGCTAAAATATGAATAATTTTTTTAAATTTAGAGTAAAAAATTAAATGTCTTTAAATCTAGTTGAAGTATTTCACAGTATCCAAGGCGAGGGAAAATATACTGGCACAAATGCTATTTTCTTTCGTTTTGCTGGGTGTAATTTAAAATGTCAAGGCTTTAATGTAGTTAAAATTTCTCCAAAAACAGGAGAAGCTTTAAAAGGATGTGACACAATCAAAGCTGTTTTTACAAGTCATTTTAATTATGAAAAAATTGAATGCACAAAAACTCTTTTATCAAAAATTCCAAAACTAGATTATAAACCAGCCATTGTAATAACAGGCGGTGAGCCACTAATTCACCATAAAAATCCTATTTTTTATGATTTTATTAGCGAAATTTTACATCAAGGCTATGAAGTTCATTTTGAAACTAATGGAACGATTGAGATTGATTTTGATAAATTTCCTCTTTATAAAAACTGCATTTATGCAATTTCCATAAAACTTTCAATCTCAGGCGAAACAAAAGAAAAAAGGCTAAATTTCAAAGCTTTAAATTTATTAAAACAAAACACAAAAGAGTGCTTTTATAAATTTGTAATAAGTCCTAGCTTTAATCCAAATGATGAAATTTGTGAGATATTAAACGCTATTAAAAATGCTAAAAAAAGTGATGTTTTTTGTATGCCATTAGCTAAAAACATAGATGAACTTGAAAAAAATGCTAAATTTGTATTTAATTTCTGTCTTGAAAACGGCTATAATTATACAGATAGAGTTCATATTAGAATATTTAACGACAAAGAGGGTGTATGATAATAAGAAAAATTTATGACTTTGAAAATGCACATATTGTAAGATTTTGCTCTTCAAAACGCTGTAGGACGAGCATTCACGGACACTCATATAGGTGCGAAGTAATGCTTAGTTCAAATTTTTTAGACAGTGCTGGAATGGTATATGATTTTGGATTAATGAAACAAGGCATAAAAGTAATAATTGATAGTTTTGACCATGCTACAACACTTTTTTCAGGCGATAGCGATGAATATAAAAATGACATTAAAAAACACTCAAAAAGATGGGTAGAAATCCCACAAAATCCAAGCGCAGAGCAGTTTTGTAGAGTTTTTTTTATTTTAATTGACAGACTTTTAAGCCTTACAAACATGAACAATAATGAAAAAAATGTTACGCTTTATAGTATTATCGTTCATGAAACAGCCACTGGATATGCACAATGCTTTAGAGATGATGCATACAACGAAAATATGGGAAAAATAGAGCTTAAAGATATAAATTTTAGTCCTGAAATTTTAGCTGATTTAGATGATAAAGAGTTTTTTACAAAACTTAAAAATGGTTCTAAGTTTAATTTTTTAAAAGGTTGCTAAATGATAGAATTTTATGATTTAAGTCTTGCTTTACATAGTTTTTTCTCAAAGTTTTTTATAGCTTTAAGCTTGATTTTTTTGATTTTGATTTTTTCTAACTCACAAAATGGTATTAAATTTCATAAAAGAATAAGATTTTTTATACCACTTTATAGTTTTAGTCTTTCAGCTTTAATTTTTACAGGCATTATAATGTTACCTGTTATTAATTTTCACATAAGCTTTAAGGTTTTTTTGATGATTTTAGCTAGCATTATTTTTCCAGCATTTATTGGCATTAGCTTTAAAGCCTTAAAAAAGGGATATTACACAAAAAGTTATGAAAATTTTAAGAAAAAAGCTAAAATTTTAGTTATCATAATTTTAGCAATTACACTTATTTTGGAGATTTTATAAATGGTTTTTTTATATGATAAAAATGCCGGAGATGAGCTTTTAAAGATAAATGACTTTAAGCATCTAAAAGCTAGACGCGTTCAAACAAGTCAAAGAATTGATATAAGAAATTTAAGAGATAATTATAATTATATTTATGAAATAACAGAAATTTCAAAAAAAGAGATCTCTTTAGAACTTGTTTTTAAACATTCCCTACCAAAAGATGAGCTTTTTTTAAATATTGCATGGGCAGTTGTAGATCCTATAGTTATAGAAAAAACTCTTCCAACTTTAAATGAAATCGGAGTTAAAAAGATATTTTTTGTCTATACTGAGTTCTCACAAAAAAATTTTAAACTCGATTTAGAAAGATTTGAAAGAATTTTGATAAACTCATCACAACAATGTGGGCGAAACTCTATAATAGAGTTTGAAATTTATAGTAGTTTTGATGAGTTTTTAACTAAATTTGATAATATTGCGTTGGTAGATTTTGGTGGCGAAAAAATCCAAAATTTAAATAAAAATAAAATTTATTTTATAGGGCCTGAGGGCGGATTTAGCGAAAATGAAAGATTAAAAGTTAAAGATAGGGTTGGACTAAACTCGCCTTTTATTTTAAAATCAAATAGTGCTGTCGTAGGAATTGCATCAAAAATTTTACTTTAAATTTGATTTTTTATATTTTTTATAGTAAAATGCAGACTTATTCTAAATTCAAAACTAAAAATATAAAAAGGAAAATTTTATGAAAAAAGATATTCATCCAGACTATATGGATTGCACCGTAACTTGTGCTTGTGGAAATGTTTTTGAAACAAAGTCAAACAAAAAAGAGCTAAGAGTTGATATTTGCTCAAAATGTCATCCATTTTTTACAGGAAGCGAAAAGATCGTAGATTCAGCAGGTAGAGTAGATAAATTTAAGAAAAAATACGGTATGAAATAATTGCTTTATTTTATTCCTACACCAATAGGAAATTTATCTGATGTATCCTTGCATATTTTAGAAATTTTAGCCAAATGCGAGGTTATTTTTTGCGAGGATACAAGAGTTACTAAAAAATTTTTAAACTTACTTCAAACCCGCTACTCTTTAAAACTAAAAGATATATCTTTTTACTCACTCCACTCACACAATGAAGATGAAATTTTAAAAAATATTGACTTAGATATTTTTAACAAAATATGTGCATATATGAGCGATGCTGGGATGCCGTGCATTAGCGATCCTGGAAATAACTTAGTTAAATTTGCTCAAAAAAATAAAATTAAATACGAAGTTTTAAGTGGCTCAAATGCCTTAATTTTGGCAGCTGTTGCAAGTGGATTAGTAGAAAAAGAGTTTAGTTTTTTAGGTTTTTTGCCAAACAAAGGCGATGAGAGAAAAGTAGCTATCCAAAATGCTTTAAATTCACCCTATCCAACAATAATTTATGAATCCCCAAAAAGAGTTTTAAATTTAATAAAAAATATTGCAGACCTAGACCCACAAAGAGAAATTTTTATCATAAAAGAAGCAACTAAAAAATTTGAAACAAAATATTTTGATAAAGCTATAAATTTAGCCCAAATTCTAGAAAATGAAAATTTAAACGGTGAGTTTTGCTTAGTGATAGATAAAAGTAAAAATACAAAATTTGAAACCATTTTAGAAAGCGATATTTTAGATCTTGATATACCACCCAAACAAAAATCAAAACTTTTATCAAAAATTACAGGAATAAATCAAAAAGAAATTTATAAAAATTTAATAAAATAAGCTGTTTTTTAAGCCTCTTTTGATATTATTTTAAAATGATAATTTATGGAAAACAGCTATTTTTACATCTGTTAAAAAACCACAAAGATGAGTTTTTAAAGATTTTTCTTGCCAAAGAGTGCGATAAAGCTTTATTTAGGGAGATTTCAAAGCTTAATATAAAAATAGAAAAACTTGACTTTAAAAAAGCTCAAGCCCTAGCAAGGGGTGGCAATCATCAAGGTTTTTTAGCAGAAGTTAAAGATTATAAGTTTAGCGAATTTAAGGATTTAAAATCTAAGAATTTTTTGGCAGTTTTATACAATCTAAGTGATGTTGGAAACATAGGTGCGATAGTTCGCTCAGCTTACGCACTTGGGGTTGATGGTGTAATTATCGTAACCAAAAGTTTAGCAATAGAGGGTATTATTAGATCTAGTAGTGGTGCTGCGTATGAAATACCAATTTGTAAATTCGAAGATGGACTAACTCTATTAAATGAGTTAAAGCAAGTTGGTTTTAAAATTTACGCATCAGATGCAAAAGGTAAAAATTTAAAAGAATTTGCTAGCAAAAAGGTGCTTGTAATGGGAAGCGAAGGTGAGGGAATTCCAAATAAAGCTATTCAAAAATGCGATGAATTAATTGGCATAAAAATGAGAAATAACTGGGATTCTTTAAATGTTAATGCAGCATTTGCAATATTTTGTGACAGGATGACAAATGGACAACAATAAAAACAACGCTTTAGAAAAATTAGAAAGTATTGGAATCAACGAAATAGCCAAAACAACGCATATTGAAGTTGATTATATAAGATGGATTTTACAAAAAGATTTTGACTCATTAAAAGATACGAATGCAAAAGCTTATGTAAAGATACTTGAAAGAGAATATGGGGTTGACTTGCAGCCTTGGCTTGATGAGTTTAACGCAAACAACATAGAAGATTTCACACTAAAAAAAGAGCCTAAGTTTAACAGTCCTTTAAAGCAAGAAGTTGCAATAACAGAGCATAAAAAACTTCCAAAATTTTTATTTTGGCTAGTGTTGCTTGTTATCGTTGTTTGGGTTATTTTTAACTTTAAACTTTATGAAATAGATAAGTTTTTAAATTTTAAAGACAATAAAACCGAAGTTTACTCAACAAATTCTACAATGATAGATGAAACAAACCTAAAACTTGAAAAAACAGGAGTTGAAATTTTAAATCTTGATGATAAAGCACCAGAGCTAAACCTTAAAGGAGCAGATCTTAGCAGCGAAGAAAATTTAGAAGAAGTAGCTGATGAAAATGAGAGTTTAAATGCCCTTGAAAAACTTACTATGCTAAACGAAGATGAGAATTTAAGCAATGAGAATTTAAGTAGTGAGAATTTGACTGATAAAGAGCCTTTAAACGAAAATTTAGCAAAAGATCAAAAACAAGGTATAAACCCAACTGAAAAAATTTGGATAGGCATAATTGATTTAAAAACTGGATCAAAAACTACAAAAACAACAGATAAATTTTTTGAATTTGATCTTAATAAAGATCAGCTTATACTAACAGGACACGGACTTTTTACACTAAACACAAAAGAAAAAGAAGAGAAATTTAATGATAAAAATCCACATAGATTTCTAATAAAAAAAGGTGATGTAAGTGCTATAAGCTATGATGAGTTTTTAAAGCTAAATAAGGGCAAAGCGTGGTAAGAAGTTTAATTTTAACGCTATTTTTTTTAAGCCTAACATTTGGGGCAACACCTAAAGAAATATCACTAAATTTAGGCGGAGATGGCGAGGGTGTGAGTGAGTTTATAGATGAATATCAAAACCCCGATATTAGAAGAATTACAAAAAAACTAATTGATGATAAAATTTTAAGCAACTACTCAAAAAACTCAAAAACCGAGATTGTTTTTAACTCAAACTCAAAAGGTGTTGTTTTATTAAAACTTGTTAGTGATGTTTTAGAAGAGCTTGGATTTAAAAACTATCAAAATTTAGAATTTACAAACAGCAAAAACTCAAGTTATAAAATTCTAATAATGGGCTCAAGAGTTTTAACTCCGGATAAAGTTTATGATGAGTTTAAAAAAAAATCAGCATATATCAAAAACGTATCAAAAAGAAATAATACTTTCATATATGAAGTAAATTTATCAAATTTAAATCTAGCGCCTGAGTTTATATATGACTTGCAAAAACCGCAAAAACCATATTTTTTAAACATAAAAGGTAAAAATGAAATAAATATTATCTCTCAAAGTATGGATGCTTGGCACCCTGAAGTTAGGATTTTTGATAATGAGTTAAACTTATTACAAAGCATTAGAGAAGATGAAACAAAAAAAAGCCTAAACTTAGCTATCCCAAAAGATGCGGCCTATATACAAGTTGGCGATAGCGCTAGCTTAGATAACATAAAAAATGGACTTAAATTTAACCTTAAATAAAAAGGAGAATGTTATGTTTGATGAAATTCGTTTTAATAAAATAGAACGCCTTCCAAATTATGTTTTTGCTCAAATAAATGAAATAAAAATGAAAGCAAGACACGAGGGTAAAGATATAATCGACTTTTCTATGGGAAATCCCGATGGAAGAACTCCACAACACATCATTGATAAATTGTGCGAAAGCGCAAACAAAGACAAAACTCATGGATATTCTGTTTCTCAAGGAATTTATAAATTAAGACTAGCATGTGCTTCTTGGTATAAAAGGAAATTTAATGTCACTCTTGATCCAGATAAAGAAATAGTTGCAACCATGGGAAGTAAAGAGGGATTTGTTCACTTAACAACAGCTATTATAAATCCTGGTGATGTAGCTATAGTGCCTAATCCTGCATACCCTATACATACTCAAGCTTTCATAATAGCTGGTGGAAATGTTGTAAAAATGCCACTGGTTTATGGGGAGGATTTCTTTTTAGATGAAGATAAATTTTTTAAAGACCTAGAGCAAACTTTTGAAGAAAGCATTCCAAAACCAAAATATGTAGTTGTAAATTTTCCTCATAACCCAACAACTGCAGTTGTAAATTTGAGTTTTTACAAACGTCTTGTAAAAATGGCAAAAGAAAAAAGATTTTATATAATTAGTGATATTGCTTATGCTGAACTTTCTTTTGGTGGATATAAAACCCCATCTATACTAGAGGTCGAGGGAGCAAAAGATGTAGCAGTTGAATTTTATACACTATCAAAAACTTATAATATGGCAGGCTGGAGAGTTGGTTTTATGTGTGGAAACCAAAAACTAGTAGCAGCTTTAAAAAAGATAAAATCATGGTTTGACTATGGCATGTTTACACCTATTCAAGTTGCAGCTACAATCGCACTTGATGGAGATCAAAGTTGTATTGATGAGATAAGATTAAAATATGAAAAAAGAAGAGATTTTTTAATAAAATCTTTTGAAAATGCCTCTTGGGAGATTAAAAAACCAGTTGCCTCTATGTTTGTTTGGGCAAAAATTCCAGAAAAATTTTCAAAAATAAAAAGTCTTGAGTTTAGCAAAAAACTGCTTGAAGAGGCAAATGTTGCGGTAAGTCCTGGAAGTGGTTTTGGAAGTGGTGGAGATCAGTTTGTAAGAATTGCTTTAATAGAAAATGAAAACCGAATCAAACAAGCAGCAAAAAATATAAAAAATTTCTTAAAAGGAAATGAATGAACATAGCGATTTTAGGTGTTGGAACAGTTGGAAGTTCTGTTATTAAAATTTTACAAAAAAATAAAGATCTAATAAGCGCAAGAGCTGGAAAAGAGATAATTCCAGTAGTTGGTACAGTTAGAGACTTAAATAAAGATAGAGGCGTTAATATCCCATTAACTGATGATATTAAAAGTGTATTAAATAGAGATGATATAGATATTTATATTGAGCTTATGGGCGGGGTTGAAAAGCCTTTTAGTATAGTTAGTGAAATTTTAAAGAAAAAAAAGCCAGTTGTAACAGCAAACAAAGCTATGCTTGCATATCATAGATACGCTTTACAAAATCTTGCAAAAGATACGCCTTTTGGCTTTGAAGCAAGTGTTGCAGGTGGCATTCCAATTATAAAAGCCCTAAGAGAGGGACTTAGCGCAAATAGAGTTGAAAAAATAGTAGGAATTTTAAATGGAACAAGCAACTATATCTTAACAGATATGATGCAAAATAACTCAAATTTTGAAGATGTTCTTAAAAAAGCTCAAAGTTTGGGTTATGCTGAGGCTGATCCAACTTTTGATGTTGATGGGATTGATGCAGCTCATAAGCTTTTGATTTTAAGCAGTATTGCTTATGGCGTTCATGGCGATCCTGAAGATATTTTAGTTAAAGGTATTAGAAAAATTTCAAATGAAGATATCTTTTTTGCAAAAGAGTTTGACTATACTATAAAGCTTTTAGGAATTTCAAAAATAACTGATGGCAAAGCCGAGCTTAGAGTTCATCCAGCACTGATTAATAAAGATAGGATAATTGCCGAAGTTGATGGAGTGATGAATGCAGTTAGTATAAATTGCGATGCGCTAAATGAAAGTATGTACTATGGTCCAGGTGCTGGAGGAGATGCAACTGCAAGTGCGGTTATTGCAGATCTTATAGACATTGCAAAAGGAAATAAAAACCCAATGCTTGGATACGCTCAAAATTTTAAAAAAATGGAGTTAATCGAGCAAAAAAACATCCAAACAAAATACTACCTAAGGGTAAAAGTCGAAGATAGAACTGGCGTTTTGGCTAGCATTACAAATGTGATGAGTCAAAACAATATCTCAATAGATAGCTTTTTGCAAAAACCAAGAAACAAGGGTGAAAAGCACACCACGCTTTATTTTACAACCCATTTAAGCCTTGAAGCAAACATTAAAAGAGTTATGGGAATTTTAGAAAATTTTGAATTTGTTTTAAATAGACCTTTTATGATAAGGATAGAAGAGTAAATTTGGGATTAAAAGAGTATATTTTTGGATTTAAAAGCGAAGAAAAAGCTATAAATTTTTTAAAAAAACTCAAATTTGAAATAATTGAGCGAAATTTTAAAAGTAAATTTGGTGAAATTGATATCATCGCCAAAAAAGATGATGTTTATCACTTCATAGAAGTAAAAGCTACAAAGGGCGATTACGAAGCGATTTATCGCATAACTCCTCAAAAATTAGATAAAATTTTAAAAACTTTAAATTTTTATCTTTTAAAAAATCCAAAAATTACAAACTACCAAGTTGATGCTTTGGTGTTTAAAAAAGAGAAATTTGAATTCATAGAAAATATTACTATTTGATAATACATATTGTTTTTTGGTTAATAGTTTTTTCGATATAATTTATAATATTAATTTTTCTAAAAGGAGAAAAAATGGCAAAATATATAGAACTTACATCAAAAAATTTCGATGTAGCAAAAGAAGGCGTTAGTTTAGTTGATTTTTGGGCTCCGTGGTGCGGACCTTGTAGAATGCTTGCTCCTGTTATCGATGAGTTAGCAGAAGAATTTGAAGGAAAAGCTAAAATTTGTAAAGTAAATACTGATGAAGAGCAAGACTTAGCAGTTGAATTTGGCATAAGAAGCATTCCAACTTTACTTTTCTTTAAAGATGGCGAGATAAAAGATCAGCTTATTGGCGCTCAGTCAAAACAAGCAATCACTGATAAAATAAACTCACTTTTATAGTAAATTTGAAGCTTTTTAGCTTCAAATTTTATTATTAATCTATTTTTTAAAATAAATTCATAATAAAATTAAAAGGATTAAAATGTTAAATTTAGCTATCATTGGCGGCGGACCAGCAGGTCTTGCAGCAGGACTTTATGCCACAAGAGGCGGACTCAAAGATGTTGTTTTATTTGAACTTGGTATGCCTGGTGGCCAAATCACAGGAAGCTCTGAGATAGAAAATTATCCAGGAGTTGCAACCATAATGGATGGGCTTAGTTTTATGCAGCCTTGGCTTGAGCAATGTTTTAGATTTGGCTTAAAACAAGAGAGTAAAAAAGTTGTAAAAGTTGTAAAAAACAAAGACCAAAGTTTTAGCATTTTTACAGATAGTGGTGATGAATTTAAAGCAAAAGCTATTATCCTAGCAACTGGCTCAGAACCTAGAAAAGCAGGCTTTAAAGGCGAAAATGAGTTTTTTGGAAAAGGTGTTAGTACTTGCGCAACATGCGATGGCTTTTTTTATAAAAATAAAGAAGTTGCTGTTTTAGGCGGTGGTGATACTGCGTTAGAAGAAGCGATTTATTTAACAAACATCGTCTCAAAAGTCTATTTAATACACAGAAGAGAGGGCTTTCGCGCTGCACCAATAACAGTTGAAAAAGCTAAGAAAAATCCAAAAATAGAGTTTGTTTTAAACGCTGTTGTTGATGAAGTTTATGGAGATAAATCAGGCGTTACTGGAGTTAGAGTAAAATTTAATGACGGAAAAACAAAAGAGTTAAAAGTTCCTGGAATTTTTACTTTTGTGGGACTTAATGTTAGAAATAGTATTATTAAAAATGATGATAAATTTATCTGCAACACAAATGAAACTGGACAAGTAGAAGTTGATTTAAAAATGCAAACAAGCATTAAAGGTCTTTTTGCAGCAGGCGATATCAGACAAGATGCCCCAAAGCAAGTTGTCTCAGCAGCTGGAGATGGCGCAGTTGCAGCACTTAGTGCTATGAGTTATATAGAAAACCTACACTAAAACTTAATAATTCAAAGAGTAAATTTACTCTTTGAATTCTACTCACCATAAGAGCTTATTTAGCTTTTATAATTAAAAAATTATATTAAAATCATTAATTTTCACTTTAATTTCACTATTTTTTAATTTAAATTTCATCTTAAAGTTTAATGCTAGATGAAATAATATTATTCTATATCATATTTATATTATTTATGATATAATTCACAAAAAGTTATAAGGAGGGTATATGAAAAAAATTTTACTATTTGTCTTTGCCTGTGCTTTTGCATTTGCAAATGAGATAGTTTATAGCGATGTTGTAAAGTCTCTCTATGCAGATAAAAGCGATAAAAAGGCTATTGGAAGGCTGCTTCCAACGTCACCTGTAGAGATTCTAGAAAAAGATGGTGATATGCTTAAAATCAAGATCGAGGGTTATATCCAAGATGATGTGAGTGAGGCAATATATTTTAGCGAGGGAAAAAGGATCCTAACCGCAGCTTTTGGAAAAAATGCAGCCGTAGATGTTAAGGTCTTAGAAAAAGGTGCTTGGAGCAAAGTAAGCGTTGAAGCCTATACCAATGATAAGGATTTTTATAAAGAATTAAAACCTATCATGGATAGAGCCGCTAGTATCTACACTGAGAGCTGTTCGATGTGTCATGCTCTTCATAGCATCAACGAATACAACGCAAATCAGTGGCCAAGTATTTTAAAATCTATGTTAAGCAGAACTGTAATGGATAAAAAAGATAGATTTTTAGTTTCTCAATATTTACAAAAAACTACTACAAAGGAGTAAAAAATGTCAGTAAATTTATCAAGAAGAAATTCACTTAAAACAATTGGTGCGGCATTTTGTATGCCATTTTTTATGAAAATGAACCTTTTTGCGGCCGAGAATGCTACTAAAAATTTCAAGATTATTAAAGATGGTGAAGTTATAACAGGGGCTCACTGGGGCGTTTTAAAACTTACTATAAAAGACGGTAAAATCGTAAAAAGCGAGCCTTTAAACAAAACTTCAAGCATAAAAAATCCTCTTCAGCACTACACAGCTGATTTGGTTTATGCAAAAGATAGGGTCAAATATCCTTATGTAAGAAAAAGCTATTTAGAAAATCCAGATAGCCCAAAACCTGAACTTAGAGGAAGCGATGAGTGGGTTAGAGTAAGCTATGACAAAGCTATAAAGCTAATTGCAAATGAGCTTAAAAAAACAATAAAAGCAAGCGGAAATACTAGCGTTTTTGCAGGAAGCTATGGCTGGAAAAGTCCTGGAAATATGCAAAATGCAAGAATATTACTTCATAGATTTATGAACCAAATAGGTGGTTTTACAGGAACTTTAGGTGATTATTCAACTGGTGCATCACAAATTATTATGCCACATGTCTTAGGAACAATTGAGGTTTATGAGCAACAAACTTCTTGGCCTTTGGTATTAGAAAATGCCGATGTTGTTGTTATTTGGGGCGCTGATCCATACTCAACCTTAAAAATAGCTTGGACTGTAAGCGATGAGCAAGGTTTAAAATATCTTGAAGAGCTAAAAAATAGTGGAAAAAAGGTTATTTTCATCGATCCTATCAAAAATGCAACTTGCAAATTTTTAAACGCCCAATGGATAGCACCACTACCAAATACCGATGTTGCGATGATGCTTGGTATGATGTATGAACTCTATGAGTCCAAAAAATATGACCAAAAATTTATAGAAACCTACACAACAGGATTTGATAAGTTCTTGCCTTATCTTCTTGGAAAAACAGATAATACTCCAAAAACTCCAAAATGGGCTTCGCAGATTTGTAAAATTGATGAAAAAACCATAAAAGAGTTAGCTCATACACTTTATGACAATAAAACTATGATAATGAGTGGATGGGGTATGCAAAGAGCTCATCATGGCGAGCAACCACATTGGGCACTAGTAACTCTTTGTGCAATGCTTGGACAAATTGGAAAGCCAGGATGTGGATTTGGATTAAGTTATCATTACAGCAACGGTGGAACACCTGATGCAAAAGCTGGAATTGTTGGTGGTATAAGTTCAGGTGCTGCAAATGTTGGAACCGGTCAAAGCTGGCTTCAAAAAGCAACTGATTCAGCATTTCCACTAGCTAGAATTTCAGACGCTCTTTTAAATCCTGGAAAAACAATAGATCACAACGGCAAAAAAATAACCTATCCAAAAATTGACTTTATATACTGGGCAGGCGGAAATCCTTTAGTCCATCATCAAAATACAAACGAACTTGTAAAAGCTTGGAAAAAGCCACGAACTGTTGTAGTAAATGAAATTTACTGGACTCCAACTGCTAGAATGGCAGATATTGTTATGCCTGTAACTACAATCTATGAAAGAGATGATATTTCTATGATTGGTGATTATGCAAATTTAGGAATAACTCCAATGAAACAAGCTGTTGAAAAAATAGGTGAGAGTAAAAATGACTATGAAATTTTTACCGATTTAGCAGCAGAGTTTGGCGTAAAAGACAAATATACAGAAAATAAAAGCGATATTGACTGGATAAAAGAATTTTATGAAAGTGCAAGAGATCAGGCAAAGAAAATGCAACTTGAAGAGCTAAATGGTGTTGTTATGAAGCCATTTGAGGAATTTTGGGCTGATAATAAGCCTATAACTTTCCTTCAAACCCAAGAGGGATTTGAATATAATAGATATGGCGATTTTAGAGAAGATCCTATTTTAGAGCCACTTGGTACACCATCAGGCCTAATTGAAATTTACTCAGAAGTAATTGAGAAGATGAATTATGATGATTGTAAAGCTCATCCAACTTGGTTTGAACCAATTGAATGGCTTGGTATGAAAAATAAACCTGCTGAGTTTCACCTAGTTACCTCTCACCCTGAAGATCGTCTTCACTCTCAGCTAAATAACACAAGTCTTAGAGATGAGTATGCTATCTCAAACTTGGAGCCTATCTGGATAAATAGTGAGGATGCAAAAGCAAAAGGCATCAAAACTGGTGATGCGGTTAGAGTATTTAATGCTAGAGGCGAGGTGTTGGCTGGTGCAAAAGTAACAGATGACATTATAAAAGGTGTTGTTAAGCTATGTGAAGGTGCTTGGTATGATCCACTTGATCCAACAAAGGCAGAAAGTTTGGATAAAAACGGAAGCGCAAATGTCTTAACTATAGATATGCCAACCTCAAAACTTGCAAATGGAAATATCTCTCACACTGGCCTTGTAAATATAGAAAAATTTACAGGCAAAGTTCCTGAGCTTACTATCTTTAAACAACCTAAGATAAAAGCTTAAATTTATCCCCTCAAATTTGAGGGGATTTTATACAAACTATCAAAAATTTCAGTTAAAATTTACCCTATTTTTATAAAATTATTTCACTAGTATCTAAGGAAATATAATGGAAAAAAATTCAATCATAGCTCACATGAATGAGCATCACAGCGATGTTTTAGTTAAACTTTTTAATAAATATTCAAAATTTAATGTAAAAAATGCGAAATTAGTTGATTTTGATGAAAATGGGATTTTTCTAAACTCAGATAATTTAGAAGCAAAAGTGCCTTTTAACACAAGAGTTACAGATGGTGATTTTGTAAGTGCTATTAAAAATTTAGCCGCGAGTTTAAAAGAGGATTTTTCTAAAATTAAAAATGAAATTGATGAGTTTAGAAATTCTTTTAAAAGTGTTGTAATTGCGAGTGTTTATAATGATCAAGCGGTTGCAAGCTACTCACCGCTTATTAAATTTAATGATAATTTTTACATCTACATAAGTGAAATTAGTGAGCATTTTAAAAGCATAAGCACAAATCCTGACAAAATTGAAATTTTATTTTTACAAGATGAAAATGAAGCTGCTTCTATAATACTAAGAAAAAGACTTACCTATAAGACAAATGCAGTTGAAATTCCAAGAAATAGTGATGAGTTTAATGGTGCCATGACAAGTTTTTTAAATCAAACTGGTGGAAAAGGCGGAACAAAACAGATCTCAACTATGCAAGACTTTCATCTTTTTAAATTAGAGTTTAAAAAAGGCAGATTTGTAAAAGGATTTGGCGGTGCGTATGATATAAACGGTGATGAGATAAGCCTTCCACATATAAAAAATCCACATAAATTTTAAAAGGATTTTATAAGTTTTTTACTCTAAATTTGTTATACTCGCTACAAAATTGCAAAAAGGAATGTAATGCTAAAAATAGGAATTTATGGCTCAAATGGTAGAATGGGAAAAATGATACAAGAGTGCTTAAAAGAGTATGAAAATGCAAAAGTCGCGGCTTTATTTGATAAAAATAGTTCAAATTTAGAGGATTTTTTCAAATCATCAGATGTTATAATTGACTTTTCTATGCCAGAAGGAACTAAAACTCTTTTAGAATTTGCTAAAAAAAATCCAAAACCACTTTGCATCGGTACAACCGGACTTAGTAAAGATGAATTAAATCTAATGAAAGAAATTTCAAAAAATATGCCTATTTTATATGCCACAAATATGAGTTTAGGAGTAGCTGTTTTAAACAAACTTGCATTTTTAGCAAGCAAAGCCTTAAGTGAATTTGATGCTGAAATTTTAGAAATGCATCATAGATATAAAAAAGACGCTCCAAGTGGAACAGCCTTAACATTAGCTAAAAATGTCGCAATTGCTAGAAATTTAGACCTTGATAAAGTTAGAGTTAGTGGAAGAGATGGCATAATTGGACAAAGATCAAAAGATGAAATTGCTGTTATGAGTTTAAGAGGTGGAGATATTGTTGGTCGTCACACAGCAGGATTTTATGGAAATGGCGAGTTTATAGAGTTGAACCACACAGCAACATCAAGAGCTACTTTTGCAAACGGAGCCATAAAAGCTGCTATTTGGCTAAGCTCACAAAAAAATGGGCTTTATGATATAAATGATTGTTTAGGACTGTAAAATGTGTGCTATCGTTGGTATAATAAATTCAAAAGATGCTGCAAAAACTGCTTATTATGCACTTTTTGCGATGCAACACCGCGGACAAGAATCAAGCGGAATAAGTGCAAGTTTTAATCACAAAATAAAAACTCATAAGGCTCAAGGCTTGGTTAGCGATATTTTTAATAATGAAATTTTAAACTCCTTACAAGGAAATATCGCAATCGGACATAATAGATACTCAACCGCTGGTAGTAAAGATAGCAAAGATGCACAGCCTATTTGGGCTAATTATTTGCTTGGTGAAATATCAATAGCACATAATGGAAATTTGATAAATAAAGATGAAATTAGGCAAAATTTAATAAAAGAAGGTGCAATATTTCACTCAAATATGGACACTGAAAATATAATTCATTTAATTGCTAGAAGCAAAAAAGAGCACTTGCAAGAGCGAATCATAGAGGCTTTAAATATTATAAAAGGAGCTTACTGCCTTCTTATAATGAGTAGATCAAAAATATTTGCCATAAGAGATAAATATGGAATTAGACCTCTTAGTATAGGAAAATTAAAAGATGGCGGATATATAATTGCAAGTGAGACCTGTGCTTTTGACTTAGTTGGTGCTACTTTTGTGCGTGATGTAAAGCCGGGCGAAATGATTATTTTTGAAGAAGGAAGTGATGATTTTGAAAGTATAATGCTATATGAAGAAAAAACTCCTAGAATTTGTGCTTTTGAATACATATACTTTGCAAGGCCAGATAGCGTTATAGATGGAAAAAATGTTTATGAAGTAAGAAAAAATTTAGGAAAAACTTTGGCTTTAAAAAATAAAATAAAAGCTGATCTAGTAGTTCCTGTGCCAGATAGTGGAGTGCCAGCAGCACTTGGCTTTTCACAAAAAAGTGGAATTACATTTGAAATGGCAATAGTTAGAAACCACTATGTTGGAAGAACTTTTATAGAGCCAACTCAAGAAATGAGAAATTTAAAAGTAAAATTAAAGCTAAATCCTATGAGTGAGGTTTTAAAAGGAAAAAGTATTATTGTAGTTGATGATAGTATCGTTAGAGGAACTACTTCTAAAAAAATAGTTGAGCTTCTAAAACATGCTGGAGCTAAAGAAGTTCATCTTAAAATAGCTGCTCCAAGGATAAAATTTCCTGATGTTTATGGTATAGACACACCTACAAAAAGTGAGTTAATAAGTGCAAATTTAAGTGATGATGAAATTTTAAAATACACAGGGGCTGATAGTTTAGAGTTTTTAGAAATAGATGAGTTAAAAAACGCCATAGGAAATGAAAGAGAGTATTCACTCGTTAGTTTTGATGGAAATTACTTTGTAAAATAAATAATTTAAGAAGTGCAATAAATACTGCACTTCTTAAAGCTTAAGCCTCCAAAATCGCCCCATTACTTGCATTGGTAACTAACTTTTGATACTGTCTTAACCAGCGAGAACTTACTTTTTTGCCCTCATATTTCCACTCTTTTTTTCGTTTTTTTATCTCATCATCGCTTAAACGAACATTTATTGAGTAACTGTCAACATCAATATCTATAATATCGCCATCTTTTAAAAGTCCTATCATTCCGCCCTCTGCTGCTTCTGGGCTTACATGACCAATTGATAGTCCCCTTGTAGCGCCGCTAAATCTACCATCTGTTATAAGTGCCACATCAGCTCCAAGACCTCGGCCCATTATAAGACTTGTTGGACTTAACATCTCTTGCATTCCAGGACCACCTTTTGGACCTTCATAGCGAATTACCACAACATCGCCCTTTTGAACTTTTCCACTTGAAATTCCACTAATTGCCTCATCTTGAGAGTTAAAGCAAATTGCTTTTCCACTAAATTTACGCTCTCCAACAATACCAGCTGCCTTTATAACACACCCTTGCTCTGCCAAATTTCCAAATAAAATCGCCAAACCCCCTACTTTTGAGTAAGGTTTATCAACGCTTTTTATGATATTATAATCAGCTACTTTATGATTTTTAACACGCTCACTCATCATCTCACCAGTTACTGTTAGATTATCAAGCTCAAGCATGCCATTATCTCTTTTTGAAATTTCATTTAAAATAGCAGTTATCCCCCCAGCTCGTGCGATATCTTGCATATGCACACTTGGAAGACTAGGAGCTACTTTTGCAATGTGGGCTATATTTTTACTGATCTCATTTAACTCTTTTATATCAAGTGCGCACCCTGCTTCACGACTAATTGCTAGCATGTGCAAAATTGTATTTGAGCTTCCACCCATCGCCATATCGCAGACAAAAGCATTTCTAATAGCTTTTTTATTTAAGATATTTTTTATTTTAAATTTATCATCAAGTGCGATTTCGCAAATTCTTTTAGCTGCAGCTCTTGCTAGCTCTTCACGCTCAGGAGTTAGCGCTAAAATAGTGCCATTGCCAACCAAAGCTATACCCATTGCCTCGCAAAGCGAATTCATAGAATTTGCTGTAAACATTCCACTACAGCTTCCACCGCTCGGACAGGACTCACACTCAAGCATTTTTAACTTTTTTTCATCGATTTTACCAACCTCATAAGCTCCAACGCCCTCAAACACGCTATTTAAATCAAGTGCTTCCCCGCTATCTTTATCAACTCCAGCAGCCATTGGACCGCCACTTATAAAGACAGTAGGAACATTTACTCTCAAAGCTCCCATTATCATGCCAGGGACTATTTTGTCGCAGTTTGGTATGCAAATAAGCGCGTCAAGTGCGTGAGCATTCATCACAGTTTCTACTGAATTTGCTATCAGTTCACGGCTTGGAAGTGAGTAAAGCATCCCCTCATGTCCCATCGCAATGCCATCATCAACGCCTATACAGTTAAACTCAAAAGGCACACAGCCATTTTTTCTTATCTCATCTTTGATAATTTGACTAAATTTATTTAGATAAAAATGCCCTGGAATTATCTCTATAAAACTATTTGCAACACCGATAAATGGCTTATCAAAATCCTCATCCCTAAGCCCTGTTGCTCTTAAAAGTGAGCGATGAGGGGCTTTTGTATAGCCTTTTTTGATTATATCACTTCTCATAAACCCTCCTAAATTTAATTTTTATATTTTATCAAAAAAACAGTTCAAAAGTTATATTAAGATATTTTTTGGTTAAATTTAAAATAATTTGTTACAATTATCCCTTTACAATAAAAGGTTTAAAAATGAAATGGCGAGATCAAAAATCAAGTAGCAATATAGACGACAGAAGGCTTCAAAAAACTCCTGCTAGTATGGTAAATTTACAGGTTTTAATACCACTTATCAGATGGCTTTTAGGGACAAAATTTGGAAGAGTTGTGTTACTAATGGGCGTTATAGCTATGTTTTTAGGATATAACCCACTTGCTTTAATTTCTGGTGGTGGGGTTCAAAATGCACAAATTTCAAAAGATGATGATAAATATGCACAATTTATAGGAGTTGTTTTAGCACAAACTGAAAATGTATGGAATAAACAATTTCAAATAATAGGAAAAAACTATAAAGAACCAAAACTTGTGCTTTTTAGAGGCGCGGTTCAAAGTGGATGTGGATTTGCGAACTCGCAAGTTGGACCATTTTACTGTCCGGCCGATCAAAAAATTTATATTGATTTAAGTTTTTTTGATGAATTAGCCAATAGACATAACGCTCCAGGAGATTTTGCAAATGCTTATGTTTTAGCTCATGAAGTAGGTCATCATGTGCAAAATTTACTAGGAATTTTATCTCAAACAAATAGAGAAAAACAAGGAAAAAATGAAAAAAATCAAAATGCCATACAAGTAAAAGTTGAACTTGGGGCTGATTGTTTAGCTGGGGTTTGGGCACATTATCTTGATGATATTTTAGAAGATGGGGATATAGATGAAGCCTTAAACGCAGCAAGTATGATAGGCGATGACACGCTTCAAAAACAAGCCAGAGGATATGTTGTGCCTGATTCTTTTACTCACGGCTCAGCCATGCAAAGAAAAAATGCTTTTTACAAAGGCTATAAAAGTGGCAGCATATCAATATGTAAATTTTAAAATTTTTTTATTATGTTTTTAAAATATCATTTAGTTTAATATATTAATCTTACTTTAAATATATATGTAGATAAAAGATAATTTAGCTAGCTTTTATTTATTTTAAGATAATATTTATCTTTAAAAATTTAAAAGGAATATCAATGATTAAAAAAAATATTATTTTTTATTTAACTTTTATAATTGTAACTAATTCTTTTTCTAATAATCTAAAAGAGTTTGGTTTATTATTAGAAGAATCTTACAAGTTAATTGGTTTAGAAGAAGTAAGAAAAAATAATGAAAATTTAGAAAACGATGAAAAAATTACAGGAAAAGACATTGGCGTAGGAATAGTAGATAGTCCTATTAACTATAATCATCCAAGCTTATATGATGGAAATAGAATCAAACCTAGTGTTAACTTAAATTTTCCATGGAATTTAAAACACAGTGAGCATGGGACACATGTCGCAGGAATTGCAGTTGGTGCCAAAGTTAGCGAGAATGAGCCTTACGGCGTAGCACACGAAGCAACTCTTTATGGAATAGGGATAAATAGCAATAGAAATGGCCAGATGATTTTTCCAGATAAAGATGAGTCTAATTATTTGTTAAACAAACTAGATGTAAGAGTTATAAATAATAGTTGGGGAAGTTTAGCATATCCACTTATAAATAAACAAATAAGAAACTATCTAATTACTGATTATAGTAAAGATGGTTTTGTGGGTTATAGCAATATAATAAAAGACGCGAACCCCATGTCAAGAGAACTTGCCAAGCTAGCAAAAGAGAAAAAAGTTATAAGTGTTTTTGCAAGTGGAAACGGCGGAGTAATAGCCCCTGCAAGAGACAGCACACTTCCTAGCTATGATGAAAGCATAAGAGCTTGGTTAAATGTTGGAAATCAAAATGCTTTTAATACCATTAAAGAAAAAGATGGAAGTATCACCTTAATAGGCGAACATGATATAGTTTTTAAAACAGACGATTTCGAATTTAAAACAAAAGATACCTCTTTATCAAGCTCGAATTCATTTAAAGGAGCAACCAACTACTCTTTACTTGCTCCTGGATATCAAATTTTATCTGCAAATGCCGATTATAAAAAAGAATATGAATATGGTGACAAAATTAATGAAAATGAAAAATTTATTCCTATGACAGGAACATCTATGGCAGCTCCTATGGTAACTGGTGCAGCTGCTTTAGTAGCTCAAAAATATAAATTTTTAGATGGTGAGCAAATAGCCGATGTATTGCTTACAACTGCAAATAAAAAGCTAAATTTACCAGATGTTGTGGTAAAAGCAATAGAAAATGGCGATGCAGGATACTATGTTATTTATTTAAATAAAAAAATTCCTAGAAATTTGAATGGCGATATAGACGAAGAAGAGATAAAAAAAGATTTAGATAAATTAAAAATTCCTAAAAGCATGTCTGAAATAACAATTTCTAAAATTTTAGGTCACATTAAAGATTTTAGAACAAAAAAAATTTCTGAAGAATATGTAGTTCAACTAACACAAGAAGAATATGCCGGCCAAGGTGTTTTAGATGTAGAAAAAGCATTAAAAGGTTTGTCTATTTTAGATCTTAATAGGCTAAATAATAAAGATATAGAAGAATTTCAAGGTAAAAACACAGCATTTTATACTATAAACACAAAGGGTTTAAGCGGAATATTTTCAAATGACATCTCCCAGCAAACTTGGCTTGACAACAGACACTTGCTTGGAACAGATGAAAACGGCAAACCTTTAGCTATAAATATACTAGATAAAAAATATAGAAATATAAATAAAATAGGTCTTAAAAAAGAAGGGCTTGGGACTATTACATTAAGTGGACAAAATAGTTACGAAGGTCCAACTAGAGCAGTAGGTGGTACTTTGGAACTAAAAGGAAGCAATAGTAAAAAAGCTAGCATTAAAGGCGATGCTTACGCAGAAAATAAAGCTAAATTTATAGTTGATAACGCAGTCGTAAAACAAAATGCATACACTGATAATGGAACTTTAGAAGTAAAAAACAATAACGAAATTTTAGGCAAAACTTACGCTCAAAACAGTGGAATTATAAATTTGATCAAAAATTCTTTCCTTAAAACAGGCGAAGTTATCCTAGAAACTGGAAATATTATAAGTGATAATGATAAAACAGATATCAAAGCTACCGTAGAAACGAACAATTTTACAGCAAAACAAGGTAAAAATAATATACAAAATGTAAATCTAGATATCAAATCAAACGCTATAAATAGCGCAAAATCAACACTTAATATACTTGGTAATGTGTTTTTTAATTTTCCAGCAGCAACTTCTAGCTTTAATAACTTTGGAAATTTAAATATAAAAGATAAATTAGAAATAAAATCAAAAACTGATTTTAAAAACAATAAAAATAGTACTTTAAGCTTAGATACAAAAGATGCTATTTTTCACACTCTTGGAAGTTTTATAAATGAGGGAAAGTTAAATTTTAAAACAAATGCAGTAAATGATTTAGGTCTTATAATAGCTGGCGAAAAAGCTATCCTAAAAAACACTGAAAAATTAAATGTAAGCTTGGTATCTCCTGCAAATATCGACATTATAAATCAAAAATATCAAGATGGATTAGGTATAGAAATAGTAAGAACAGGTGAGGGCATTGACACAAATATAGCTAAAAATCTTATAACTTTAAATGAGCAAGATAGTGAACTTTTAGAACTATCAACCGAAAAAACTGGTGATGAAAAATCACTTTATTTTGTTATGAATACAAAAAAAGAACATCAAAATAAAACCGTTCAAAACCTTATAAAATCTATAAATGATAGCAAAAAACCAGATATAACAATTCCAAATAATAAAATAGTTGGTAAAAAGTCACGCCCAGGAACTGAACCAGGAACTGAACCAGGAACTGAACCAGGAACTGAACCAGGAACTGAAC
>NZ_KE340326.1:306703-451230 GCF_000413435.1 Campylobacter ureolyticus ACS-301-V-Sch3b | reverse complement strand
AACCAGGAACTGAACCAGGAACTGAACCAGGAACTGAACCAGGAACTGAACCAGGAACTGAACCAGCTAAACCAAAAGTAAAACTTCCTAAAGAGTTAGATGATGCTAAAGACATATTAAACTCACTATTGTTATCTAATGAGGGAAATGTAAATACAGCTATAGTTACAACTATAAGCTTAGCTTTGGAAAATGATGATGTAGTTATAAGAGATGAAAGCATAAAAGTTTTAACTAATTTAGTCAGAGAAGTTAAAAAGAATAAACCTAATGTGTATAAACCGACAAAAACATTTAATATCGAAACAAAAAGAGCGATAAATAAAGATATGATGCTTAATCCAACTAAAAATAGCCCTATGGTAACAGCTAATGCTATGAAGTACTTAGATGGAACAAAGCTTGCTTCAAATTCTGATGATTTAAGATATTTAATTGATTTAATAGATAGAGAAATTTACAAAAATTCATTTAATATTTCAGCTATTGGGGCAAAAAATAATGAATCTGGCCACAGCCACAGTCTTGCAGGTGGAGTTGTAAGCTTTAACAAAATGTTTGATTCAACTCTTGTTGGTGGATACTTCTCATATGCTAAAGCAGATAGCAACAACGATGTAAGTTTAAAATCAGATCTTTATGAAGTAGGTGCTTATGCTAGACAATATCTTGATAATAATGAGTTTGATTTATCTATAGGTTATGGTTTAGGAAATAATAAAGCTGATTATAATCTAAAACTATTAGCTACAAATTTAAACTATAAAGCTAAATTTGATTCTAGTTACTTAACAATAGGCACAGCTTATGGGTATAAATTTAATGTAAATGATAATTTTAGCATTAAACCATTTATAGGGCTTGATTATTTTGACTATACACAAGATAGTTTTACAGCTTCAACAAATCATAAAGATGTTGGAAATTTAACACAAACATTTGATAAATCTAAATTTAAAAATTTACAGGCAAATTTAGGTTTAGAAATGCTTTATAACAATAAAAATATCACTCTTTATGCAAGACCTTATATCGCAAGAGATATTTATCAAAGAAATAATGGTATGAGATCATATTTTGGATCAAGCAATTACTACTTTATGCTAAATGAAGAAGCAAAGAAAAGAACAAGTTTTGTATTTGACTTTGGTATCCAAACAGAAATATCTAGAAATTTATTTATAAACATAGGTGGTGGTATCTATCTTAATAAAGATGATAAAATTTATAACGGACAAATCGGCTTTACATACAGATTTTAATATCCGTTATTAAATTTAATTAATTAGAGATTTGGATAATTTTTCCAAATCTCTTAAAATTCTAAAATCTCAATTAAAACATCAAAAATTTTCTAAACATTACAATTTTATTAAAATTTAAATCCATTTATCATATAATGAGCTTTTATTTAACTTTAAAGGAAAATTATGCTTAGCAATCCCGTATTTTCTAGCATTATTTTAATGTTTATTTTATGTATATTAAGATGCAATGTTATGCTTTCTATCCTTATTTCAGCGATGGTTGCAGGACTTATGGCTCATATTATGCCAAGTGGAGAGGCATACACTTTTATGAAAAGTATGAATTACACCTTAGATGTCTTTATGGATGGTATGAAAGGCAATCTCCAAACCGCACTATCATACGTTTTACTTGGAGTTTTAGCTGCAGCTATCTCTTTTACAAATTTAACTACGATTTTAATCAATAAAATTTCAAAATTTATAACAAAAAGTAAGTTTTATTTTATATTTGTAATTGCTTTTATCGCCTGTTTTTCACAAAATTTAATTCCTGTTCATATCGCTTTTATTCCGATTTTAATACCACCACTTTTAAGTGTGATGAATAAGATGAAAATTGACAGACGCGCCGTAGCTTGTGCTTTAACTTTTGGTCTTCAAGCTCCATATATTTCACTTCCAGTTGGATTTGGACTTTTGTTTTTTACAATTTTACAAAAAGAGATGGCAAATAACGGCTTAAATGTTGAAATTTCACAAATTGCAAGTGTTATGTGGATGGCGGCAATTCCGATGATCGTAGGGCTTGTTTTAGCTGTAATTACTTTCAAAAAACCAAGAGAATACAAAGATATTGAAAACAATACGCCTAAAAATCTAGATGAGATAAAAATGGGCTTAAAAGAGTGGGGCGCATTAGCTGGAATAGTTGTAGCCTTTATTATTCAAATTTGCTTTGGCTCTCTTCCTCTTGGTGCACTTCTTGGAATTATTACCATGATAGTTTTTGGTGGGATAAAATATAAAGATATGGACAAAACTTTTGATAAAGGTATCCATATAATGGGATTTATCGCCTTTGTTATGCTTGTAGCTGCAGGTTATGGCGCAATTTTAAGAGAAACAGGTGGTATTCCTGATCTTGTTAATGCAGCTGCCTCTTTAGCTGGTGGAAAGCTTGGCGGAGCAGCTTTAATGCTAGTTATTGGACTATTTATTACAATAGGCATTGGAAGTAGTTTTGGAACTATTCCAATAATTACAGCGATTTACTATCCACTCGCACTTGAGCTTGGATTTAGCACATCAGCTATAATTATTCTAATAGGCATTGCAGCTGCAGTAGGGGATGCTGGAAGTCCTGCAAGCGATAGCACACTTGGACCAACAAGTGGTTTAAATTTCGACGGACAACACAATCACATTTATGATACTTGTATTCCGACTTTTATATTTTTTAACATTCCTTTGATTTTATTTGGCATACTATTTGCTGTAATTTTATAAAAAGGAAAAAAATGGAAGTAAAACTACTAAATTTCACTCCACTTTGGGTCTGCTCAAATGCCATAAGAACTTGTTGGCAAAGCTTTGATAAAGGGGATAATGGAGGCGAGATAGACAAAGAGCTAATCAACAGAGTTGGGAATAAATTTAAACATGCCTCAACGCTTGAACATCTACATTATAATTTTTATATAAAAGGAATCTCAAGAGCACTTTTACAAGAATTAGCACGTCATAGAATGGCAAGTTTGAGTGTTAAATCCACTAGATACACCCTAAAAGAACTTAAAAAAGAAAATGAGTTTAAAATAGGGGATTTTAAAAATGCGTCTCGCTATATAGTTTTAACTAAAAATGAGATGGTTGATAATTATAGCATTCAAGCTCTTGAAAATATCCGTCAAATTTTAAATAAAATAAACACTCTAGACATCGCTAAATACGCACTTCCAGAATGTTATAAAACTGAGCTTACTTGGAGTATAAATGCAAGAAGCCTTCAAAATTTTTTACATCTTAGAACTTCAAAATCAGCTCTGTGGGAGATAAGAAACCTAGCTTATGAAATTTATAATTCTCTTCCAGATGAACATAAATTTATATTCAAAGAGTCTGTTTATAAGGATGAAAAATGAGAGTTTTCATATTTTTACTAGTAAGTTTTTTCATATCTTTTGCAAATGAAATTTTAGATGAAAATTCACTTTCACCACAAGAGCAAAAATATCTGAAATTTGATCAAAACTGTACTAAAGGTGATTCTTGGTCATGTTCTGAAATAGGAATGACACACTACAAACAAGGCGAGTTAATTCAAGCTTATACTTATTTTGATAAAGCTTGTAAAATTGAGTTTGGAGTAGGGTGTGAATTAAAAGCTTTTGTTTTAACAATTTATGAAAGTTATGATGAAGCTTTTGATATTTTTAAAAAAGCTTGTGATAATAATAGTTCATATAGTTGTTTAAATTTAGCAAAACTTTATGATGATGGGCATGGAGTAGATAAAAACACCTCAAAAGCTACTGAGCTTTATTTAAAAGCTTGTAAATTAGGCGATCATGGTGCTTGTAATATGTTAAATTTAAGATAAAAATTTAAAATTTTTAAAATTAAGAGTAAAATTATCTTTTTTTAATTATAATAACGGATATTATTTTCAAAAAGGATAAAAATGAAAAAATTATTTTTAGCTTCAATCATGGCTTCAAACTCACTTTTTGCAGGAACTTGCAGCGATAACTTTAAGTTTGATTTTACTTTTTATGGCTCACCAAAAAAAGAGTATGTCGTCACAAAAAACACATTTGATAGTTTTAAGGCAAATTTTCCAGATGAAAAACTAAATGATGCAACACTTGAAATCGACACTCTTACTATAAATACAAGCGCTGATATGAATAACATGGGTAAAGTTTGGCCAGCAGCGATGGCAAAAGTAAGAAACAATAATACAATTAATCATTTTTTTAAAAAATTTGAAAACGACCCAACAAAGATAACTGCAAAAGTTATAGAAGTAAGTGATAGTGAGATTAAAATAGAATTTACAATAAACGGCGTTGCAAAAGAAATTCCATTTTCTTATGAAGTTGATGATGAAACTCTAAAAGCAACAGGAAAACTTGAAATACTAGACTTTAACACAAACGCAGCGTGGGAACAACTAAAAAGAATAGCTGAAAAAGCCTATCACCACGGTAAATCTTGGAGCCAAATAGATCTAAATTTCAGCCTTCCAGCAAGTTGTAAGTAAATTAAATAAAAGAGCCAAATTTATGGCTCTTTTAGAGTTTATATTTATTTTCCAGTTCTTCCTCTTTTTGTCAAAGGAGTATTTTTTTTACAAAGTTCACATTCATCTGCTTTATAAGTTGAAACATTTAAATTTAAAAGTGCTTTTGATTTTACACCATCAAAAATAAGTTCTTTTCCACTTCTATTTACAAGCATCACAATACCTATGATATTACCACCAAAGCTCTTAACCACCTCAACGACTTCTTTTATAGATCCACCAGTTGTTACAATATCTTCAACTATTAAAACTCTTTGGTTTTTTTGAATTTCAAAACCCCTTTTTAAGGTCATTTTGCCATTTTCTCTTTCACAAAAAATAGCCTCAGTATTTAAAGCTTTTCCAACTTCATGAGCTAGTAAAATTCCACCTGTCATTGGACCAATAACCAACTCAACATTATCATTTATATATCTTTTTGCCATTTCTTTACATAAAATTTCTGTAAATTTAGGATGTTTTAAAACACTAAATTTTTCTATATAAGTATCACTATGAAGTCCAGAAGTAAGTAAAAAATGCCCGTGTAAAATTGCACCTGTTTTTATAAAAATATCTTTTATTTCAGATTCACTCATTAAATTTTTATCTAAATTTCCCATCTTAAATCTCCATTTCTTTTAAAATTTCTTCTAAAGCTTTTAATCTATCATTTGCCAAAGTTAATGCTCTTCCAATAACCAAATGTGTTGATCCATTTTTAATAGCTTCACTTGGCGAAGCTATGCGGTTTTGATCATTTATATTTGCAAAATTTGGACGAATGCCAGGAGTTATTATTAAAAAATTTTCTCCTAAATTTTGTTTTATTAAATTCGCCTCCAAAACAGAGGCTACAACACCATCAAGCCCAGCTTTTTTAGTCAGTTTTGCTAAATTTAATACTTGATTTTTTACATCATATTTATATCCAATTTTTTCATAATCTTCATCACCAATACTCGTTAAAATTGTTACTGCAATTAATTTTGGAGTAATTAAATTTTTTTTATAACAAAACTCTTTTAAACTCTCATTTGCAAATTTCATCATACTAAATCCACCACTTGCGTGAACATTTAAAATATCTACATTTAAATTAGCTAAAGAAATAAGCCCTTTTGAGACAGTATTTGGGATATCATGAAGTTTTAAATCTAAAAAAACTTTTTTATTTTCATTTTTTAAATACTCAATTGCTCTTTTTCCTTCACTATAAAAAAGTTCCATTCCAACTTTATAAAAATCAACTTTTTTATCAAATTCTTTTACTATGTTTTTAACATCATCTAAATTTTGCATATCCAAAGCCACAATTAATTCACTCATTTTTTCTCCGTTTTTTTTAAAAATTAATACAATTTATTTTTAAATTTTATATTATTTGCATGAGTTAAAGCAACAGCAATAGCATCAGTTATATCAAGTGGCTTTATCTCTTTTTTAATTCCAAGTATTTTTTTAACCATAAAAGCAACTTGTTCTTTTGCTGCTTTTGCCTTTCCAGTAACACTTTTTTTTACTTGCAAAGGTGTATATTCGTAAAATTCTCCATGAAGTTGTAAAATTCTAAGGCTTATCGCTCCGCGAAATTGAGCAAGTTTTAAAACAGTTTTTGGATTATAAGCAAAGAAAATATCTTCCATTGCAACTTCATTAATTTCATGATTTTTAAAAACTAAATCAAGCCCTTCGCAAAGTTCAGTTATTTGATAATTTAAAGTTGATGGTTTTATCTTAATTAATCCAGCTTCTATTAAATTTACATTCACGCCATTTTTTTCCACTATTGCATATCCACAATTTCTAGTTCCTGGATCAATTCCTAAAATTTTCAATCACATCCTTTTCAACACTTGTTCACACGCTATTCACATAGTGAAAATTGTATTTTTTATATCAAATTTAACCCTTTTTTTATTAAAATTTGGTAAAATATTACTTATAAAATTTAAAAAGGATAAATTTGTTTTTTTTACAAAATGAAGTTTTTAACGAACTCCAAAAATATATTTTACCAAATGAGTTTAATAAATACATAAAAAATTTAACTATTAATGAAAAAAATTCAAAACCTGACTTTGTTGTTTTTAACACTACAAACGAGTTTATTGCCAAATTTATCCAAACAAAATATGCCTCAAAAATAGAAGAAATTATCTTAGAAAAAACAGGAATAAAACCAAAAATTTTAATAACTTCCAAAAAAGATAATGTCCAAAAAGAAAAAAATATAAAAAATAGTGTAAAAAATGAAAAAAAATTATCAAGTACAATTTTAATAGAATCATATAAATTTGATAATTTTATAGTTGGTGAATCAAACCGTTTTGCTTATACTTGTTCAAAATTTGTAGCTCAAAATCCAGGAGCTGATTATAATCCGTTATTTATTTATGGACCAAGTGGGCTTGGAAAAACACATCTTTTACAATCAATTGGAAATTATTGTATTGAAAATGGTAAAGTTGTTATTTGTATAACAAGCGAACAATTTAAAAATGATTTTACTTTTCATATAAGAAATTCCTCTATGGATAAATTTAGACAAAAATATAGAAAACCTGATGTTTTATTAGTAGATGATATTCAGTTTTTAGGAAATACTGATAAAATTCAAGAAGAATTTTTTAATACTTTTAATGAGCTTAAACAAGCTGGTGGGCAAATCGTTATGATAAGCGATAAACCACCAAAATTTTTAAAAGGTTTTGAAGAAAGATTAATAAGTAGATTTATAAGTGGAATTATTGCTGATGTTGCACCACCTGAACTTGAAACTAAAATAGAAATTATTAGAAAAAAAAGCCAAGATAACAAAATAATCTTAGATAACAAAATAATAGAATATATCGCAACAAATATGGGTGATAACATCCGTGAAATTGAAAGTGCAATTAATAAACTAAATGCCTTTTCTACTTTAATGAGAACTGAAATAACACTTGATTTTACTAAAAATGTTTTACAAGATCAAATAAGAGAAAATAAAGAAAATATAAATTTAGAAGATGTTATAAAAACTCTATCAAAAGAGCTAAATATAAAACCAAGCGATATAAAAAGTAAAAGCAGGAAAAAAAATATTGTTGAAGCAAGAAGAATAGGAATATTTTTATCTAAAAAATTAACACTAAACTCAATGCCTGCAATTGCCGGATTTTTTGGATTAAAAGATCACAGCGCAGTTAGTCATAATATAAAAAAAATAAATGAACTTATAGAAAGTGATGAGTTTTTAAAAATTCGCGTTGAAGAACTTGAAAATAAAATTTTAAAAGGAAAAAATAGTGAATGAATGTGAAAAAAATCAAATTTTATTTTTAAATAAAAATACGATAAAATCAAACTTTAAAGTAGATATTCACATAAGTTGTAATCCTACTACGGCTGCTACTAAATTCAAAAAATAAAAAGGAAAAAATATGAAAATAGTAATTCAAAAAAACTTACTTAACAATGCATTAATAAATCTTGTAGCTTTTACTGAAAAAAAAGATGCTTCTGCAGTTACTTCAAATATCTTAATTACTGCAAAAGAAAATATTTTAAATTTAAAAGCAACTGATTTTGAAATAGGACTTTGTATTAATATAAAAGAAGTAAATATCCAAGTTGATGGAATTTCATGTGTAAATGGAAATCTTTTATTAAATATTTTAAAAGGCTTAAAAGATGGAGAAATCATACTTGAAATTATGAATAATTTTTTATTTATAAGACAAAATAGATCAAAATTTAAACTTCCTTTAAGTAATCCTGAAAATTTCCCAAGCTTTGAAGATATTGATAATAAAAAAAGTTTTAATATAAACTCATTAAATTTTGCAAGAAGTTTAAAAAAGATTTTTCCAACAATTGATGTAAATAATCCTCAATATTCACTAAATGGAGCTTTAATAGATATAAAAGAAAACTATATAAATTTAGTAGGAACAGATACTAAAAGACTTGGTTTGTATAAAATAAACTTAAATCAAAATTTAGAAAACAATCAAATAATAATACCTAAAAAAGCTATTAATGAAATTCAAAAACTTTTCTTTGAAGATGTTAAAATTTATTATGATGAAAATATTTTAATAGCTAAAAATGAAAATTTTGAGTTTTTTACAAAATTAATTAATAAAAAATTTCCTAATTATGAAAAAGTCATTCCAACTGATTTTTCACAAAGTATCATGCTTCCAAGAGATAAATTTTTAGAAGGTATGAAAACAATAGGAATAATTTGTGATAAAATGCAAATCACAATAAAACCTAATTCAATTTTATTTGAAAGTATTAGTGAAAATAACTCCGAAGCAAAAACAGAAATTGACTTTGAAAATAATTTAAGTGAAGATATTATTTTAAGAGTTACAAATAAATTTATTTTTGATTTTTTAAATAACATTGAAGAAACAGAATTTAAACTAGATTATAAATCAACAGGATCGGCATTTGTATTAAGCTCAAATGAGTTTATAAGTGTTATAATGCCTACAATTATATAAAAAAAGGAAAAATAATAGATGTTTGAACATTACGATGCAGGTAATATAAAAGTTTTAAAAGGTCTTGAAGCAGTTAGAAAAAGACCTGGAATGTATATAGGAGATACAAATATTGGTGGTCTTCATCACTTAATTTATGAAGTTGTTGATAACTCAATTGATGAAGCAATGGCTGGTTTTTGTGATGATATAGAAGTTGAAATAACAAATGAAGGTTCAGTTATCATAAGTGATAATGGTAGAGGAATTCCTGTTGATATTCATCCAACTGAAAAAATCCCAGCAGCAACTGTTGTTTTAACAGTTTTACACGCAGGTGGTAAATTTGATAAAGATAGTTATAAAGTAAGTGGTGGTCTTCATGGCGTTGGAATAAGTGTTGTAAATGCACTATCAAAAAAACTTATTTTAACAATTAAAAAAGATGGAAATGTTTATAGGCAAGAGTTTGCAAAAGGTATTCCAACTACAAATTTAGAAATTATAAAAACAACAAATAGAACTGGAACAACAATTGAGTTTTGGCCTGATGAAACTATTTTTGAAACAACAAATTTTGAAAAAAAGATTTTAATGACAAGATTTAAAGAACTTGCTTATTTAAATCCAAAAATTGTTATAAATTTAAAAGATCAAAGAGATGGATCAAAAGAGAAATTTCATTTTGAGGGTGGGCTTGATCAATTTGTAAATGATTTAAATAAAAAAGATGTTGTTGCAAAAAGTGTATTTTTTAGTGAAAGTGTAGAGGATTTAGAGATTGATTTTGCACTTTTATATAATACAAGTTATGAAGAAAAATTATTTTCATTTGTAAATAATATAAAAACTCCAGAAGGTGGAACTCATGAAGCTGGTTTTAGAGGAGGTTTAACAAGAGCTATTACGACCTATATAACTGAAAATGCATCTGCAAGAGAAAAAGATATGAAAATTTTAGGTGAAGATGTAAGAGAGGGTTTAATAGCTATAATTAGTGTTAAAGTTCCTGAGCCACAGTTTGAGGGTCAAACAAAAGGAAAACTTGGATCAAGTTATGTAAGACCGCTTGTTCAAAAAATGGTTTTTGAAAATTTAGCCAAATATTTTGAAGAAAATCCAAACGAAGCAAAAGCAATAATGGCAAAAGCTTTAATGGCTGCAAGAGGAAGAGAAGCTGCAAAAAGAGCTAGAGATTTAACTAGAAAAAAAGATAATTTTAGTGTTGGAACACTACCTGGAAAATTAGCAGATTGTCAAAGTAAAGATCCTGAAATAAGTGAAATTTACTTAGTTGAGGGAGATAGTGCTGGTGGATCTGCAAAACAAGGAAGAGATAGAGTTTTTCAAGCTATTTTGCCTCTTCGTGGTAAAATTTTAAATGTTGAAAAAGCTAGAATTGAAAGAATTTTAAGTTCAGAAGAAATTAAAAATATGATAACTGCTTTTGGTTGCGGAATAGGCGAAGAATTTGATATAGAAAAACTAAGGTATCATAAAATTATTGTTATGACTGATGCTGATGTTGATGGAAGTCATATCCAAACTCTGCTTTTGACATTTTTCTTTAGATTTTTAAAACCTTTAGTTGAAGGTGGATATATCTATTTAGCTCAACCACCACTTTTTAGATATAAAAAAGGTAAAAAAGAAATTTATTTAAAGGATGAAAAAGCCTTAAATGAGTTTTTGATAGAAACAGGAATTGAGGGTGTAAATTTTGAAGGAATTGGAAATAAAGATTTAATTAGTTATTTAAAACTTGTTGCTAGATATAGGAGTTTATTAAATGAACTTCAAAAAAGATATAGCGTTATAACCGCTATTAGATATATGATTGAAAATGAAGATTTAGCTGGTTATGAAAACGACAAAATTTATGAAATCTTAAAAAAATATCTTGAATCAAAAGGCTATAATATTTTAAATGCTTATGTTAATGAAAAAAGTGTTCAAATTTATGTTCAAACTGAAAGTGGTTTGGAAGAAATAGTTATAGATGATAATTTGTTTGAAAATTATATTTTTGAAGAAGCTATTTATGTTTATAGACAAATTAGTCAAAGAGAATTTGATTTTGGAAGAGATTTTATTGAAGTACTTGATGAAATAGAAATAAATGCTAAAAAAGGTGCTTATATACAAAGATATAAAGGTTTAGGTGAGATGAACCCAGAACAACTTTGGGAAACAACAATGAGCCCTGAAAATAGAAATTTACTCCAAATTAAAATAGAAGATGCACAAAGTGCTAGTGATACATTTAATCTTTTTATGGGTGATGAAGTTGAACCAAGAAGAGAATATATTCAAAATCACGCAAAAGATGTTAAGAATTTGGATATTTAATGACAAGATTATTTAGTGAAGAAAAAGAGAGATCAAAAAGGTTTGTGCTATCTTTAAAGATAGCATTTCCACTTGTTTTAGTTCTAATCATTCTAATTTTTTTGATGTTTTCAGAAAATAATTATGATTGGAAAGATACTATTTTATTTGTAATTTTAATAGTTTGTTATGTTTATTATGTAGTTTATTTTATTTATTTTGCTTTTCAAAATACGACTTTAGACCAAGTTTCAAATGTTTTTAACCGAAAAGAAATTTTAAAATTAATCTCAAAAGAGTTAAGAAAAGATAGTCAAAAAAATATAGCTTTAGTAAATATAAATAATATCCAAGATATAAATTTTAGATATGGTTATAAAAATGGAGATAAACTTCTTAAAGAATTTGTGCTTGAACTTGCTGATTTTTTTAAAAAAAATGGTTTTAAAGATATTCCTATTGGAAGACATAGTGGTGGAAATTTTTTATTTGTAATTGATTGTAAAACTCCACAATTAAATTATTATTTAAAAACTTTTGAGAGAAAATTATCAAATCAAGGCATAAACAATATAGAAGTAAAAATCAAATTTGCAACCGTTGAAACAAATTATGATAAAGCTTGGGAAAATGTTATAAATTATTTGTTTTCAAAAATTTTATATTCTCAAAATGAAGAAGAAATTGAAGTTATAAAACTTGATGCACTTGATGAGTTTGTATGTCATGCTATAGATAATTCTAAATTTGAGTTAAAAGCTCAAACTATAAAATCTATGAAAAATGATAAAGATATCATAAATTTAAGCATTAATTTAGTTTTAAAAGATGTAGGAAATGTAACAAAGCTTAAAGTTATGGAAATAGCTACAAGAAATAACTATGAAATAAAATATGATTTAAAAGTTATTGAATTTATAGCAAATAATTTTAATTTTAAAAAATTTAATAGTAAAGTTATGATTGAAATTTCACCAGTTAGTTTAAGAAATGCCGACTTTAAAAACGAAATTCACAGACTTATTACAAATAAAATAATAGATCCAAGTAAAATAATTTTTGAAATTTATGAAAAAGATAGTTATAACGAAATGCTTAGATTTAGCGAAATTATTGAACAATTTAGAGAGTATGGCTTTGAAATAGCTATGAATCAATTTTTAGGAAATAATGCAAGTTTTGAGTATTTTAAATATTTAAATTTTGGTTATTTAATTTATGATTTAGAAGTAAATAAGAGATTTAATGAAGAGAGAATGAGAAATATTTTTGATATGATAAATGAAAATGCTTCTAAATTTAATCTCAAAACTATAATAAGATTTGTAGATAAAAACTCTTTTTATGAAAAATTAAAAGAGACAAAGATTGATTATATACAAGGATTTTGTATAGATAAACCAAAAGTTGTAAGTTAATAAAAGGAAAAAAATGCGTTATGGTGAAAAAATTTTAAATGAGTTTGATCCAGAAAAAGATCTTGAAATTTGGCCAAATAAACATAAAAAAGATTATATTATAAAGATAACTTTACCTGAGTTTACATGCCTTTGTCCAAGGAGTGGTTATCCAGATTTTGCAACGATTTATTTAGAATATATTCCAAATGAGTGGGTTGTTGAGCTAAAAGCAATTAAACTTTATATAAACTCATTTATGAACAAAAACATAAGCCATGAAGATAGTATAAATGAAATTTATGACCTACTTGATAGAAAATTAAAGCCAAAATGGATGAAAATAGTTGGGGATTTTAACCCAAGAGGCAATGTCCATACAGTTATTGAGATTGATTCAAATTTGGTAAAAAAGCAGTGATAAAAGCAAGTTTAATAGAACATATTTTCAAAGCAGCCTCTATTTCAAGGTGGAATGACTATCCTAAAATGGTAAATTTAGTAGAGCTTGATAAACAAGCTCATAAATTTATAATCGCCTATTTTATAGCTAAATTTGAAGATGATGTGGATATGAATTATATCATCGAGGGTGGGATATTTGATTTTTTACTTAGAGTTATGGTTACAGATATTCGCCCAGATGTTTTTCATCAGATTCAAAAAACAAAATCAAAAAAGATAAATGAGTGGGTAATAAACAACTATGAAAATGAGTTAAAAGCTATTGAAGATGGCAAATTTTATGAAAGATTTAAAAATTACCTTCTTAAAAAAGATAGCTCTTATCAAAAAGAGCGAGTTATTTTAAAAGCAGCCTCCTATCTTGCGACAAAATGGGAATTTAACATTGTCTATCAAACAAGCCAATTTTTAAGTGATATTGAAGAGCTTAAAAACTCAGTCGATGCCGAGCTTGAAGATTATTATGAATTAACAGGTGTTAGAAAAATTATAATGAATAAAAAGCTCTCTCGTATTGTTGATTTGAGTGGGCGTCTTAGATTTCAAAAGCGTTGGGCACAAACTCCTAGAATTCCTGAGACTTCAGTTTTAGGACATATGTTGGTTGTTGCAATTTTAGGATATTTTTACTCACTTAAAATTAAATCTTGTAAAAAAAGAGTTGAGTTTAACTTTTTTTGTGCTTTGTTTCATGATTTACCAGAAAGTTTAACAAGAGATATAATAAGCCCCGTAAAATATGGTATTAAGGGTTTAAATGAGATACTAAATGAATATGAAATGCGCCTAATTGATGATAAAATTTTACCTTTTGTTCCAGAGGTTGTAAAAGATGAGTTTAGCTATATTTTAGGCATTAGAAAAAGCGGAGAAAAATTTATAAAAGATGAGTTTGAAGATAGGATTTTTAAAACAGCTCCAAAAGCTTTGCCAAAAAATTTTAAAGAGATAAATTTAGACGAATATAGAACAATTGATGGAAAAGCTTTAAAGTATTGCGATAAATTAGCAGCATTTTTTGAAGCAGGAATTTCTATAAGTTATGGTGTAAAAAGTAAAGAGCTAATAGGTGGATTTGAGTCAAGTCTTAAATTTTTTAAAGAAAATCCGCTAAATGATGAAGTTGATTTCTATGAAATTTGCAAGGATTTTATGAAATTTTTTGATTTAAAAGACCCCTTCTCAGATGGCTGCGGCACATACCAAGCTTAGATGTTCTGCTGTATTCCTACCCTGAAACGGTGCCTAAAAATGACATTGCACAGGTCTAAGAAGAGGCAAGTTGAAATTATAGCAAAAAAATTCTTAAAAAAGGTTTATATGAATTTTAAAATAAATTTTTTATCATTTTTTAGAGGTCTATTTTTAAGATCTGCTTCGATTGAATTTAGAGCAAAGATTTTTGCTTCAATGCTTTTAGCTAAAAAAAAGATTGAAGATAAAGATTATGAGTTTTTAAAAACAATTATTGAAGAAATTTATGCTAAAAATTCAATAAGAGTAAATATATTACTCTCTGTAATAAAAGAATATGTTTCAATGGTAAAAAACTATAAAAGCTATACGCTAGATACTATTTTAAGGGATATTGATAGGGATTTAAAACTTCAACCAAGATATGTAAAAAAGATAAATTTTGAACATTTAAGACGCATTATTTCATCTTCAGATGAAGATGATGCTTTAATACAGCAAAGAATTTATGAGTTTTTACTTAGTGAAGTTGAAATTTACTCAAAAAATTAGTTTAATTTTTTTATAAAAATTTTTTTATATAATACATTTTAATTTAAATTTGGAGAAACAGATTGAAAGATATTAGAAATATAGCTGTAATTGCGCACGTTGATCACGGCAAAACTACAATGGTAGATCAGCTTTTAAAACAATCAGGTACATTTGATGCCCACAAAGAAGTTGGCGATAGAGTCATGGATAGTGGCGATATTGAAAGAGAAAGAGGCATTACGATTTTAAGTAAAAATACCGCCATTATTTATAAAGATACAAAGATAAATATCATTGATACTCCAGGACACGCCGATTTTGGTGGAGAGGTTGAGCGAGTTTTAAAGATGGTTGATGGAGTTTTGCTTTTAGTTGATGCACAAGAAGGTGTTATGCCACAGACTAAATTTGTTGTTAAAAAGGCACTTTCTTTTGGTCTTAAACCAATTGTTGTTATTAATAAAATCGACAAACCAGCAGCCGATCCAGATAGAGTAATAAATGAAATATTTGACCTTTTTGTAGCTCTTGATGCAAATGATGAACAACTAGAGTTTGTTACAGTTTATGCAGCTGCAAGAGATGGTTATGCAAAGTTAAATTTAGATGATGAAAACAAAGATATGACACCACTTTTTGAGACAATTTTAGCAAATGTTCCAAAGCCAAGTGGAAGTGATGACAATCCTTTACAACTTCAAGTTTTTACTCTTGATTATGACAACTATGTCGGTAAAATCGGTATTGCAAGGATATTTAACGGTAAAATTAGCAAAAATCAAAATGTTATGCAAGTAAGAGCTGATGGCACAAAACTAACAGGTAGAATTTCAAAACTAATTGGCTTTTTAGGACTTAATAGACTAGATATTGATGAAGCAAGCTGTGGTGATATCGTAGCAATTGCTGGATTTGAAGCTTTGGGAGTTGGAGATAGTATAGTTGATCCAAACAATCCAATGCCACTTGAAGAACTTCATATCGAAGAGCCAACAATTAGCGTAATTTTTAGTGTAAATGACGGACCACTTGCTGGAACTGAGGGCAAAAGTGTAACTTCAAATAAAATAGAAGAGAGACTTCAAAACGAGATGAAAACAAACATCGCTATGCGTTATGAAAACATTGGCGAGGGTAAATTTAGAGTTAGTGGAAGAGGCGAGTTACAGATTACAATTTTAGCTGAAAGTATGAGAAGAGAGGGATTTGAATTTTTACTAGGTCGCCCTGAGGTTATTGTAAAAGAGATAAATGGTGTTAAATGTGAGCCTTTTGAAAATTTAGTTATTGATTGTCCTGATGAATTTACTGGTATTATTATCGAAAAACTTGGTAAAAAAAGAGCTGAGATGAAAGTTATGAGTCCAACAGGTGATGGACAAACAAGATTAGAGTTTGAAATTCCAGCTCGTGGATTGATTGGATTTAGAAGTCAGTTTTTAACAGATACCAAGGGTGAGGGTATAATGAACCATAGCTTTTTAGAGTTTCGCCCACTTTGTGGAAGTGTTGAAAGACGGGTAAATGGAGCTTTGGTAAGTATGGAAAATGGTGTTGCACTAGCTTATAGTTTGTGGAATTTACAAGAAAGAGGAGTTTTATTTATTGAACCTCAAGCCAAAGTTTATACAGGAATGATAATTGGCGAACACAGCCGTCCAAATGACCTTGATGTAAATCCTATAAAAGGTAAGAATTTAACCAACGTTAGAGCAAGTGGAAGTGATGATGCTATAAAACTAGTCCCACCAAGAATTCTAACACTTGAAAGAGCGCTGGAATGGATAGAAGAAGATGAACTTGTTGAAGTAACTCCTAAAAATATCCGTGTTAGAAAACGCTATTTAGATCCAACTATTAGAAAAAGAATGGCTAAAAAATTAGGTTAAATTTCATTTTTAAAAACTTAGTCCAAAACAGTGGGCTAAGTTTATTGTATTTTTATATGTAATAAAGTGAATTTTTTGTAAAATATATTAAATTTTACAAAGGATTTATGATGAATGGGACTTTGATATTTGTAGCGATTTTAGTTGTTTTACTTTTTTGGTTAATTAGTGTTTATAACGACTTGATAGCCAAAAGAAATCAAGTTAAAAATATCCGCGCAGGTGTATTTACTCAGCTTAAAAAAAGATATGATCTTATACCAAATTTAGTTTCAACTGTAAAAGAGTATTTAACACATGAAAGAGAAGTTTTAACTAAGGTTACTGAACTTAGAAGTAGGGCGATAAACTCACATGATAACAAAGAAACTTTTGATCTGAATTCTCAAATTTCAAAACTTTTAGGAAATATTCAAGTTGCGATTGAAGCTTATCCAGATTTAAAAGCAAATGAAAATGTTATGCATTTACAAGCTACTTTAATTGAGATTGAAGAGCAAATTTCAGCTGCAAGAAGAGCATACAACTCAAGTGTAATGGTTTATAATAACACAATTGAGATGTTTCCAAGTAATATCATCGCAAATTTCTTTAAATTTAAAAAAGATGCATTTTTTGAAATTGAAAAAGATGAACAAACAAGTCCAAATGTTAGTGAGCTTTTCAAAAAATAACAGTAAATGAATGATATAAAAAACCTTGAAAATAAGAGATTAGCCATTTTAAGCGACCTTAAAATGGTACTTTTGTTTTTAAGTGGTTTGGCTGTTTTAGCTTTTACCTATCTTTATTTTTCATCAGATGATTTTTTATTTTCACTTTTTATTCCTAGCTTTTGCGCTATTTTTTTGTATCAAACATATAGAAATTTTGCTGTAAAAAATTTTAATTACGAGTTTAAAAACAAACTTTTAAGAGAGATTATCACTAAAATTAGCCCAAATTTGAACTATTTTCCAAATGAATTTATAGATAAAAAAGAGTTTTACTATCCAAATATTTATAAAATTGCTGATTTATATAGTGGAAATGACTTGATAGAGGGTAAATTTAAAGGTGTAAATATAAAATTAAGTGATCTGTTTTTACAAGAGGAGATTATAACCTATGATGAAAAAGGAAATGAAACAGTTCGCTATGAAACTATATTTAAAGGGATATTTTTTATAGCCGATTTTAATAAAACTTTTACTTCTAAAACCTATGTTTTATCAAATAAAACTGCATTTTTAAAAAGATTTGGCAATAGAGCATATATGGATGATGTGGAGTTTGAAAAAAGTTTTAAAACATTTACAAATGATCAAATAAATGCAAGATATATTTTAACGCCAAATTTTATGGAAAGAGTTTTAAAAATTAAAAACTATTTTAAAAAAGAGCTTAATTTTGCCTTTTTGGATAGTAAAATTTATATTTATTTGGAGTTTAATTATGATAGTTTTGAGCCAAAACTTCATAACTCTTTAATCGGTAAAAATTCAATTTTAGAAATTTATGAAAAAGATATTTTAGAGATTTTAAATTTAGTACAGGAGCTAAATTTAAATAACAGAATTTGGACAAGAGGATAAATAGTGAAAATCATAACTCTAAATGAACTTGAAAGAGAGCGAAAAAAAGTAGTTTCGAAGTTTTTTATGCTTCAAATTTATGCATTTTTAAAGGTATTTTTTGTTTTATCTTTTGCATTTTTGATAGTTTTAACTCAGTTTTTAGACCTTACAAGACTAAATTTTATAACTAAATTATTTATACTTATCCCATTTTTAATATTTTTAATTTATGGATTTAAAAGAGAATATTCAAATTTAATGGATAAAAGAGCAAGAGTTTTTAGAAGTTTATATAAAGAAAAATACCTTTTTCCATATCTAAAAAATAAAAATATAAATTATAAAATGAATGCTTATATCAATGCTACAGATATTGTTAGAAGTAGGCTTTTTAAACCATTTACTCACCAAAGAGGAAATGATATGATAACGGGAGAAATAGAAGATATTAGATTTAGTTTTAGTGATTTGATTTTAGAAAAGAAAAAAGATATTACTTTTGAGAATGACATGCGCCTTTGGGCAATTAATTTTTTGATAAATTATTTTTCTTACCGCTATGAAAGAGATAAAGCTCACCTTTTTACAGGCATTTTGTTTATTGCTGACTTTAATAAAAACATCAAATCAAATACTTTTATTATGTCTCATCACGCTCCAAGAGATAAAAAAGGGCTTAGTCTAATAACCCTTGATAATCCAAAATTTAACGATAAATTCAAAGTCTTTAGCGATGACATTCAAAACGCATTTTATCTTTTAACTCCAGCATTTATGGAAAGAGTTTTAAATTTGCAAAATATTTTTAATTGTGAAATTAATATTAGCTTCATAAAAACTAAAATTTATATCGCCATAAACAAAGGCTTTGATAGTTTTGAGGCTGATATTAACAAGCCCATTGTAAAGCAAGACCCGGCAAAAGTTATTTTAGATGATTTAAACGCACTTTTTGGTATTGTTAAGGTCTTAGCACTTGATAAAAATTTATGGGCAAATTTGGATAATTTATGAAATTAATAGAACTAGAAAAAGAGCGAAAAAATATACTTAAAAAAAGACTTATTACTAGATTTTATCTATTTTTTATAACCTTTTGTATAGTTGGTGCAACTTACCTTACTTTTGTAAGTTCGGTTATGTTTTTTACCTTTAAAGATTGGTATAAAATTTCATATTTTTCAAAATTTATGATAATTTTTATATTTTTTATAATTTTAATTTTAACATATTTAAGATATTGCAAAAGCTATAAAAGACTTATTTCACTTAAATTTAGACAAAATTTTAAAGAATTTTATCTTAAGCCTTTTATCGAAAAAAAAGGTTTTAAATATGAGATGAAAAGACATATTAAAGCTGATATTATTGAACATTGTGGGCTTTTTCCGATGTTTAATGATGAGGGTGGAAATGATTTAATAAGTGGTGAAATCAATGGAGTTAAGTTTAAATTTAGTGATATTATTTTGCAAGATTATATAGAACCACCAGAAGTTGAAGGTAGAATTTCTATGTTTTATTATAGTTTAAGTTATTTGTTTTATTCTAAAAATTTTCGCTATGAAGATTGGAGGCTTCATAAATATACAGGACTTTTTTTCGTGGCTGATTTTAATAAAACAATAACTTCAAAAACTTTTATAATGTCAAACAGAAAACCAAAGTCAAGCATAAAACTTAAAAAAGTATTAACTGATAATTATGAATTTAATAAAAACTTTAAAATTTATACTGATGATATTATAAATGCAATGTATATTTTAAGTCCTGCGTTAATGGAAAGTATAATAAAAATTAAAAATCGTTTTAATGTTCCTTTAAATTTAAGCTTTTTGGAAACTAAAATTTATATTACAATAGATACTAATAAAGATAATTTTGAACCAAATTTAGATGAAAATCTCATCACAAAAAATCCAGCTAAAAAAATACTAAACGACTTAAACACAATTCTGCAAATAGTCGAAATTTTATCTTTGAATAAAAATATATTTAAATTTTGATATATATTTAATAAAGCTTATACAAAACTAGCTTTTTATTTTATTTGTGATATAATAAGCTGATATTATTTTTTAATCACATTTTTTAAAGGACAAATATGATTTTTACTCCAAGAGAGCATGAAAAACTGCTCATAAGTTACGCAGCATGTGTAGCTAGAAAGCGAAAAGACAAAGGACTAAAACTAAACTACCCAGAAGCAATGGCAATATTAAGTGATTTTATCCTTGAAGGTGCAAGAGAGGGTAAAAGTGTTGTAGAATTAATGCAAAGTGGAAGAGAAGTTTTAAAAAGTGAAGATTTAATGGATGGTGTAGCTGAAATGATACAAGAAGTTCAGGTTGAAGCTACTTTTAATGATGGCACAAAACTTGTAACACTTCATAGGCCAGTTATTTAAAAGGATAAATTTTGAAAATAGGTGAATATATTTTTGCAGATGGTAATATTACTTGCAATGAAGGTAAAAATGCTATAACTTTAGTTGTTAAAAACACAGGCGATAGGGCTATTCAAGTTGGATCTCACTATCACTTTTTTGAAGTAAATGAATATTTAGAATTTGATAGAGAAAAATCTTTTGGAAAAAGGCTTGATATCGCTTCAGGCACAGCTGTTAGGTTTGAGCCAGGAGTTGAAAAAGAAGTTAGTTTAATTGACATTGGTGGAAAAAGAGAAGTTTATGGATTAAACAACCTAGTTGATGGTTTTTTAGATAAGAAGTGAGGAAAAAATGAGTTTTAAAATTTCAAGAAAAAGATACGCCTCAATGTTTGGTATAACAACAGGCGATAGCGTAAGACTTGCAGATACTAATCTTTTTGCAAAGGTTGAAAAAAATTTAATTCCTTATGGAGAAGAGGCAAAATTTGGTGGTGGAAAAACTCTAAGAGATGGTATGGGACAAAACGCTATTTTGCTTCGTGGGGAGCCAAAAGTTGTGGATTTAATTATCACAAATGCTTTAATAATCGATTATACAGGAATTTATAAAGCTGATATTGGCATAAAAGATGGCAAAATTGCCTATATTGGAAATGGTGGAAACGATAGCACAATGGATGATGTTGATTTTATTGTTGGAGTTAGCACAGAAGTAATTAGTGCTGAGGGGTTAATCTTAACAGCTGGTGGAATTGATACCCACATACACCTTATAAATCCATATCAAGTAAAAGAAGCACTCTGTAATGGTGTAACAACTTTATTTGGTGGTGGAACTGGTCCTGCTGATGGAAGTAAAGCTACAACAGTAACTCCAGGAGCTTTTAATATAGAAAGAATGCTTCAAGGAATCGATAATTTACCAATTAATATTGGAATTTATGGAAAAGGAAGTGGTGCAAATTTAGGTGTAAACGAGGCTCAAATTTTAGCTGGAGCAGCAGGTCTTAAAGTCCATGAAGATTGGGGTGCTACAAAATCAGCTTTAAATTTTTCTCTAGAAGCTTCACAAAAATTTGATGTAAGCGTTGGACTTCATACAGATACTTTAAACGAATTTGGTTTTGTGGAAGATACTGTAAAAGCAATAGATGGCAGAACCATTCACACTTTTCACACAGAAGGAGCAGGTGGAGGACATGCGCCAGATATTATAAAATTAGCTGGTCTTAAAAATGTACTTCCTGCAAGTACAAACCCAACTATGCCTTTTACAAAAAATACGATTGAAGAGCATCTTGATATGCTTATGGTATGTCACCATTTAGATAAAAATGTTCCTGAAGATGTTGCTTTTGCTGATAGTAGAATTAGAGCTGAGACAATAGGAGCAGAAGACGCACTCCATGATATGGGAGTAATATCTATTATGAGTAGTGACTCTCAAGCAATGGGGCGAATTGGCGAGATGGTTTTAAGAACTTGGCAATGTGCTCATAAAATGAAAGCTCAAAGAGGAACTATGCAAGGAGATAGTGAGTTTTGTGATAATGAAAGAATTAAAAGATATATTGCAAAATACACCATAAACCCAGCTATTGCAACTGGTATAAGCTCATATGTTGGAAGCGTGGAGGTTGGCAAATTTGCTGATTTAGTTATTTGGGATCCTAGATTTTTTGGTGTAAAACCAAAAATGGTATTAAAAGGTGGTATGATAGTTTTAGCTCAAATGGGCGATAGTAACGCAAGCATCCCAACTCCTCAACCAAATGAGTTTAGATATATGTTTGGTGCCATTGGTGAGGCTGTTCACAAAACTTGTTTTAGTTTTGTAAGTAAAAGTGCGTATGAACTTGATATCGGTAAAAAATATAATTTATCAAAAATTATTTTGCCTGTATCAAACTGTAATAATGTCTTAAAAAAAGACCTAAAATTAAATAATTTAACCCCAGAAATTAACGTTGACCCTCAAACTTATAAAGTTTATGTAGATGGTGAGTTTGTATATACAGAGCCTTTTGATACATTGCCAATGACACAAAGATATTTTTTATTTTAAGGGAAAAAATTGATAGTAAATAAAATTTTAAGAAATTTAGATAATTTTGATTTAAAAGATAAAAAAGTTGATTTTGCAAATATTTCAAATGACGATAGAGTTAAAAAAATTTTAAGAGTTAAAAGCAATAATGGCGTTGAAATTGGAATAAATGTTGAAGATGAGCTAAAAGATGGCGATATATTGGCTATTTTAGATGATAGTGTTGTAGCGGTTAAAATTTTACCAACTGATGTTTTAGAAATTAGCCCAAAAAATTTAAAAGAAATGGGAATTATCGCTCATAATATTGGAAATCGTCACACCCCAGCAATTTTTGAAGAAAATTTAATGATAATAGAGCCAGATAGCCTAATAGAAGAGTTTTTAAAAAACCAAAATGTAGATTTTAAAAAGACCAAAAGAGTTTTAAAAACAGCGTTAAGGCATGCAAATCACAGTCATTAAAAAAGTAAAATTATGGATAAAGTTCTCTTAATTTCTCAAATTTTTGATAATGCTTTTCCAAACGGTGCATACTCTCATAGCTTCGGCTTTGAGAGTTTTCTAAGATTAAATTTGATAAATGATGAAAAAAGCTTTTTAAAATGGCTTGAGGTTTACTTAGAAAAAAGCTTTTTATATAACGATGCTTTGGGTTTTTGTCTTACATACGATGGCTTTGATATTATAAATTTAGATGAAATTTTAAATGCAAGTTCGCAAAGCCTAGAAATTAAAAATGCAAATAAATTTATGGCTCAAAACTCCCTTAAAACATTAGAAATTTTTAACTCTAATTTGCTTTTAGATTATCAAAATTTGATTAAATCAAAAAAATGCCATGGGCATAATGCCATAGTTTTTGGACTATTTTGTAAAGAATTTGAACTTAGTAAAGAAGTTTTAAAAAATTATATTTTTTCAAGTATTAAAAATCTTGCCGCAAATGCCACAAGAGCAATTCCTCTTGGACAAAGAAACACACAAAATATTTTAAAAAATAGCTATTTTTTAGTTAATGAAATTTATGAAAACGCTTTAAATTTAAGCAGTTTTGGTAGTGAGTATTTGGGCGCTGGATTTTGTGCTTTGGAAGTTGGAAATTTAATGCATGAAAGCTTAAATTTTCGTTTATTTATGTCATAGTTTTTAAAAAGGAATAATGATGAAAAAACCTGTAATTATAGGTGTTGGTGGTCCTGTTGGAGCAGGAAAAACACTGCTTGTTGAAAGACTTAGTAGAGTTTTAAGTAAAACTTATGAAATAGGTGTTATAACAAACGATATTTACACAAAAGAAGATGCTAAATTTTTAGCTAAAAATAGTGTTTTAGATGAAAGTAGAATAATTGGCGTTGAAACAGGTGGATGCCCTCATACTGCAATTAGAGAAGACGCATCGATGAATTACTCAGCAATTGAGGAGTTAAATCAAAAATTTCCAAATTTAGATCTTATTTTTCTAGAAAGTGGTGGTGATAATTTAGCTGCAACTTTTAGTCCTGATTTAGTTGATTTTAGTATTTATATAATAGACGTTGCGCAAGGTGAAAAAATCCCTAGAAAAGCTGGTGCTGGTATGATAAAATCAGATTTATTTGTTATAAATAAAACAGATCTTGCGCCATTTGTTGGAGCAAATTTAGATGTAATGAGAAGTGACACTTTAAATTTTAGAGGAAATAAGCCATTTTTCTTTACAAATTTAAAAAAAGATGAAGGCTTAAGTGATGTTATTAATTGGATTAAAAAAGAGTGTTTATTTGAAGATTTAAGATGAATGATTTAAGTTTAGTTTTTGCTAAAAAAGGCGATAAAACTGTTTTAAAAGAGTATAAAAACAAAGGCTGCATGAAAGCAAGCCGAATTTTAGATGATGAGTTTATATATCTTGTAACTTTGGGTGGTGGACTCATAAGTGGTGAAACATACAACCAAAAAATTATCCTTGAAAATGATGTAAAAATAAATATCTTGCCCCAATCAAATCAAAAAGTCTTTAAAGCCCAAGATGATAAATACTCTGTTTTTAGCTCTAAAATAATTTTAGGCAAAAATGCCTTTTTAGACTATGATAATTTAAGCCTAATCGCGTATGAAAATGCTAAATTTAAGCAAATTATGGATTTTTATTTGAAAAAAAACTCAAAGCTTATTTACATTGATGGCGTAAGTAGTGGATATAGTAAAAGCGGCGATGATTTTAAATTTAATAAACTTTTTTTAGCAAATAACTTTTTTGTTGATGATAAGCTAATTTTTAGTGATAAGACAATTTTAGATGATAAAGTTAAAAGTTTTGGACTTTATAAAGAGTTTAAATTTAACTTTTTTATGTTAATTTACGGCTTTAAAACGCCTAAATTTGATGATATTATAAGTGATGATTTTATTATGACAAGTTCGCGTATTAATGATGAAATTTTAGTTTTTAGAGTGCTTTGCAATAGCGAATTTAAAGCATTAAAAGAGTTAGACAAAGTAAAAGAACAAATAAATAATTACTCTAAATAGTTATAATTTAAAAACTAAAAATATGATAACAAAGAAAAATTTAAGTTTTAGAAACGGATTTTATAAAAGATGATAAATGAGCTTGAAAACAAAAGAAAAAAGTTATTAAATAAGCTTTTTATAACTGGTGGGAGTTTTAGCTTAGTTTTTTTATTTGGCGTTTTTAAGCTTGTTGAAAATCCTACGATAAGCTCAAGAGTAACGCCGCTTTTATTTTTATTTTTTATCTACATTTTTGTTATTTTAAGTCTTAAATTTGGCATTAAAAATTCTTTTATAAAAGAGCTTAACGAAACTATTTTTAAAGCTATTGGCATAAAAGATATAAAATTTTCAAGAAATTCGCGAAAATTAAAAAAAGCCGTTTTAAACTTTTCAAAACCAAAGAGTGGTTTTTTAATAACAAATGATGAGTTTAGCGGGATTTTAAGCGGTGTTTGGTTTAAAATTTGCGATGGAGAGCTTTGGTTTGGAGCAGTGAAATTTAAAGGTAAAATTTTTAACGCAAGACTTAAAAAAGAGTTTGATTCTAAAGTTTTAATAACAAATTTAGGGATAATTTCAGCTAAAAACTTAAAAGAAATAAAGCTTGATAGTGTTAAATTTAGCCAAAATTTCAAAGTTTTTAGCTCTGATTTGACAAAAGCTTTTTATATTTTAAATCCTGTTTTTATAGAAAGACTTGAAAGCTTGGTTGGTGATAAAAAAGCTGATATTTTACTTTATAAAGATGAGATTTTAATCATTCTAGATAATAAAATTGACTCTTTAGAGCCAAATTTATTTAAAAAAATTACCTCTTTAGATACGCAAGAATTTACAGATCAAATACAAAGTTTTGAAAAGCTTATTAAATTTTTAAGGCTTAGTTAAAGGGATTTTTTTCAATCTCTTCTATGATGAGCTCAACCACAACTTTTGCTCCAAATGTACTTAGATGAATTCCATCATCAGATCTTAAAATTCTCTTTTTATTGCCTATTATCTTGCTTTGTAAGTACTCATCATTTTTACAAATAGCTTCATTTATTTCTATAAATTTAGCGTGATTTTCTTTGGCTGAGGCTTTTAAAATTTTATTTATAATTTTCATATTTTTATCAAAATTCGATTTTTTCATACAAGGAATTTCAAGCCAAAAAATATTTTTATCATATTTTTTAGATATGGTATAAATTTCAGTAACCCTTGATTTGTAAAACTCACTCCACTGGCTACTTCCAAATTTAAGCCTTTGCCCATTATAATTTATAGAGTATCCATCATTTGTACCAAAATGAGCAATTATAATGCTATTTTTAGGTGCATTTTGTAGCACTTGGCTAAGTTTATCATTCCAGTTAAAAAACTTTTTATTAACTAAACCAGTGCTTGATTTAGCTATATTTTCAACTTTTACTTTTTTATTAGAAAATCCCCACCCAATGCCGTGCATGATAGAATCTCCTATTAAAATAACACTTAGATTTTCATCAAAAACAACTTTTTTTGAGTTTATATATTTTGCTAAGCTCTTAAGGTTTTCCTCTTTTTTTATCTTATCTTGTCTATATTTTTTCTCTAAAGCTTTTGCAATGTTTTCTTTTAAAATTTTTTGATTTTTTTCTTTTATTTTCAAAAATTTTAACTCATCATCATATTTTTTTAATACAGCCTCAATGTCTTTGTTGAAATTTTTATTTGCGCTTTCACTATAGATAAATTCTTTTTTTGCAAAAATTTCTTTACTTATATTATAAATTTTTGTGTCATATAAAAAGAAAAATTTTTGATATTTTGCTTCAAAATAGTTGCAAAATGGGTATAAAAGCAAGGAAAAAAGTAGTGAAAAAACAGATGATAAAACAACAAAAGCTCTCATTAAAATCCTTGATAAATAAACTCAGGCATTCCGCTAGGCATTAAAAAATATATTGATAAAAATGATATAAAAAGAAAAATAATTATAAAAAATATATTTAAACTATCAAAAATAAACATCAAAATTTCATAAAAATTTATTTTTTCATACAGATATAAAAAGACAAATATCATAAAAATAAAAGCTAAAAAATATAAAATTTCAAATTCTTTAAGTTCGGATAAATTTGTTATAAAACCAATAGAATCATCAAATTTAAATATAAAAAATACCCAAATAAAACTTAAAAAACTAAAAGTTATAAATCTTTTTAAAATATCAAATTTTAAAATATCAAAGTTCTTTTTCAAATTTAAAAACACTACGCAAACTCCGTGTAAAAACCCCCATATAAAAAATGAAAGACCTCCACCGTGCCAAATACCAGAAAGCATAAAAACTATTAAAATATTTCTTTGAGTTTTTAAATTTCCACATCTACTTCCGCCAAGTTTGATATAAATATAATCCTTAAAAAAACTCATCAAACTAATATGCCATCTTCTCCAAAACTCTTTTAAATCAGTGGCTAAAAAAGGTCTATTGAAGTTTTTTGGAAGTTTAAAACCACACATTAATCCAAGCGCTAAAATAAAATCAACATAAGAACTAAAATCAAAATAAAGCAGCAAAGAATATAGATAAAGTGATGAAAAAAGCTCTAAAAAATTATAACTGTTTATGTTATTAAAAATAGGCGTAAGATAGTTAAAAAGGTGGTTTGCAAGAATAAGTTTTTTAAAAAATGCCATTAAAATAAGAGTAAAAATTAAATTTGAATATTCAAATGTTTTCTTTTCATTTAGCGTTTTAAAAAACTCTTTTGCTCTTAGAATAGGGCCTGAAACTATTGTGATAAAAAAGCTTAAAAAAACAAAACTATCTATAAATTTGGGTTTTAATTCACCTATTTTTACGCTATAAAGGTAAGTTATCGCCATAAATGAATAAAATGAAAGACCTAGTGGAAAAATATTTGTATTTAAAAACTCATTTTTAAACTCAAAACCAAAATAACCTTTGTATTTAAAAAAAACCAAGTTAAAAATTATAAAAATTATGCTTAAGACAAATGCAAAATTAAATTTTAAAATAAGGCGTGAAAAAAGATAAATTATAAGAGTAAAAATAAAATTAATTAATAAAAAAATAGGATTTATAGCAAATAAAAATAGATATGAAAAGCCTAAAATAAGGAGTTTTTGTATAAAAATGCTAAATTTAAAAATATAATAAATTAGCCAAAAAATTAAAAAACAAAAGATAAACTCAACACTAAAAAGGCTCATGAAACTCCAACAAATTTTGTTTCATTTTATCATATTTACATTTTATTAGTACTTAAATTTTCTTTTGCGAAATTTCAATATTTTTAGGAGATGATTAATTTAAATTTATTCTATAAACTCACCTTTATAGCCAGTTGTGGTGATTGCATCAAGAATGCTCCAAATGATGAGCCAAAAAGCAAATAATGCGCGAGTTAAGGTAGCATCATAAAAATGATGTTTTTGCATATTTTTAGCAGAGGTTTTTCACCTTTTGCTAAAATAATACTTGGAGTTGCAGCTAAACTTGTAGCAATTGCGCCAGTTTTTAAGAAACTTTTTTTATTTATAGTAAATGTTTTTGGACAAAACTTGCCCCTTAAATTTGTTGGTATTGTATCTCAAAAGATTAAATTTATTTTTTAAAATATCTCTCTTCGTTTTCCTCAACTTGATTTATATTTAGTTTTATAAATTTATAACTTGCAAAGATTAAAATAAACCAAATAATTATAAATATAATTGACTTTATCATTTTATTTTCCTTATTCTATCTCATCTTTTGTGAGTTTTTTAGCATCCATAAGTTTCCAAACATAAGCAATATAGCCCAATAAAACAGGTGCCCAAAGTGAAACTATTGCCATAACTTTTAAAGTATAAAAACTAGAACTAGCGTTTTTTATAGTAAGTGAACTTTGTAAGTCAAAGTGTGATGGATAAAATGCTGTAGAGTTTAGTCCAGCTACCAAAAATACACTCATTACAACTAAAACAACACCAAGACCGTATGGGAAAATTCCTTTTATGCTAGATGTAAAGATAGCTTTATAAAGTCCAAAAAGAGCTAAAATTAGTCCAATTAAGAGCATAATCAAAACAATTGGCATCTCTAAATAGTTTAAACCATATTTAAATCTAACCATTTCTACAATACCGTTTTCATTAACATCATATCCGCTTTTCAAAACTAAAAATAGTAAAAATGCCACTAGAAAAGCAACAAATATTAAAGCATCAAATTTTAGATTTTTCTTTAAATTTTCTCTTATTTTATCATCGTTTATATTGTTTATAAGATACATTGCCCCACCAACTCTTGCTTGGAAAAAAAGAGCAATTCCAAGAATATAGTTAAATGGATTTTTTAAAGCCTCAAGTCCTCTAAATTTGCTTTGCCAATCAACAAAATTATTGCCATCTAAAACAAAACTACTTCCACTAAAAAAAGTTGATACTGCAATGCCTATTAAAATAACCCCTAAAGAGCCATTTATATAAAGGAAATTTTCATAAGTTTTTTGCCCTAAAAAGTTATTTGGTTTTTTTCTATACTCATATGCAACTGCTTGGATAATAAAACAAAAAAGTATTCCAAGCCAAACCCAGTAAGCTCCACCAAAGCTAGTTGCATAAAATAGTGGAAAAGCTGCAAAACAAGCTCCTCCAAACATAACTAAAGTTGTAAAAGTAAGTTCCCATTTTTTTCCAACTGAGTTTAAAAAAAGATCTTTTTGTGCTTCATCTTTGGCTATTTTTTTAACCAAAGTTTGTCCACCTTGAACAAACATCATAAAAACAAAAAGTCCGCCAATTAGCGAAACTACAATCCACCAATAAATTTGTAAATATTCATACATCTTAAAATCCTATCTTAATTTGCTTAAGCATGATTTTTATCTCAGCTATAAATAAAGCTGTAAATAAAACAACAAATAGTAAAAATGATAATTTAACATTTACACTTGCTAAATTTGTAGCAGCAATTCCAACAGGCATTAAATCTTGTATTGCCCAAGGTTGTCGCCCAACTTCTGCTACTATCCACCCAGCCTCACACGCTACATATCCAAGCGGTATGCTAAACACGCACGCCCAAAGAAGTTTTTTATATTTTTCAATTCTATTTGCCATGCTTAAATAAAGAGTTGTCAAAAATAGTACTATAAAATAACTTCCAAGTGCGACCATTACGTGAAAACTATAAAATGTAAGCCCAACAGGTGGAACAATATCTTCTGGCTTATCTAAATATCCATATCCAAAATTATGCATATTTTCATCTAAAATTTTTCTATTTTCTAAAATGCTTTTTTCATCATTTTTATCACTTGCTAATTTAATATTTTCCAGTGCATTTAAGGCAATTTTTCCACTATCGATTTTGCTTTGAGCAGATGGGATATTAAATTTTTCATTTCCATAAACTAAATCATCAATTCCAGGGGTAAAATTATTTATTCCTCTTGTTGCCATAAGTCCTAGCAAATAAGGTGCTTGAATTTCTACAATAAAAGGCTCTTTTTCATCGCCTGGTTTTTTATCTGGTGTTAAAATTCCCATTGCAACGATTCCAGCATTTACTTCACCTTTGTAAAGCCCTTCCATTGCAGCAAGTTTCATGGGTTGCTTTTGTGCTACTTGGTATGCACTTTCATCGCCGCTAAATAGAACAAAAATTGAACTTAAAAAGCCAAAACTTGCAGCAACTATAAAGCTTTTTTTAGCCATTTGAAAATGTTTGTTTTTAAGCATAAAATATGCTGAAATTCCTAAAACAAATAAGGCTGATGTTATATATCCGCCACCAACTGTGTGCAAGAATTTACTTATTCCAACTGGTGAGAGTGCAACTTCTGCGAAATTTATCATCTCATTTCTTAAGGTTTCGTGGTTAAAAACTGTGCCAACGGGATGCTGCATCCAGCCATTTGCAACTAAAATCCAAAAAGCGCTTAAATTTGAACCAAGTGCTACCATCCATGTTGAGAAAAGGTGAAATTTTTTACTAACTCTATCCCAGCCAAAAAACATAACAGCGAAAAATGTAGCTTCTAGGAAAAATGCAAAAAGCCCTTCAATTGCCAAAGGAGCTCCAAAAATATCTCCAACAAACCATGAGTAATTTGCCCAGTTTGTTCCAAATTCAAATTCCATTATTATGCCAGTTGCAACACCAATTGCAAAATTTACAGCAAAAAGTCTAAGCCAAAATTTAGTTATTCTTTTCCATTCTGGGTTGCCAGTTTTTACATATAAAGTCTCCATAAATGCAAGCATAAATGAAAGCCCTAAAGTTAGCGGAACAAATAAAAAATGGTAAAGCGCAGTTAAGGCAAATTGTGCTCTTGACCAATCTACCGTACTTATTAAATCCTCCATTTTAATCCTTTTTTAAATTTTGATATATAAAATTTATCTTTTCTTTATCGGTTTGAAACTCAGTATGAATATTTTTGTCAAAAATAAGCATTTTCAATATAAAAATAATTATAAAAAGTTTTACAAAAACTACAAGCCAAAGAGTTTTTCCAAGCTTCATATTTTTAAAACCATCTATATAAAAATTAAATATATTTTTTAAAGTTTTCATAAGTTTAATTTTAACACAAGAAAAGTTAAAACAACTTTATAATGACTTAAATTTATCAAGAGAATTTTATTATCAAATTTTAAAAAATATTTTCTAGTTTTATTAAAAAATATTTTAAATTTTATAAATTTTACCAAGTATAAAAGTTAAAAAGGTATAATTGTAAAATTATAAATTTAAGGAAAAATATGTCAGCAAAAAAAGATACTAAATATATCTTTGTTACAGGTGGAGTTTTAAGCTCACTTGGTAAGGGGATAGCTTCAGCAAGTATAGCCACACTTTTAAAAAAAGCAGGTCTTAAAGTAAGCATTTTAAAAGCAGATCCATATATAAATGTCGATCCTGGAACCATGAGTCCTTTGGAGCATGGAGAAGTTTTTGTAACTGATGATGGAGCTGAGACTGATCTTGATCTTGGTCATTATGAGCGTTTTTTAGATGAAAATTTAAGTCAAAATAACAACTTTACAACAGGTAGAGTTTATAGTTCTGTTATTGAAAAAGAAAGACGAGGGGATTATTTAGGAAAAACTATTCAAGTAATTCCTCATATTGTAAATGAGATAACAGATAGATTTAAAAAAGCAGGTGAGGGTAAAGATGTTTTAATAATTGAAATTGGCGGAACTGTTGGAGATATCGAAGGTCAGCCATTTTTAGAGGCAATTAGAGCGATGCGCATAGAGCTTGGCAAAAAAAGATCTATGAATGTACATCTAACTTTGGTGCCATTTATCAAAGCAGCAGGCGAGCTTAAAACCAAGCCAACCCAGCATAGCGTTGGTGAGCTTAGGAGAATAGGTATAACCCCTGATATGATAATTTGTAGAAGTGAAAGACCACTAAGCAAAGAGTTAAAAGATAAAATCGCAATAAGTTGTGGGGTTGAAAAAAACTGCGTTATTGAAAGCCCTGATTGTAAAAGCATATATCAAATTCCAATTGTTTTCTTACAACAAGATATTTTAACTCCAATTAGTGAGTGTTTGGATTTGGGTGAGTTAAAAGTAGATATGAACGAGTGGAATGAGTTAGTTAGAAGAGTAAATGAGCCTACAAATAAAGTAAGAATTGCTTTTGTTGGAAAATATTTAGAACTTAAAGAAAGTTATAAAAGCTTAACCGAAGCTTTGATTCATTCAGGTGCAAATTTAGACACAAAAGTTGATATAAAATGGTGCGATAGCGAAAGAATTGACTTTGAAAATGTAGATGAAATATTAAAAGATGTTGATGGTGTTTTAGTTGCTGGTGGTTTTGGAAAAAGAGGCATTGAAGGCAAAATGGAAGCTATAAAATACGCTAGAACTCATAAAATTCCTTATCTTGGAATTTGCCTTGGTATGCAGCTTGCCTTAATTGAGTTTGCAAGAGATGTTTTAGGTATAAAAGATGCAAATTCAGTTGAGTTTGATGAAAATACAAAAGAGCCAATTATTTTTCTAATTGATGAGTTTATCGATAGCCATGGTAAAAAGCAGCTTAGAACTCACAAAAGCCCACTTGGTGGTACTATGAGACTTGGTGGATATGAGTATAATATCAAACCAAATTCTCTTTTAAGTAAAATTTATAGTGGAGTAAAAACAGCTAAAGAAAGACATCGCCACCGCTTTGAGGCAAATCCAAAGTATAAAGAAAAATTTGAAAAGTCAGGACTTATAGTAAGTGGTGAAAGTGATGGATTAATCGAAGCAGTTGAGTTAAAAGATCATCCATTTTTCATAGGAGTTCAGTTTCATCCTGAATTTACCTCTCGCCTTACAAAGCCAAATCCCGTTATAACTGGGTTTTTAAGTGCCGCATTGAAAAATAGCAAATAAAATGTTAGGCAAAAAATGTTAGATAAAAAAAAGATAAAGGAAATTTTAGAAACTAGGTTTGAAAAAGATATCCATACTAAAGTTTCAGAAATTCCACTTCCATCAAGTCTAAAAGACAACTACAAAGCAGCAGGTCGCATAAGAACTGCAATTGAAAATAATGAAAAAATTGCAATTGTGGGGGATTATGATGTTGATGGCATTGTAAGTAGTGTGATTTTAGCTGATTTTTTCGATCTTTTAGGGGTTGATTTTTTTGTAAAAATTCCAAATAGATTTAGTGATGGATATGGACTAAATCCTAAAATTTTAGAAGAAATTAGTGGTGTGAAGCTAATAATCACAGTCGATAATGGAATTAGTGCAGTTGAAGCGGCTGAAATTTGCAAAAAAAAGGGAATTGATCTAATCATAACAGATCATCATATGCCACCACCAGTTTTACCAAAAGCTTACGCGATAATCAACCCAAAACAAAGTGATTGTCCGTTTCCAAATGTTGAAATTTGTGGAGCTGAGGTTGCGTGGTATTTAGTTGGGGCTTTAAAAGATGTTTGCGGTGTTGAGTACGATATGTCAAATGATCTTGACTTATTAGTAATTGCTATAATTGCTGATATGATGGAGCTAAGAGATATGAATAGAGTGCTTGTAAAGCTTGGTATAAAAAAGCTTAACTCATCAAAAAGACCAGCATTTTTTGCGATAAAAAATCTATATTCAAAAGATAAATTTGAATTTGACGATATTAGTTTTTTAATAGCTCCACTTATAAACTCAACTGGTAGAATGGATGATGCAAGTCTTTCATATAAGTTTTTAAGAGCAAAGAATTATAAAAGTGCAAAATATTTTTTAGATAAAATTGTTGATTTAAACGAATCACGAAAAGATGAAGAAAAAACGCTTTATGAAAGCTCTAAGGCTCTTGTCAGTAAAGATGATGAAATAATCGTAGCTTGGGGAAAAAATTGGCATGAAGGTGTCATTGGTATCGTTGCTTCAAGGCTTTGCAAACATTATAAAAAACCAGCAATTGTTTTTAGCGTAGATGAGCACCGTGCAAAAGGAAGTGCAAGAAGTGTTAATAAATTTGATATTTTAAAGCTAATTGCCTCTCAAAAAGAGCTTTTACTTAGCTTTGGTGGGCATAAAGGCGCAGCTGGAATTGTCATAGAAAGTAAAAATTTACCTAAATTTAAAGAGGCAATTAACTCAAGTTGTTTTTTACAGGATTTAGATGGAATTTCGCCTTATGCTGATGAAATTTTAGGTGAAATTGATATAAAAGAACTTGATTTAGAGCTTTTAGACATTTTGGAATTTTTCGAACCTTATGGGCAAAAAAACCCAAAACCAATTTTTAAAATAAAAAATGCGGTAGTAAGTAATATTAGAATGATTGGAAAAGAGAAAAATCATATAAAAATCACAATTGAAAAAAATAATGTCTACAAAGAAGCCCTTTATTTTAATTATGATTTTATGCCAAAAGAGGGTGATAGAGTGGACTTGATAGCCTCTGTTATAAAAAACTCTTTTAGAAATACCATAACACCTGAGTTTGTTATAAAAGAACTTTGTTTAGCCAAAAATTAAATTTTGGCTAAACTTAATTAATAACCTTGCCTTAAAGCATTTTTTATAGTACTTAGCGCATCATCTGCTTCTTTTTGAGAAAGTGTTTTTGCAAATATACTTTTTAGGATGGATTTTAACTCATTTTCATAAAAATCTTTTAATGATTTTTGAGAAATTTCACCATCTTTTATGTAATTTTTTATGTCAATAAAGACAAAATGTCCGATTTCTATCTCATCATCAAGTGTTTTATCTGCTAAAATTTCATTTATTCTCTCGCAAGTTTTTATGTAGTTATTTACATTTTCTATGCCTTCAAGAGCCGAAACTATAGCTTGATAGTTGCATTTTATATAATTTTTCTTAAATCTTTTCAAAAAGCTTGGAGGAGTGTTTTTATAGCCTAAATTTGTATCAAGTGTAGCTATGATAAATAAATTTTCAGGTATTGCAAAATAGGATTTTCCTTCTTCTTCAACTACGCTAAAATCACTAATATTATCAAATTTATCAATTATTCTTGAGTTTTTAGTCCTTATAAATGCAGGATTTTTGTCTGAATATCTGTTTTCTAACAGCTCCGCACTTTCGCCAAATATAGAGGCTATATTACAACTATTTATATCATTTATAATCACATAGTAGTCGTTTTCTTTATCATTGATTGCTTTTTTACAAATTTCTTTAAACTCCCCGTTTATAAACTCACCATTTACAAAGCCATCCATAAAATCTTCGTATGTGTAACTTTCATGCATCGAGATAACACAATATCTATTTATAGGGATATTTTTTATATTTAAAATCTCTCTTGCAGTTTTATTTTTTTCAACACCAAAAGAGCCAATAAATAGTGTATTTTTCGATACTGAACTACTTCCATAGCTAAGAATAAATTTAAAAAATAGCTCATAATAAATACATTGTTCGCTAAACTCTACCTCATCAACAGGGTATGGTTTAAATTTAGAAGCAAATTCAGTGCAAAGTTTTGTAAAGTCATCTAAATTTTCAATTTTTTTAGCAAATGTGCTTGATAAAATTTTAAGATTGTTTTGATTATAGATAAAAGAGTGTAAATTGTTATTTTCTATAAAAACAATAGATATAAACTCAGTTAAACTATTTTGATCAAGTATGTGAAACTCATTTTTATCTTTAAAACCAGCATTTATTTTATTTTCTTCGCTAAAAGTAGTTACAACACTTTGAATAGAGTTTGATGAAAGAGAGTTTTTAATAAGTTCTATTAACATCATTGGATGGTTGTGAAAAACTATATCAAAATACTTTTGGGCTAAATTTGGACTTAAAATTTCAAAAATTTTATAGAGTTGATCATAAAAATTTATAATTTTTTTCTTAAATCCTATTTTAAGTTCTCTATCTTCAGTATATTTTTCATATTTTCTAGCGATATTTTCCATAAAAATATATAAAGAAACGCAATTTGCACTTTCACCCTTGATAACATCTTCAACTGCCGAGTTTTGATTATTTTCAAAAACCTCTTTGCAAGATGAAATTTTATCTTTTAGTGCAAAATTTCTATAAAAATTTTCCATATTGTTTTCAAAAAATCTATTTATGAAAAAATATCCCGCTTTTGGGTACCTAGAACTTAAATTTAATATTCCAGTTTCATCACTACCGCAAAACTCAATGTATGAATTTTGCAAAAAGTCATTTTCGTTTTGACTAAAACTTAAAACATTTGCTTTAAGATTTTGAAGTAGGTCAACTACTTTTGTAACCTCTTTTTTTAAATTTATAGGACTACTTTTTTCTAAAAAAAGATCCATTGCAACTTCTATTTGCATTGCTCAACTCCTTTTAAAAGTGGGACAAACTCACACTCATCAATTATTTCTTGGTTAAAATCTAATTCACTAATTTTTCTTATTTTTACTATTTTTTGACAGCCGTCTTTATAAAGTGGTGCAACTAAAACTCCCCCAACTTCAAGCTGATCCAAAAGTCTTTTATCTATCTCTTTTGCTGCGGCTGAGAGTAAAATTCTCTCATAAGGAGCATACTTTTTCCAGCCAGCATTGCCATCATCATATCTTAAATGAATATTTGTAATATTTAGGCTTTCAAAGTTTTTTTTAGCCTCATTTACAAGTTTTTCAATTCTTTCGATTGTAAAAACTCGCCTTATGATTTTACTTAAAATAGCTGCTTGATACCCACTTCCACAGCCAATTTCTAAGACTTTATCAACCCCATCAAGTTCTAAGGCTAAACTCATCTTAGCAACTGTCAAAGGCGAGCTTATCCACTGACCACCTAAAATGGGCTGTGGGTTTAGCTCATAAGCGTAAGCACTTATTGGTACAAAAATACTTCTTGGCACCTTGCAAAACGCCTCATATAAAGCTGGTGTTAGATTTAATGAGTTTGCTATCTCATCAGCTAGTTTTTGGCATTTTAAAATTTCAAAATTTTCCATAATCCTACTTTAAAAATCATCAAAAGTTAAGCTACCTTTGCTGTAATTTGTAACTTTACTTTCAAAGAAATTTGATTTTTGATCATTAAATTTAGCAAAGTCATCAACCCATTTTATTGGATGTTTTACACCATATTTTTTCTTTAAGCCAATTGCAGTTAATCGCTGATCGACTAAATAATGAATATAATCAGTTATAATATCATCTGTAAAGCCCATAATTTGGTTTTGAGTGATGTATTTTCCCCATTCTATTTCAAGTTCTCCAGCTTTTTCAAACATTTCATAGATTTTATTTATAATTTTTTCACTAAATAGATCAGGTCTTTCTTTTTTTACTGTATTTATCATGTTTTGAAAGAGTAAAAGATGAGTTATTTCATCTCTTTGGATAAATCTTATCATTTGAGCTGATCCTAGCATCTTTCCAGCTCTTGCTAATGCATAAATCGCAGTAAATCCACTGTAAAAATAAATTCCTTCTAAAATTTGATTTGCAATCATTGCTAAAACCAACTTTTCTTCTGTTACATCGCCAGCAAGATCTTCATAAACGCTTGAAATATAATCATTCTTTTTTTTCAAAACTGCATCATGTTTTTCCATTTCGTATATTAAATCTGTATTTTCACATATTGCCTCAACCATTACAGCGTAACTTTTAGAGTGGTTTGCTTCTTCATAGGCTTGACGAACTAAAATGGCATTTATTTCAGGAGCGGTGATATAAGGATTAATATTATCAGCTAAGTTGTTTGTTTGAAAGCTATCCATTGAGATAAGTTGGCTCCAAACTAAATCATACATTCTTTTTTCAGCCTGTGTTAAGTTAAAGTTGTAGTCTCTTACATCATCGGTTGTATCGACTTCTTTAGGAAACCAAGTATTTGCTTCCATTAAATCCCAAAGCTTTAAAGCCCACTGATATTTAGCTTTTGTGAAATTTAAAATTCCGTGTGGATTTCCACCAAAAACTTTTCTATTGCCAAGTGTTTCATTGGACTCTGGATTATAAATTTTTTTCTTATCAATTGTCATTTTATTTTTATTCCTTAAATTTGTAATATTTAAATAATTTTATCCAAATAAGGCTTTAAAGAAAATGAAAATAGTAAGCAATTAAAAATTTCTTAACTCTATTTTTAAATTGGATTTAATTTTTTTTGGATCAAAACTATTTGTTGGGTTTTGTAAAACTCCGAAATTCTCACCAGTTTCTAGAAAATTTTGCAAATAATAAACTCCTTTATAGCCAAATTTTTCTAGCATTTCAGCCATTTTTGAAATATCATTTTCTGTAAAAATATCAGCGTGAATTGTAGTTCTAACTTCAAAAGGAAAGTTTAAACTTATTAGATATTTTAAAGTTTTTATAAATTTTTCATATAAATTAGAATTTGTTACTAAAAAATAATTTTCTTTTAATGCTTTAAAATCAAGTGCAATATAATCAATTAAATTTAGCTTTATAGCTTTTTTTAAAATTTCTAAATTTGAACCGTTTGTGTCTATTTTAAGGCTAAAATTTCTTTTTTTAACCTCTTTTGCTAGATATAAAAAATCTTTATTTAATGTGCATTCTCCGCCGCTAAAAACAACGGCTTCGAGTTTGTCTATGCGCTCATCTAAAAAGTGTAAAAACTCACTATTTTCTATAACGCCACTGCTTTTTACAATTTCAGTGTTATAGCAGTAAATACAACGCATATTACACCCTGAAAACCAAACGATGCACGCTAGTTTATCAGGATAATCAAGCATTGTAAATGGCGTTATAGAATAAATCAGTGCCATTTTTAGGCCGATTTTACTTTTTTGGGATTCTCACAAAATTTAACTCTTTCATTGTGTTCGCCAATTTTACCAATATTAAAACTCTCAACTGGTCTGTGATAACCCATAACCCTTGTATAAACAACGCATTTTGTTCTTTTGTCTTTGTTTGCATTTAAAATTTCATCTCTACTCATTTTATTCTCCTTTTAATTTGCTTGTTTTAAAATTTCTTCATCACAATATGGGCAAAACTCATGCTCGCCTGCTATATATCCGTGAATTTTACATACACTAAAAACAGGCGTGATTGTAATATATGGAAGTTTGTAATTTGTAACTATATTTTTTACTAGGTTTTTGCACGCCTCTTTTGAGCTAATTCGTTCTTTCATATACAGGTGAAACACTGTTCCGCCTGTATAGTTGCTTTGCAGTTCATCTTGTAAATCAAGTGCTTCAAATGGATCATCTCCAAAATTTGCAGGAAGTTGTGTTGAGTTTGTGTAGTAGTTATTTTCTTTAGTTCCTGCTTGGATTATATCCGGGTATCTTTTTATATCTTCTTTTGCGAAGCGGTATGTTGTGCCTTCTGCTGGCGTTGCTTCAAGATTATATAAATTTCCAGTAACTTGTTGAAAAGTTTTAATTTTTTCTCTTAAATGTTCTATTATTTCAAGTGAAAATTCCCTTCCAAATTTAGTTGTAATGTTTTCTTTATCGTTTGTGAAATTTCTTATCATCTCATTTGCGCCGTTTATACCGATAGTTGAGAAGTGATTTTTAAACCCAGGTAGATATCTTGCGGTGTATGGATAAAGCCCTCGATTATACATTTCTTGGATAAATTTTCTCTTTTTTTCAAGTGTGCTTTTGGCAAGCTCGCAAAGATAGTCAAGTCTTTGAAAAAGTGCTTTTTTGTCATTTTTATATAAATATCCAAGACGGGCCAAATTTATAGTCACAACACCGATGCTTCCAGTCATTTCAGCACTTCCAAAAAGTCCGCCACCTCTTTTTAAAAGTTCTCTTAAATCAAGTTGTAGCCTACAACACATGCTTCTTACATGACCTGGCTTGTAGGCTTTTGGATTTTCAACTAAATTTCCATTTTCATCTTTTATATATTGGCTTCCTATGAAATTTTGAAAATAGCTTGAGCCTATTTTTGCTGTATTTTCAAACAATGCATCAGCTACTTCGCTATCCCAGTTAAAATCTTCAGTTATATTTACAGTAGGAATTGGAAAAGTAAAAGGCTGTCCTAGGCGATCGCCTTTTGTCATTACCTCATAAAATGCTTTATTTATAGCATCCATTTCAGGCTGAAAATCGCCATAAGTCATGTCGATTAAATGCTTTTTACCTCGCTTGTTTGCCAGCTCTAAAAGCTCTTTATCATCTTCTAAGTCTCTAAAAAGATGCTTATCATCATGAGTTGGAATTTGGTCTTTTAAATCACTTGGCGGAGTTAAGTCAATAGTTATATTTGTAAAAGGACTTTGACCCCATCTTGCAGGCACATTTAGGTTGAATATAAAATTTGTAATGGCTTTTTTCATCTCAGAGTAGCTTAGTTTATCTCTAAAAACATAAGGTGCTAAATATGTATCAAAACTTGAAAAAGCCTGTGCTCCAGCCCATTCGCTTTGTAATATTCCTAAGAAATTTGCCATTTGATAAAGAGCTTCACGAAAGTGCTTTGGAGGACGGCTTTCAACTCTGCCTCTAACTCCGTTAAATCCTTCATTTAAAAGTGCTCTTAAGCTCCATCCAGCACAATATCCAGTTAAGCAATCTAAATCGTGAATGTGATAATCACCATTTCTATGTGCTAAACCCTCTTCTTTACTGTAAACAGCATCTAGCCAATAGTTTGCGATAACTTTTCCTGCTGTGTTGTTTATAAGACCAGCGTTTGAATAACTCGTATTTGAGTTTGCACTTATTCGCCAATCAGTTCCATTAATATACTCATTTATTGTTTGTGTTGAGTTAATGTATGTCGTATCGTCATTTAACCCTAGAATTTGTTCTCTTTGCATTTTGTGGGTGTGACGATAGAGCATAAAACTTTTTAGTTCATCAAAATAACCTGCCTTAAAAAGCGCTTTTTCAATAATATCTTGAATGTCTTCAACAGCAACTATTTTTTTAAAAGTTATTTCATCCATAACTGCATCAAAGATGCTTTTATCATAAGGCTTATTTTCGCTTTTAAATGCCTTTTTTATAGCATCTTCAATTTTGTATGGTAAAAACTCCTCTTTACTTCCATCTCTTTTTAAAATCTCTTTTTGTGTCAATTTTTATCCTGAAATATTTGAAATTTAATAAAATATTATAACTAAGCACTCTTAAAAATAGCATAAATTTTACTATTATTTATGATATTAAGTATCATAAATTAAATTTATAAATTTGTTTTTTAAAAATAACTCTAAGTTCCATTTAAAGGCTATTTTCAGCTAATATTTATATAATAAATAAAACAATTTTTTAGGAAAAAATATGCGTAGAATTGATAGAAAACTAAGCGATGAAAGCGCTTATAAAATAGTAGATAACTGTGAGTATGCGACATTTTCTACAATGGATGAAAATGAAGTTTTTAGTATCCCTTTATCTGTTGTTAGGAGTGGAAATTTTATCTATATTCACGGAGCACCTGCTGGAAGTAAAAAAAGGCTTTTCCAAAATGCAAAAGAGGTTACGATAGTTTGTGTAAGTTATGTAAAAGTACCAAATTTAGGCGATGATGAACTTAATAAATTCATGCAAAATCCAAAAAGCTTAGGAAGTAATGTTTTTACAACAGAGTATAAAAGTGCAGTTTTAAAAACATTAGCTTATGAGGTTTTAGACAGCGATGAAAAGGTTAGGGCGTTAAGGTTGTTGTGTGAAAAATACACTCCTAAATACATGAAAGCATTTGACTTGGCTATAAGTGCAAGCTTAGAAAGAACAAATATCTATAAATTTGAAATAATTTCTATGAGCGCAAAAGCAAAAATTATAAAATGATTTTAGGATAAGGCAGTAATTTATTTTTTATGTATTAGTTTATAAAATTTGATTTTTAATATTTTTATAGGAAGCTTTAATTTCATTAAAACTTCCTAATTTTTAAAGATATTTTTACTGACAACCTTCACACTCTATGCTTCTATCCATTGCGGCTTTTTCAGCAGCCACAGTATCAGGGCTTTGGCTTCTTAGATAATAAGTTGATTTTACTCCAAGTTTCCAAGCAAGTGTGTAAATGCTGTTTAGTAACCCACCCGAAGCCTTGTCAAGACTTATAAATATATTTAAACTTTGTCCTTGATCTATCCATTTTTGTCTAACGGCTGCTGCTTTTACAAGTAGAGTTTGTTCTAGATCATACGCTGAGGTATAAAAATTCCATGTATCAAGCGTTAGATTTGGAACAACAACTGGAATCATTCCACTAAGATTGTGTTCAAACCATTTTTTCTTATAAACTGGTTCAATTGTTTGCGTTGTTCCAACCAAAATACTTATGCTAGAAGTTGGTGCTATTGCCATTAAATATCCATTTCTCATACCATCTTGTTTAACTTTTTGTCTTAAACTTTCCCAATCGCAAGAATTCTCATCAAAAAGCCCACCTCTTTTTACAAGTTTTTTAGCTTCCTCATTTGCATTATCAATTGGCATTATGCCTTTGCTCCAGTTTGAGCCTTCAAAATCAGCATATTTGCCTTTTTCAACGGCTAAATTTGATGAGCTTAATATGGCATTGTAACTTATGTTTTCCATAATTTCATCTATTTTTTCAAAATGCTCGTAGCTTCCCCACGGTATTTTTTTGGTTGCAAGCATTTGTGCTTCACCCATAACACCGAGTCCAATTGCTCTTGAGTGAATATTTGTATGTTTTACTTTTTCGTGTGGATAGAAATTTAGATCAATCACATTATCAAGCATTCTAATGGCTATTGGAACAACTCTTTGGATATCTTCTTTGGTGTTTATTTTGCTTAAATTTATACTTGCAAGGTTGCAAACCGCGGTTTTTCCTTGAATATTTTCCTTTTCAACAATAAATATATTTTTATTATTCATAGAATCAAGCGAAGTTATTTTTTTTGCTCGTTTTGTTATACCACTATCAACTGTTACAATGTCATCTTCATCAAAAAACATAACACTTTCATCTTCAAAAATAACTTTTATTTTGTAATAATCAGGCTCTGTATTTTGAAAAATTTCAGTACATAAATTTGAGCTTCTTATTATGCCTGAGTGAGAATTTGGGTTTCTTTTATTTGCATTATCTTTAAAGGCTAAAAATGGCATTCCAGTCTCAAAATATGAAGTTAAAATCTTTTTCCAAAGCTCTTTTGCAAGTATAACTGTTTTTGGAATGTTTGGATTATTTTCATATTTTTCATACTCTTTTTCAAATTCTTCACCATATAAATTTGTTAAATTTTGCGTGTCAGCTGGATCAAAAAGTGTCCATTTTTCATTGTTTTGAACTCTTTTCATAAATAGATCATTTATCCACAGTGCTGGGAAAATTTCATGGGCTCTGCGTCTTTCTTCACCTGAGTTTTTTCTAAGATCTAAAAAATCACCCACATCCATATGCCAAGGCTCAATATAAACAGCAATTGCTCCTTTTCTAGTTCCTAGCTGATCAACCGCAACAGCAATATCATTTGTTATTTTTAAAAATGGTATTATTCCACCAGCTGCGTTTTTGTGCCCATCTATACTGCCACCCATAGCTCTTACTTTGCTCCAGTCCCAGCCGATCCCACCGCCAAATTTAGAAAGTAGCGCCATCTCTTTATAGCTATCAAAAATTCCTTCTATATTATCAGGTGTAGAGCCAATATAGCAAGATGAAAGTTGGTGGCGTGTTGTTCTTGCGTTAGATAGGGTAGGGGTTGCTGGCATAACCTCAAATTTAGATATTAAATCATAAAATTTCTTAGCCCAACTTTGGCAGTCAAATTCATTTTGCGCTAAAAACATAGCTATTGCCATAAACATATGTTGTGGAAGTTCGATTGGATTGGCGTTCTTATCTTTTAATAGATATCTATCATAAAGTGTTTTTATGCCAAGATAGGTAAATTGTAGGTCGCGTTTTGGGTCAATATAGCTATTTAGGTCATCCAAATCATATTTTTCTTTTAGTCCAAGTAAAATTCGCCCAACCTCTTCGCCTCTTTCAAAATACTCACGTAAATGTGGATATCCAGTATATCCTGTAACTTTGTGATAAAGATCATATAAAAACAGTCTCGCCGCTACAAAAGTCCAGTTTGGGCGATCAATATCTATCTTATCAACAGCTGTTTTTATAAGAGTTTGTTGAATTTCTTCTGTTGTTATCATATCTCTAAATTGAATTTTTGCATCAACTTCAAGCTCGCTTAAATTCACATTTTCAAGCCCCTCAACAGACTCTTTTGTATATTTTTTGATTTTGCTTATATCAAGTTCTTCAGTTCTGCCGTTTCTTTTTATTACTTTCATCTGCTCTCTTTTACCTTTCTTATTTCTACTGTAATCTAACAATTTAATTTAAATATATTATTTACTAGTCAAAGACTCTTTTAAAAATTTGATCTACATTTTTTGTGTAATATGAGTAGTCAAAACACTGCTTTATCTCTTCATCGCTTAAATTTGCTTTTAAGTCTTCATCTTTTAATAAGTTTTGTAAAAATAGGCTGTGATTGTTTTCATCGATTGCTTTTTTGCCATTTTGCAAATCAGCCCAAACTTTCATTGCATTTCTTTGAACTATTTTATAGGCATCTTCTCTTGAAATTCCTTTTTTTGGAAGTTCAAGTAAAATTCTTTGTGAAAAGACAAGCCCACCTGTTAAATTTAGGTTTTTCATCATATTTTCAGGATAAACAACTAAATTTTTAATCAAATTTGTAAGGCGGTTTAGCATAAAATCAGCTGTTATAAAGGCATCTGGAAGTATAAATCTCTCAACTGAACTATGGCTTATATCTCTTTCGTGCCATAAGGCGACATTTTCCATTGCAGGAATTGTATAGCTTCGCAAAACCCTGCAAAGTCCGGTTACATTTTCACTTAAAACTGGGTTTCTTTTATGAGGCATTGCAGAACTTCCTTTTTGTCCGGGACTAAAATACTCCTCGCACTCATAAACCTCTGTTCTTTGGTAGTGGCGAATGGCAACAGCTATTTTTTCGCAGCTTGATGCCAAAATTGCAATAGCTGAGATAACTTGTGCGTAGCGATCTCTTTGTATTACTTGGTTGCTAGCTGGTGCTGGACTTAAGCCTAGATGCTCGCAAACTAACTCTTCAAGTTCAAGCGGGGCGTGAGCAAAATTTCCCATAGCTCCACTTATTTTTCCAACACTAATTACTTTTTTAGCATGATTTAAAAGCTCCAAGCTTCTATTTATCTCATCATACCAAATCGCCAAAACAAGCCCAAAAGTTATCGGCTCGCCATGAATTCCATGACTTCTGCCAACCATTAGTGTATTTTTATGCTCAAATGCACGGATTTTTATCGCCTCTTTTAAGTTTTTAACATCTTCTATAATTAGTTCTAAGCTCTCTTTTATCTGAAGCCCAACAGCTGTATCTATGCAGTCACTTGAAGTCATGCCATAGTGTAAAAATCTACTCTCACTTCCTAAATTTTCGCTAACGCTTGTTAAAAACGCTATAACATCATGCTTTGTGACTTTTTCTATCTCATCTATTCTATCTATATCGAATTTTGCATTTTCACAAATTTTTTTGCATGACTCATCATCTATAAGCCCAAGTTTGTTCCAAGCCTTCACAGCTGCTAACTCAACTTTTAGCCAAGCATCATATTTTGCTTTTATTGTCCATTTGTCGCTCATCTGTTTTCTAGCATATCTTTCTACCATCTTTTACCTTCTTTTAAACAAAATTTTTATAAAGTTATAATTTATCATTTTAGCAAAAAGAGGGTAAAAATTGCCTTATATTATGAAAAAAATAGCTTTTGTCAATGGTGAAAAAGCTTATCAAATTTTACTAAATTTAGGTTATAAGATGAGTCAAGCTCAAAAACTTATAGATAAAAAGCGACTTTTTAACCTTGATGAAATTGTTATATCTAAAAATCAAATTTTAAATGGAGATGTTTTTTTAATCGATTATGAGTGTGAGCCAAAGGGTTTAGAGCCTATTTTTGAAGATGAAATTTTGGTGGCATTTGATAAGCCAAGTGGAGTTTTAACTCATCCAAATGGAAGAAACTCAAACTACTCTATGAATGATGAAATTTGGTCAAAATTTGGGCGAGATGCAAGTGTGGCACATAGACTAGATAAAGAAACAAGTGGAGTTTTACTCGTGGCTAAAAATAAAACCATTGAAAAAGAACTTAAACTTAAATTTCAAAATTTAGAAATAAAAAAAACATATTTTGCTATAGTTAAAGGCATTGTTGAAAAAAATTTTACAGTAGAAAATTTTTTAAATACCGATAAAACAGCCACGAGTTTAAAAAATAAAATGTATGTCCAAACTAGTGGAAAATTTGCAAAGACCGAGTTTGAAATAGTTCAAATTTATGAAAAAATAGGCTTTACGCTTTTAAAATGTATCCCAAAAACAGGGCGTCAGCACCAGATACGAGTGCAATTGTTTCACGTGAAACATCCAATAGTTGGAGATGCACTTTATGGAGTTAGTGATGAGTTCGCTAGTGATTTTTTAGATGAAAAAATAAGTGTTGAAAGTAGGGTAAAAATCACTGGAGCCAAAAGACTTTTACTTCACTCAGAAAGTTTAGAATTTGAGTTTAATGGAAAAACTTATAATATTAAAAGTAATTTCGATGCAAAAAATGAATTTGAAAAACTAATAGGATTTTATTAAATTTGGAAATGGTAAAGTAACAATAACTATTTATTTTGTTAGAATACTTTGAGCAATATCTATCAAAATAAGTTTGTATTTTATACAATTTTACTAACTTTTGTTAGTAAAATTTACTCATCTTTGTTTTCAGATAATATCACTTTAATCATAAGACCAAAGCCTAAAATCAAAACAATAGTTATAAAAATAATCTCTATTAAATCTAATTTTGTCAATTTTTTTCCCTTTTATTTTTTTATATTTTATTTTCACTTCGTTCTTTTAGTTGTCCACAAGCCGCACTTATGTCAATTCCTTTTGACTCTCTTATAGTGCAAGTTACACTTTTGCTTTGTAAAAAATCACGGAATTTTTCCATATTTTCTTTTAACGGACGTTTATAAATGCTGCCTTCGTGTGGGTTAAAATAGATTAAATTTACCTTTGCCTTTATACCATGAAGTAATTTTACTAAAGTTTTTGCATCTTTTAGACTATCATTTACGCTGTGCATCATTAGATATTCAAACATCACTCTTTTTCTCATATCACTAGGAAACTCTCTTATGGCATCCATTATGGAAGCTATATTATAAGCCTTATTTATTGGCATAAGCTCTTGTCTTAACTCATCATTTACTGCATGAAGTGATATTGCCAATAAAACTCCCAAATTCATCTCTCCAAGCTTTTTTATTTGTGAGCTAAGTCCACTTGTGCTTACTGTCTGTCTTCTTGGCGAGATTGCAAGTCCGTCATTGTCGGTAAAAATTTTAATAGCTTTTGCAACATTTTCAAGATTATTAAGAGGTTCGCCCATTCCCATATAAACAATATTTACACGTCTTTCATATGGAATTTTATTAATCTTTTTTATAAAATGAACTTGTTCTACAATTTCACCGGCAGTCAAGTTTCTGACAAACCCACCTTTGGCCGTTAGGCAAAAACTACAACCCATTTTGCATCCGACTTGCGAGCTAACACAGACAGTGTATCTGGCATGACTTACAATTTTGCCATCATCAGCTCTTTCCTCATCTTTCATTGGAAGCAAAACGCTTTCTATAGTTTTTCCATCTTTTAATGCAAAAAGATATTTAATACTTCCATCTTTACTTTTTTCAGATTTTACAACTTTTAGTGGATCAAAATAAAAATTTTGGCTTAAATCTTGCCTTAAATCTTTTGGTAAATTTAACATTTCATCAAAGCTATCAACATTTTTTTTGTAAATCCATTCATAAATTTGTTTAGCTCTAAAAGCTGGTTTTACAAATTCACCGAGTTCATCTTTTGTAAAATCAAGTAAATTTTTCAAATCAACCCTTTTTCTTTCATATATATTTTTAATTTTTCTTTTGCTGCATCATGGTTTTTTATAAACATTTCATGAGCATTTTCATCACAAAAATTTGTAGTACAAACTACTGCTTTGCACTTAATTTTAAAAAAATTTGCTACACTTAAAACAGAATAAAACTCCATATTTTCTAAATCAAAACCATTTTCATAAAATTTTGCCGCTAAATTTTTATCTTGTGTTATGAAATTTGATGAGTTTATAACAATATTTGAACTGTTTGTTAGTGATGTTTCACGTGAAACATTTAGTGGATTTTCTAAATTTAAAGGAGAATACGACAAATTTAAAAGCCTAGAAATTTCTAAATTTGAAGCTTTAGAACTTTCATAGATTTCTAAAATTTCACCTTTTTTATAAATTCCAGCAGTTCCAACGAAGACGATTTGTTTTGGTAAATCGTCTTCTATAGATTTTTTTGTTAGTATGTTAGTTAGTTTTATAGCGCTTTGTATTAGCCCAATTCCAATACTTTGAGCAAATTCGAAGCTCTCACTTTTTCCTGCACAAACTAACAAGTTAGTCATTAAATTCTAACCTTTATACCATTTTCTAAAAGATATTTTTTCAACTCATTTATGCGAATTGTTCCAAAGTGAAATACTGAAGCTGCCAAAGCCGAATCAACTCCAACCTTAAAAGCATCTAAAAAGTCACTCATTTTTCCAGCACCACCACTTGCAATAACTGGGATATTTAACTCTTTTGCTAACAAACCTGTTATTTCTAAATCATATCCGTTAGTTACTCCATCTCTATCCATAGATGTTGGAAGAATTTCTGCTGCACCTCTATCTTGAACTTCTAAAGCCCATTTTAAAGCCTCTTTGCCGCTATCAACTTCGCCACCATTTATAAAAACATTGTAATTATTATTTACTTTTTTTACATCTATTGCCACAATTAATGAGTTAAATTCCTTAGCTGCTTCATTGATTAAACTAGGTGTTTTTATGGCTGCTGAGTTTATGCTAACCTTGCTTACACCAGCATCTAAAAGTGCTTTTATATCATCAATTGTCTTTATTCCACCGCCAACAATTAGTGGAATTTTTATAGAATTTGCTACTTTTTTAGCAAGCTCGACTGTTGTTTTTCTATTTTCATTAGTTGCAGTTATATCTAAAAAGCAAAGCTCATCAGCGCCTTCTTTTTCATAAAACTGAGCTATTTCTACAGGATCTCCGACATCGACTAAATTTACAAAATTTACACCTTTTACAACTCTGCCTTTGTTTGTGTCAAGACAAGGAATTATCTTTTTCATCTTTTGCCTTTGTATTAAAATAGAGTGTTATTTTATCAAAATTTTTCTAATGTGTAGCTTTGTTAGTTTTTTTTAGTTATAATCTTTTGATGATAAAGGCAAAAAAGAAATTCGGACAAAATTTCCTAAAAGATAGCGTGGTTCTTGATAAGATCATCCAAGCGATTCCCAAAGATATTTTTAGTGCCAAAGATTGCGATTTGGTCGAAATTGGGGCTGGCTTAGGTGATTTAACTAAGAAATTGTTAGAAATTTCAAAAGTTAAAAGTTATGAAATTGATGAAGATCTTTTTAAAATTTTAAATCAAACTTTTAAAAAAGAAATCGATGAAGAAAAATTGATCTTAACGCTTGGCGATGCTTTGCATCATTGGAATTTAATAAGTTGTAAGAGCTATTTTTTAGTTGCAAATTTGCCATATTATGTGGCGACAAATATCATGCTAAAAGCAATAGATGATCCAAATTGCTTAGGATTTATAGTTATGATCCAGCGTGAAGTTGCCTTGAAATTTTGTGGCTTTGGTGGTTCAAATTCGCTTAGTTTAATAACTGGCTTAAACGGAGAGATAAAAACTTTGTTTGATGTGCCTCCAAGTAGCTTTGAACCAGAACCAAAGGTTATGTCAAGCGTTGTAAAATTTAATAAATTTGATAATTTTAATGAGCTTGATAAAATCAACTATGAATCTTATAAAGATTTTTTAAAAACCTGTTTTTTAAGTCCTAGAAAAACGCTTTTTAAAAATTTAAGCTCTGAGATTGATAAAGAGATTTTAGAAAAATGCTTTGAAGAGTTGAATTTAGATAGAAATTTAAGAGCTCATCAATTAAATAACACCTTAATAGTAAAAATTTTTAATTATTTAAAGGTGAAAAATGGAAAAAAATCAAAATAGTGCAGACAATAAAAGCACCCAAAACAGCTATCCAAATGATTCAAATAACAAAAACAATAACGGTGTAAAAAAAGAAAACAATCAAAATCAACAAACAAGTAGGCAAAACGGTTTTAAAAAGACAAATCGCTATGCAAACCGAAAGAAAAATCTTCAAAAAGAATCAGGCATAGGCGAAAAAGAAACTCCTAAAAAAACTCAGTCAAAAAGACGAAAAAAATCAAATATTTCTAGATGTTTAAACGGCAATGAAAATTGGCAAAAAGAGATGGAAAAAGCAATCATCGCAAACAAAAAAGTTCACGATGAAAGGCTAAATCCTTTAAGATTTTTTAAATCAAATTCTAAGATCCGCATAACTCCGCTTGGTGGTCTTGGTGAAATAGGTGGAAATATCACTATTTTTGAGACAAATACAAGTGCCATTATAGTTGATGTTGGTATGAGTTTTCCAAATGAAAGTATGCTTGGAGTTGATATTTTAATACCTGATTTTGACTATATAAGAAAGATAAAAGACAAAATTAAAGCTGTAATTATAACTCACGCGCATGAAGATCACATCGGCGCAATGCCATATTTTTATAAAGAGTTTGACTATCCAATTTATGCTACGCCACTTTGTCTTGGAATGATATCAAATAAATTTGAAGAGCATGGCTTAAAGGTAAAAAGAGCACTTTTCAGACCAGTAGAAAAAAGAAAAGTCTATAAAATAGGCGATTTTGATGTCGAATGGATACATATCACTCACTCCATAATTGATGCTTCAGCCCTTGCTATAAAAACAGAAGCTGGCACTATCATCCACACAGGGGATTTTAAGATAGATCACACACCAATCGATGGTTATCCGACTGATTTAGGGCGCTTAGCAGAATATGGAGAAAAAGGGGTGCTTCTTTTGATGAGTGATAGCACAAATTCTCATAGAGATGGCATTACAAAGAGTGAAAAAACAGTTGGAAAGACCTTTGATGAGATATTTTCCAAGTCAAAAGGAAGAGTTATAATGAGCACATTTAGCTCAAATGTCCATAGAATTTATCAAGCTATTGAACATGGGCTAAAACACAATAGAAAAATTTGTGTTATTGGAAGATCAATGGAGAGAAATTTATTTACTGCTATGGAGCTTGGATATATTGATCTTTCAAAGGAAATTTTTATAGATGCAAACGAAGTTGGAAAATACCCTGATAACGAGGTTTTAATAGTAACAACAGGAAGTCAGGGCGAGACTATGAGTGCACTATATAGAATGGCAACGGATGAGCATAAATATATCAAGATAAAGCCAAGCGATCAAATTATTATCTCAGCTAAAGCAATCCCTGGAAATGAGGCGAGTGTTTCAAATATCTTAAACTATCTTTTAAAAAGTGGTGCAAAAGTTGCGTATCAAGATTTTAGTGAGATTCATGTCTCAGGTCACGCTGCACAAGAAGAACAAAAGCTCATGCTTCGTCTTACAAAGCCTAAGTTTTTCTTGCCTGTTCATGGGGAGTATAATCATATAGAAAAGCACTCTAAAACAGCCATTGAGTGCGGTGTTGATGAGAGAAATATCTATTTGATGAGTGATGGTGATCAAGTTGAGGTTACAAGTGGATATATAAAAAGAGTAAAAACTGTAAAAACTGGCAAAATTTTTGTCGACAATCAGATAAACAAAGAAATCTCAGATGATATGGTAAAACATCGTCAAAATTTAGCGGATGCTGGTGTTGTAATGGTTATCGCTCAAGTTGATCAAGCAAATAAAAAGCTTGTAAAAACAAGAGTTATAACTTATGGAGTTGTTAATGCAAAAGAACAAAGAGCCTTTGCAAAAGATATGGAACTTGTTTTAATACAGTTTCTAAGTAATTTAAAAAATGAGCTTTTAGGAGATCAAAGGGCTTTAGAAAATCAAATAAGACAAGCCATAAGAAAGCATATCTTTAGACGTCTTAAAAAGTATCCTACAATTGTTCCTGTAATTTATCTAGTTTAAAAGGAGTTAATATGAATAAAGTTATAAAGATTGCAAAGGAAATTTTAGAAAAAGAGCAAAGGCCATTAAATCCAAGTCAAATGTATAAAATAGCCGAAAATTTAGGGCTTACAGAAGAGCTAAATTTCAAAGGTAAAACACCATGGGCTACTTTTGGTGCATATATTTATATGGATTTAAAAAATAATTCAGATACTATTTTTAAAAAAGTGCAGGAAAGACCAATTTTGATAATGTTAAAAGATCAGCATTTTAATATTAAAGCAAAAATACAGGCTTCGAAAAATAGTAAAACTTCAAATAATGATTCACAAACCACTAAATTTAATGAGGGAGATTTACATTGTATTCTTGCATATTTTATAAACTCAAATCCAAATTTTAACGCTTTACCAAAAACAATCAATCATAGAAAAGGCCCAAAAAACGATAAAGGTTTTAATAAATGGCTATATCCTGATATGGTTGCTGTTAGTTTTGAGGAATTTAACAGCGACACTACATATAAATTTCTAGAAAAATTTAAAAATTTCCCTATAAAAATTTATTCATTTGAATTAAAAATAAAACTTACTGTTTCAGATTTTAGAAAGTGTTATTTTCAGGCTGTTAGTAACTCAAGTTGGGCAAATGAGGGATATTTGGTTGCTTTGGATATTGACGAAAGCGATGAAGAGTTAATAGAGCTGATAACAAAAACAGCACTTAGTTTTGGTATTGGAGTTTTAAGTCTTGATAGTGAAAATATAGAGCAAAGCAAAATCATAGCCCCTGCAAAATTTAAGGAAATTTTAGATTTTAATCTAGTTGATGAGCTTTCATACAAAAATGAAGATTTCAAAAATTTTATAAAAACAATAAACGACTATGATGTTAAAAATGAAACAAGATATAAAAATGAATTTGATGAAATTTGCGATGGCGAAGAAATCAACAGACATATGTTAGAAAAAAAGATAAAAAAAGATCTAAAATGAGTGAAATTTTAGAAATTGGAAAAAGAGTTTTGGAGCTTGAGGGAAATGAGCTTTTAAGGCACTCAAACTTGCTTGATGATAAATTTGAAAATGCTTTAAAATTGCTTTATTCTTGCAAAGGAAAAGTTATCGTAACGGGCGTTGGAAAAAGTGGTCATATAGGTGCAAAAATAGCAGCTACAATGGCTAGTACTGGCACTCCTAGTTTTTTTTTACATCCAACTGAAGCTTTGCATGGAGATCTTGGAATGGTGCAAAAAAGCGATGTGATACTAGCGATAAGTTTTAGTGGTGAAAGTGATGAACTTATAAAAATAATGCCTCACCTAAAAAGATTTGGCGTTCAAATTATATCAATGACTGCTAAGCTTGGTAGCTCTTTGGCTAAATTTAGCGATGAAATAATAAGCCTTGATATCATAAAAGAGGCTTGTCCATTAGGTGCTGCGCCAACAGTTTCTACTACGCTAACTTTGGCTTTGGGTGATGCCTTGGCAATCTGTCTTATGAAGATGAGAAACTTTAAAGTTGAGGATTTTGCAAATTTTCATCCAGGTGGAAGCCTTGGAAAAAGACTCTTTTTAAAGGTAAAAGATGTTATGAAAACTAACGAGTTACCAGTTGTTAGTTGTGATGTTAGTCTTAAAGTTGCCATAGATACGATGACTCATGGAAAACTTGGAGCTGTTTTACTAACAGATAAAAGCGGTAAGTTAGTGGCGATTTTAAGTGATGGGGATTTAAGAAGAGCACTACAAAGAGACGATTTTGATATAAATGATAAAGCCTTAAACTACGCAACAAAAGAGCCAAAAATCATAGATGATGATGAAATGTTAGCATCAACTGCCCTTAAAATAATAGAAAAATATAAAATTCAACTACTTGTAATTGTCAATGACAAAAAAGTTCCAATCGGGGCTTTACACATTCATGATTTGACAAATTTAGGATTGTAAATGGAAAAAATGAGAATTAATAAGTTCATTTCGCACAACACAAGCTACTCACGCCGTGAAGCAGACGAGTTTATAAAAAGTGGAAAAGTTAGTGTGAATGGAAGAGTTGTTAGTGATTTTGTAGAAGTTAGCTATGAAGATAAAATCAAGATAAATGGACGTTTGGTTAAGAAAAAAACTGAGTTTTCAGTTATTGTTTATAACAAACAAAAAGGTGAGTTAGTTACAAAACGTGATGATAGGGGTAGAAAAACAATATTCGATACCTTGCCGAAAGGTTTTAGTAAGTTTATAAGTGTTGGAAGACTTGACTTTGCTAGCGAAGGACTTTTACTGCTTACTGATGCACCTGCTATAGCTGAGGCTTTAATGAGAAGCGATATTGAAAGAATGTATTATCTAAAGGTAAAGGGCGAAGTAACTGATGATGTTATAACAGCGATGAGAGAGGGCTTTTTTGCCAAAGATGCTACAAAAGGAGCACATGAAAAAACGCAGATCAAATCAATGGAATTTAAGCCTTTTTTGGCCTACTCGGTGCTTGGATCAAGTGGTGGTTATACAAAACTAAAAGTCATTATAAATGAGGGTCAAAATAGAGAGCTAAGACGCTTTTTTGGATGCTTTGATCTAGAAGTTATGGAACTAAAAAGAGTTAGTTTTGGAAGGGTTGATTTGGGGATGTTAAAGCCTGGAAAATGGAGATATTTAACAAGTTCAGAATATGATGATTTAAGAGATTTTCTAAAACAAAATGGTGTTAGATACTAATATTTTTGTTTTATAACAATTTACTATTAAGTCCTATAATGTCAAGTAATTCAATAGATATATTTTATAAGGAGTAAAAAATGGCAGCACAAGAAACAGTAGATGTTAATGCTATGAAAAAAGAAATTGATAGCTTAAAACAAGAGTTAAAAGATATGGCAAAATCAATCAAAGATTCTGGCAAGGAAGCTCTTAAAGATGCAAAAAATAAAATAGACAGCAGTATGTCAATCGAAGATATTGAAAAAGCAATTGATGAGCTAAAGAGTAAGGGAAAAGATGGGGTTGATTATGTTAGCAAAAACATTAAAGACGAACCTTTAAAGAGCGTTGGCATTACCCTTGCTGTTGGTTTTGTACTTGGTTGGTTGTTTAGGAAATAATGGCTGGTTTTAGCATTTCTGAGTTTTTAATCTCAGTTGTCGAACTAGTAGAGGCACAAGCCGATGATATAAGAGCTTCTTTTGTAAAAAGTGCTGGAAATATCATAGCCTTGTGCGTCGTTGCAATCATTGCAGTTGTGGGTTTTATTTTCTTACTTCTTGGTTTAAATTTAGCTTTTCAAATGTGGGTTGGCAAACTTGGAGCTTATTTTCTAACCTCTGGTGTGGCTTTTTTATTGTCATTTATTATTTATATGGTGTATTTATGGAAAACAAAAAAGTAAGAAAAAAACTAAATGAAGTAGTTGCTATGCTTGATGGAAAAAGCTATGTAGTAGATAAAAAAGACACTAAGCTAAGAGTAGAGATGGCAAAATTAAAACTTTTAAAATCTGATCCGGGCTTGGAAATTTCCGAAGAACTACAGCTCATAAACAGAGGTAGAATTACACTGGCGCTAGTAAATTTGATTGACAAAAAATTTATTATGCCTAAACTTTTAAGTATATTTTCAAAAAAAATCAAATAGTAAATCTTATCAAAATATTCAATATTTTAATCTAGCAAATTTCGTATATTTTTAATAGCTTAAAAATTTTAAGTATAGCTAAATCTCTAATATTTTAATAATTATTTTTATTAGTCGAAACAAATATAAAATTATTTTTCTAATTAGTCACTTATAATCTTGCTAAATTCTTAAAAAATTAGTATAATTCGGTTTGAATAGTTTATTAGTCTTAGTGTGTTAAATATATATGCTTTTATAAATATCTATTTGAAAAAAATAAAGAAAGAGAAATATGAAAAAGATAACATTTTTATTTTTACTTGCAGCAACGTTTACTTTTGGCAGTAGTCTAGATGAGATTCGCAAAAATGGCGAAATAAAAATTGGTGTTTGGACAAATCAACCTCCTTATTCAAGTCTAGATCAAGGAGAGTTTGAGGGTTTCGAAGTTAATATGGCAAAGGCTATTGGCTCAAACATTGTTGGAAATGGTGGAAAAGTAACCTTAGTTGGTATTGAGAGTGGAAACGAAAGAATTAAATTCTTGCAAAATAACCAAGTTGATATCGTAATAGCAAGTTTTACTGAAACCGATGAAAGAAAGAAAAAGGTTGATTTTTCATTGCCATATTTTGCCGTGGCAATGGGTGCTATAAGTAGTAAAGATAAGCCTTTAAATTTGGAAAAAGACTTAAATTACAAAACCATTGTTATTCAAGAAGGAACCACAATGGAAGATTATGTTAAAAAAATTCCTGGAGCAAAAGTTATAAAAACAAAAGGATCTATTGAGGCATATAGAACATTAAAGGATAATAAAGCCGATGCTTATATAGATGATAATTTAGTTGTTATGGCGTATGGTATAGTTGATAGAAGCTATATTGTCCCAAAAGGAATGCGAAATTTGGGTTTTAATAGTTTTTTAGGTATTGGTGTTAAAAAAGGAAATAGTGAGCTTTTAGACGCTGTAAATAATGAAATGGTAAAACTTAGCAAACAAGGATTTTTTAGAAAGGTATTTAATGAAACCTTTGTTCCATTTTATAAAAATGAAGTTGAGGCAAAATATTTCTTATTAGAAGACATTTATAAAATTTTTGGATAAAATACATAAAATAAAAAATCTTTACAAGGAGGTAATACATGAAGATTTTAAAAAAATTAGCATTTTTTATGCTGTTAGGAACAACTATGCTTTTTGCAAAGCCAACTATTTACATTTTAGCAACAGGCGGAACTATTGCTGGTGCTGGAGAAAGTGCGTTAAGTGGAAGTTATACTTCAGGAACAGTTACAGTTGATAAACTAATTGCTGCAGTTCCACAAATCAATGAAATTGCTACTATTAAAGGTGAGCAAATTTCAAATATTGGTTCACAAGAGATGAACAATGAAGTTTGGTTAAAGCTTGCTAATAGAGTAAATGAGCTTTTATCAGATAAGAGTGTTGATGGTATAGTTATAACTCACGGAACTGACACAATGGAAGAAAGTGCTTATTTCCTAAACCTAGTTACAAAAAGCAAAAAACCAGTTGTTTTTGTAGGTGCTATGAGAAGTGGAACTTCAATGAGTGCTGATGGTCCTTTAAACATCTATAATGCTGTAAATGTTGCTATGGATAAAAACAGTGTTGGAAAAGGTGTTTTAGTTGTAATGAACGATAAAATTCATGCTGCTAGAGAAGTTACTAAAACAAACACAACTGCAGTTGATACTTTCAAATCAGTAAATACAGGAAATATCGGAACTGTAAATTATGGCATAGTAAATTACTATCTTGCTCCAGTTAAAAAACACACTGTAAATTCAGAATTTAGTGTAAAAGGTCTTGAAAGTCTACCAAGAGTTGATATAGTATATGGACATACAGAGGATACTCCTGATTTTGTAGAAACTGCTGTTAAAAACGGTGCAAAAGGTATAGTTCTAGCTGGTATGGGAAATGGAAACCCTTATCCAAGTGTTGAAAAAGCTTTGGCTGAGGCTGTAAAACAAGGCGTTGTAGTTGTTAGAGGAAGTAGAGTAGGAAGTGGTTCAACTAGCGTTGGTGCTGAGGTTGATGATGCAAAATACGGCTTTTTAACAGCTGATAACTTAAATGTCCAAAAAGCTAGAGTTTTATTAATGGTTGCTTTAACAAAAACAAGCGATAAAGATAAAATTCAAAAATACTTCAAAGAGTATTAAGATAAAAAAGGCGGAATTTTCCGCCTTTAACTTCCAGCAATAACAGAGAAGAAAAACGCTATAAAGACTATAACAGCAATCGCACCTAAAAATCCTTCACCGCCTTCTTTGTAAATAATTTCATAATTTTATTTATTAAATGCTTTTGCATGGCCTTCTACACTATATATTAAAATTAAGAAAAATTACAAGTTTTTTCTAAGTTTAATTGGTTTAAAATATCACTTTAGAGTGCTAGTCTTTAAAATCCTTTCAATAAAATAATTTACTTTATTCCATCCTTGAAAATTCGTTTAAAATTTTATAAATTCATTTTTAGTTTACATAAAGCTATTCTAAATTCACTATTTTTTTCCTTGCTATACCAAACTACAATATATTGTATTTTAGATTTTTGATTTAATTTATAACCTTGAGTTTCATATTTTTCTATCTCTTTTTTAAATTTTTGTGAAAACTTTCCAATACAAAATTCTCCGCTAAAAATTCCTTGGGCATCTACTCTAACTTCTTGACCGGCTTGTAAATTTAACTTTTTGATTCTTAGAAATAAATCATATCCTGATAGATTGACATCACTTAACCCCATTGTTAAAGTTATATTTTTAGGAGTATAAAAGCTATTTTTAAAATCTAATATTTTAGTAAAATAACTTTTATATTTTAGAAAAATTTCATTTTTAGAATAGATAAAAAGTGATTTTTTTGCTCTTGTTACTGCAACATACAAAAGCCTTTTATCGTATTCATTGTCTATTTTATCTTTAAAGCAAAGATGAACACTGTCAAATTCTTTACCTTTGGCTTTATGCATAGTAGAAATTGTTACATTTGATTTTGTATTTTCAAACTCATCAAAATCGATATCTTCTATAAATTCTTTAAAGGCTTTTTTAAGATATTTTTCATTTTCATTCATATCATATTCGTTTTGAAACTTTTCTATTACTTCGAGCGCAAGTGCTAGATTTGAAGAGTTATTAAAATTTTTTATAAATTTATCAAGAGCGGTTTTAAAACTAAATTCATAAAAATATTCCAAAAAAGCTCTCAATTCTATCAAATTTCCAAGCCTAAAACCATTTTTATCTGTTAAAAGTTTTGCTTTTATATTTTTTTGGAGTAAAAAAGAGTAAATATCAAGCACTTCTTTATTTGTTTTTGCTATGATGGCACTTTGTTTGTCAGTATCTAAATTAGTTAGTAGGTTAGTTATATAATCATTTGTTTGTAGTAATACAATATCTCCCATATTCTTAGAGTTTGAGATTAAATTTTCATATTTTAATTTTTCTTTAAACTCATTTCTAAAAGCATTAGAAAAACTAACTAGGTTATAACAACTTCGATAATTTGTTAGTAGATTGTAAGCTTTATAATTTGTAGAAAAATCATTTTTAAACTCGTTAATAAATTTAATATCAGCTTTATTATCACCAAAATCCATAATGCATTGATCATCATCTCCAACTGCAATTATTTTTTTGTCATTTGGCATGTTTTTATAAATTTCTTTTATAAACTCATAGCTTTTAATTCCTATGTCTTGATACTCATCAAGAACCAACATTTGAATTAAAGGAAGCTCTACATCTTTATTTTGTAAGGCTTTTGTAGCATTTGCAATGGCATTATTTAACTCATCCTCACTGTATTTATAAGATAATAGATTTAAGGCAAACGCATGAAAAGTATAAATTTTAACCTTGTAAATTTGATTGCCAATTAGATTTTTAAGCCTAGTTTTAAATTCATCAACAGCAGTTCTTGAGTGTGCAAGCATTAAAAAATATTCTGCCTTAAAGCCTTCCTTCGTTATTAATGAAGCAATTTTATGGACTAATGTTTTAGTCTTTCCGCTTCCAGGACCTGCTAAAACCATAATAGAATTGCTTTTATCATCTTCAAATACTGCTTTTTGTTCAATGCTTAAAGATGATAAAATTTGATTTAACTTAGTTTTGGTAATTGGAAGTTTTATATTTTTATCAAAATTATATCTTTTCTTAAATTTTTCATACTCTAGACTAAAATAATCTTTTATAAACTCACTAACACTTTTATCTTTGTTAGTTAAGAGCTCTAAAAATTTAGCCTGTATGTGCACAGCTTCTATTTTTCTTTCATAGTATTTTGCTAAAGTTTGATTATAATCTCTTCTTTTTTGATACGGAGTATTTTCATTTATTTTATCTAAAAGCTCTATTTTATAAGCTTTATAATAAATTAATCTTCCTTTTCTAAGTTCAAAATTCTTTAAAATTTGATGTAAATAAACAAGGCAGTGATGGAAAAATTCAGTTTTTATGCCAAGTTTGCTTTGAAGCTTCATAGATGCAAACTCTATCTCTTTTTCATCTTCTTTTAAAAAATTTAAAATTTCAAAAAGTATAGTTTTGCAAATTTCTTGCCTTTGTATTAATAAAATTTTAAAAGATTTTTCATCTTCTAATTCTATATTGGCAAAAAAGTTATAAAAATAAACATTTAGAGTTTGGTTGTGAATTTTTGACAAATGTGAAAAACTTTGGATAATTTTTTTAATTTTTATAATTTTTTTGCTATTTTTATTTTCAATGTCTCGTATATCAAATTTTTTCTTTTCTAATATGTAGTCAAAAATTTGATTTTCAAGCCTTAAATGATTTAAAAATTCATTTTTTACTTTTTTGTTTATTAAAACTGAAATATCATTATCATAATTTATTAAATTCTCTTTTTGAAGTGCATAAATTGCCTCAAAAGTATCTTTATTGCTAATTCCAATATTGCTTGATAATGTGTCTATTTCGACTGGCTCGGTCTTGCTTTTTTGTATGATATTTTGCATTATCATAATCATATAATTAAAAATTGTTAAATATTTTTCTTTTTTGCTTTCTAGTAAATTTCTTATATAATTCATATTTCTTTTTTCTTTATCTACTAAAGATGAACCACAAATTGTATATTTATCCCTATCTCGTTTTAAAATTTCACATCTTTCAAGCTCTAAAAGTGCAGTTTTTACAATATTTTCATAATCAAGTTCTAAATTTATTCCTGAGTTCTTAGCAAGTGTTTTTGGCGATATGTAGACTGGATTTATTTTTTTATTTTTTAAAGTTTTGACTATTGATTGAATTTCTTCAGCATCAATTTTATTTGAATTTAGTTTTTGAAAAATTTTATCAAAATCATCTCTTTGATATAAGATTATGCATTTGGCTACAATATCACTACTTCTTGCACCACGACCTGATTCTTGCAAATATGCTTCAAGGCTATCTGATTGACTGTAATGAATTACAGCTTTTATATTCGGTTTATCAATTCCCATTCCAAAAGCTGTTGTTGCAACTACTATGTCTATTTTATCATCTATAAAATCCTTTAAAATTTCGCTTTTGTTTCTTCCCTTTCTAGTTTTTAGTTCTATTTCTTCATCAATTTTTGCATAAAATGGTTCAATGCTTAAATTTAAATACTCAAGTCTTGCATCTTCTATTAGCTTTTGACTTAACTCTTTGCAGCCTTTTGCATTTTGTGGAAGATAGATTATTGTTGGTATTTTTCCTAAATTTTGAATTGTTTTTATTAATTTTTCATATTTTTCATTCTCATCTTTTACTTCTATTGCCTCATATTCTAAATTCTCTCTTTTTGAAGAAGCTAAAAACTCATCAAATTCTATTTTCATATTTTTGAAAAAATACTCTTTTATATCATTTATAACCTCTGGTTTAGCGGTGGCTGTAAAACAAGAAACGGGTATATTTTCTTGCATATTTGAGCTTTGATTTAATTCATTTATGAAAGTTGCGATATAGTGATAATCGTGTCTAAAATCGTGCCCCCAAGATGAAAAGCAGTGTGCCTCATCAATAACAAATCTATCTATCATTCTACACTTTAATGCATTAAAAATAGAATTTGATCTTAATGCCTCTGGTGCTAGATACAAAATATCAACTGTGCCGTTTGAAATTTGAGTTATTATATCAGATCTTTCAACCGGGCTTAAATAGCCACTTATTGCTTTTACGCTAAAGTTTTGATTTTTTTCTTTAAAGCTATCAACATGATTTTTCATCAAAGCCTGAAGTGGTGAAATAACAACAGTCAAGGCATTGTAAGCTTGTGCTTTAATTAAAGCTGGAAGTTGAAAAGTAAAAGTTTTTCCACCACCCGTTGGAAGAATTGCAAGAATAGAATTGTCATTTAAAGTAGAATTTATAATATCTTTTTGTGAAATTTTAAATAACCCCTCATTAATATTTTCAAATTCTTTAAAAGTATTAAAACCAAACTCATTGAGTGCAAATTTAGAAATATCGGTGCTTTTTAAATCAAAACATATATTTTTTATGATCCAAGAAATGTTTGGAAATTTATTTATTATGATGTGTGAAATTGCAGCTTTTCTATCTGTGTGCAAAAATGAAATTATAAAAGCAAGCTCAATAGGCATTGTATCGGCAAGAAGTAAGATATCATCTTCTTTGCACTTTACATCGTTTTGTATAATTTCATAAATGTCAATTTCTTTAGGTTCTAAATTTTTATATACAAAATAGCCATTAAAATATTTATTTTCATAAAGCAAATTTATAAAAATTTGCTTTATTTTATCGTTTAGACTATTAAATTTAGCATCCAATAATTCAAAAAGAGCTTTTGTTTGGAAAGCATCTCCAAGTGGGTTATTTTGTATATTTAATGTGGTTTTATATGGCTTTAATAATTTATGAGTTTTTTTATTTGGAAAAAGAAGCATGGAAAGAAAAAGTGTATCAATGATAAATTTATCTTTTAAATTATCATTTAAAATAGTTGATGATAAATAAATTCCATCATGATCTATAAAATTATGCCCACAAACAAACTCAAAACTATGCTTTTTTAAGAAAAAATCAGCTTTTAAAATCTCATTTGTTTTTATAGAATCATCTTTAAAGACAGCACCAAATTCATACAGCTTCTTGTCATTTTTACCAATTTCTGTGTCTATAAAGATTATTTCGTTCATTTAAAACACTAAAACTCTCATTTTGCTTTTTATCACATCTTTTATAAAGCCATCTTTTTGCATTTTTAAAAGAGTGTTTTTGATTTCATTTTTATCAAATTTGACATCACTTATTTCTAAATGCCAGATTGTGTTTTCAAATGCTTCATCAAAAGTCCTATTTGAGATGCGAACTTCTTCTAAAATCTCAGTTTTGTAAGCAATTTTATTTTCATCAAGCCAGTTTTTTAAAATCACAGCTTTATTTTTATCTTTTGTTTTTCTATTGTAAAGCTTATAAAACGGCTCCAACATCGTAGAAATCTTAAATTCCTGCCAATTTAGATAAATTCTTAAATTTCCTAAATTCATAAATTTTTTAAAATCATCCTCGCTTTGTAAAGCTGGACTCATAGTTAAAAATGCGATATCAAATTTATCAGCGGTTTGGAAATTTTTAAAATCAGAGTTTATTGTTTTAAAGTTGTTTATTTTAAACTCAGTTTTTTTAAAATTTAACTCTTCGAGCATTTTTGTTGAGCTATCTACACCCAAAACCATTTTGCAAATTCCAGCTAAATAAAGTGAATAAATCCCAGTCCCACACCCTATATCAACTAAAGTTTTATTCTTAAAATTAACACCAAAATCTTTTAAAATTTTAAAAAACCTTATTTGAAACTCAGTCAAATTTCCATCAAATTTACTATAGCTTTTAGCTTTTTTATCCCAAATTTCACTATTTTTTATATTGCTATTTTTATTTTGAACATTCATCACAAGTTCCTTTTACAACAACACTTTTAACGTTTTTAAATTTTAAATTTGGCATTGATATTTCTTCCATTTTATGACATTTTTCACAAACAAAATAAGCTTTCGCATGATCTGCTAACTCATAAAAATTTTTGTTGTTAGCCATACTTGAGATTAAAATTCCTTTTTCTTCAAGTAGGTCTAAGTTCCTATAAACTGTGGTTTTATTAGCATTTGTAAGATTTACTATCTCATCATAACTAACAGGTTTGTTAGCGGTTTTTAAAATTTTTACAAGAGAATTTCTAAAAGCTGTTGGTTTTATATCGTGGTTTAATAAAAATTTTTTTACATCCATTTTAAAATCCTTAATTTGATAATAATATCATAAAATTGATAAAATAATAGTAAAAATGCAACCTAGTTGCGTAAATTTAAGTTGCAACTAAGTTGTGTTTGATATACTTTTTCAAAATTTTTTATTAAGGAGAGGATAAAGTATGAAAAAATTATTTTTTTTCACTTTAATCAGTTGTTTAGGAGCTTTTGCAAAGCCTTTAGTTACAACTACGATTTTGCCTACAAAATACTTTGTTGAGCGTATCGCAGGAGATAGTTTAGAAGTTGTAAGTTTAGTAGAAAAAGGAGCTGATCCGCATACTTACGAGCCAAAACCAAACCAAATGAAAAGTGTTGAAAAGAGCGAACTTCATTTTGCTGTAGGAATGGAATTTGATGAAATTTGGCTTCCAAGACTACAAAAACAATTTCCAAATTTGGTTGTTATAAATACAGATGAAAATATAAAAAAAATTCCTATGATGGCTCATCATCATCACGATCATGATTCACACGATCATGAAAGTCATGCTGATCATAATCACCATGATGATCAAGGTGTAATTCACGATCACGGTGGAGTTGATCCACACATTTGGCTAGATCCATCACTTGTAAAAAAACAAGCTGTAAATATTGCAAATGCATTAATTAAAAAATACCCTAAAAACAAAGAGCTTTTTGAATCAAATTTAAATAAATTTAACAAAGATTTAGATAGTTTTGATAAAAATACAGCCAAGAAATTAAAAAATTTAAAATCAAATAAGTTTATGGTTTATCACCCATCTTGGGGGTATTTTGCAGCTCGTTATAATCTTGTTCAAATTCCTATAGAAATAGAGGGAAAAGAGCCAAAGCCAGCTGATTTAAAAGAGCTTATAAATAAAGCAAAAGATGAGGAGATAAAAGTTATCTTTGTTGCTCCTCAGTTTTCTAAAAAAGCAGCAAATATGGTAGCAAAACAAACCGGAGCAAAAGTTGTTGAAATAGACCAATTGCCTGAAAATTGGCTTAGCGAAATGCAAAAAACAGTAGATATTTTTGCCAAATTTTTAAAATAAATTTAAAATAAAAACTTAAAATATGCGTAAAACAAAAGGTTTAAAATGAGGATATTTGTAACACTTTTAATTTTTGTTAAGACGCAAATTCTAGCTTGTGCGTTGTGTGCCTTGATGACACCAACTGCACATGTTTTTTTAAATTTTAATACAGAAAAAGACACTCTTAAAAATATCGAAATTTCATGGATATTTTCTCAAAATTTTACAGATCTTACACTTCAGGGATATGACTTTAACGAAAATTCAAAACTTGAAAAAAATGAACTCGATGAAGTAAATTTTGCAATGCTTAACTATGTAGGTGATAAAAACTTTTTGATGAATTTTCAGTGGTATGATATGCCAAATGGTGAGTCAAATTTAATAGAAGGTAATTTTAGTGATGCAAAAACTGTAATGGAGGATGGAAGAATTGTTTTTAAATTTAAGCAAAATATAGGTGTTAAAATTCAAAAAAATAGAGTTTTTAAAACAACAGCTTATGATGAAAATGGTTATTTTAACTTTACTTTTTTAAATAGCGATGCAGTTAGAGTAAATGATGATTTGCATATTGAATTTAACTCAAATTTAGGAGCAAATTTTGCTCTTTTTGAAAGTGGAAAAGTCCCTGTAAAAATTCAAAAAAATTTAAAAGATCTTGTTGATAACAGTGGGATAGACAACAATACAAAAAAACTAAATTTTATAGATAAAACTGCTATAAATTCACTTGAAAAATTAAAGGCTATTTTTACAAAAAGCACAAATGAGTTAAGTTTAAAGCTTATAATTAGTGTTATTTTTATATCGTTTTTGTATGGTTTTTTTCACGCAGCAGGTCCAGGACATGCAAAGGTTTTAACAACTAGCTATTTTTTAGCAAATGGAGGAAATTATTTAAAAAGTTTTAAATTTGCTCTAAAAATAGGTTTTTTTCATGTAATTGGAGCTTTTTTAATCGTTTTAATAACTGTGTTTGTAATAGACATAGTTGCAGGAAGCATATCGTCAAATACTATTAAGCTAACAACACAAATTTCATCTTTAATGATAATTTTAATTGCAATTTATATGTTTATACAAAAAATAAGATTTCTTGCAAACAATAATCACCCAAAAGAATGTGGATGTATAAGTTGTAAAAGCAAAAACCCAAAAAAAAGTGAAATTTTTAATTCTAATCTAAACACTTTAAATTTGAACAACTCAAATATATCAACTCTAAAATTTCACCCAATAGATTTTAAAAAAAATAAAAAATCAAAAAAAGAAGAGTGGTTAATCGCACTTAGTTCAGCTATAATTCCATGTCCTGGCACAATTTTAGTTTTTTTATTAGCCTTTAATGTTGGAAGCTATGCAGTAGCTTTTTTAAGTGCTTTTTTTATGGGATTTGGTATGAGTTTTATTATTTTTTTAGCAGCTATTTTTGGAGCTGGAATAAACAAATTTACAAGTTCAAAATTTGAAAATTTGAAAATTTATATCGAGTTTTTAGGTTTAGCTTTTATGTTAATTATTGGTGTTTTTATGTTTTTAATAGCTGGGAGTTTGGAGTCTTTATGATAAAAGTTAAAAATTTAAATTTTGGTTATGATGAAAATTTAGTTTTAGAAAATATTAATTTTACATACGATGAGAAAGATTTTTTATGTATAATTGGTCCAAATGGTGGTGGAAAAAGCACATTATTAAAGCTTCTTTTGGGGCTTTTAAAACCAAACTCTGGTGAGATAAAAATTTTTGATAAAAATCCAAATGAGGTTTCAAAACAAATTGGCTATGTTCCTCAACTAATCCCACTTAATAAATCTTTTCCAATAAGCGTTTTAGAAGTAGTTTTAATGGGAAGAATAGATAAGAAAAAATTTTTCTTCTATTCAAAAGATGATAAAGAAAAAGCATTAAAAGCACTTGAAATAGTTGGTATGCAAGATTTTTATAAAAAGAAAATTTTTGCACTAAGCGGTGGGCAAAGACAAAGAGTTTATATCGCAAGAGCTTTGGTAAGTGGTGCTAAAATGTTATTTTTAGATGAGCCAACTGCAAGTATTGATATAAGAGGGCAAATCGAAATTTATGAAATTCTAAAAAAAATACATGAAAATGGAGTTGGAATTTTGATGATAAGCCATGATTTAAATACTTCTATAAATTACGCAAACAAGGTAGCCTATGTAAATAAAAAACTCATAATGCATGATATAAGTACAGATAAACGAAATGACTTTTTAGAGCATTTAGAGCAAAATCATAGCCATTTTTGTGATGTTGAGCTGATTTTAAAGGAGTGTTCATGCAAGAAATGTTAAGTTTAACTTTTATGCAAAATGCATTTTTAGGAGGAATTTTAGTAAGTATAGCATGTGGAATAATTGGCTCACTGGTTGTTATAAATAAAATGACTTTTATAGCAGGTGGAATTTCTCATGGTGCATACGGTGGCATTGGACTAGCTTTTTTTCTAGGCTTTTCACCACTTCTTGGAGCAACATTATTTAGCATCGTTTTAGCTTTAATAGTTGCTTTTATGAGCTTAAAAGATAAAGAAAGATTTGATTCAATAATCGGTGCTATTTGGGCATTTGGAATGGCTGTAGGGATTATATTGATTGATTTAACTCCAGGATATAATGTTGATTTAATGGGTTATTTGTTTGGCTCTATTTTGGCAATTGATAAAAATACTTTAATTTTTATAGGATTTGTAAATTTAGCAATTCTATTTTTCATAGTGCTTTTTTACAGGCAATTTTGCGCGATAAGTTTTGATATGGAATTTGCAGGACTTAGAGGTGTAAAAACAAAATTAATTTATTATCTTTTAGTTGTTTTGATGGCACTTTGTGTTGTTTCTACTATTCAAGTCGTGGGACTTATCTTGGTTATTGCACTTCTTACAATTCCTCCATATATTGCTGAAAATTTTTCAAAAAGATTAGGTGAGATGATGTTATTTTCAAGTATTATTTCATCTTTACTATGCACAATAGGTCTAATAATTAGTTATAAATTTAATCTAACAAGTGGTGCAAGTATTATAATAATTGCATCTTTAGTGTTTTTTTGTGTAGCAATTTATAAAAAACTAGCTAAAGTATCTTAAAAAATTCGTCTAGTGAACTTTCTTATAAATTTGGTTAGATTAAGCTCATTTATTAAAATTGCAGTTATTATGAGAATTGCTCCAAAAATTTGAGCTTTGCTTAAAAGCTCATTTCCTATAAAGTATCCAATAAATCCAGCACTTACTGGCTCTAAAATTAAAATTAGCGAAGTTTGTGTTGGCGTTAGATAGATTTGAGCTTTTGTTTGCACAAAAAAGGCAATTACTGTAGCAAAAACAGCAGTAAATATTATCATGTATACAAAATTTACACTTAGCCAAATTTCAAATCCTCCAAATAAATTTAAAGAGTTTTTGCTAGGAGTTGCAAAAAATAGAGCATAAATAAGCGTTAAAAAACTCATTGTAAAAAATTGAGTTATTAGTAGTATATAAATGTTGCAAGCTTTAGCAAACCTGCCTGTGTAAACAACATGAAGCGCATAAGCAAAAGCTGAAATAAGGCTTAATACTTCGCCAAACCCAAGCCTTAAACCACTTGTTCCACTTAGTAAAAACAGTCCCAAAACTGCCATTACGGCTCCTAAAATTGCATTAAAGCTAAGATGTATTTTAAATATAAAATACATTAAAAATGGCACTATTACGACATTTAATCCTATTATAAATGCAACAGTTGAGCTAAAAGTATAGTTTAGACCATAAGTTTGAAACATAAAGTCTAAAAACATAAAAACACCTAAAATAATACCGAATTTAGTTGATGTTTTGTCAAATTTTATGCCTATTTTAAAAGATATTATCCAAAGTAAAATAGCAGAAATTAAAAATCTAAAAAATAAAAAGCTTGGGACATTTATATTTTTAAGCATATATTGTATCGGCAAAAATGTCGCTCCCCAAGCAATTGCTATGGTGATGAGTGAAATTTTTGCTATTTGAGTGTTTGTCATAATCTACCTTTAAATTCTAGTATTTTATCATAATTAGTTATAATTGCGCCTCAAAATAAAAGGATTTTAATGGAAGTTTTTTTAATAGCTTTTGGTCTTAGTATGGATAGTGTAGCTTTAAGTATAGCAAATGGTGCAAAATATCCAAATTTGAAGTTTTTAATAGCCTTAAAAATAGCTTTTGTTTATGCATTTTTTCAAGGATTAATGTGTGTTTTAGGTTATATTTTAGGTATTGGTTTTGCTAAATTTATAAGTGAAATTGATCATTTTATAGCGTTTTTCATACTTCTTTTTTTAGGAGTAAAAATGATAAAAGAGGCAAATGATGAAAAGGTTGTTAGTCTAACTAACAAAGAGTTAGTGTTTGGTGGAGTTGCTACGAGTATTGATGCTATGGCTATTGGTGTAACATTTGGCTTAAGTTATGTTAGTTTGAGTTATTCAACTTTTGTTATTTTCACGCTTTGTTTTATTCTTTGTTTGTTAGCCTGTTTTATCGGAAAAAAAGTAGGGGAGTATTTAGAAAGTAAAGCTATGATTTTAGGTGGAGTAATACTTATTTTTATAGGTACTAGAATTTTGCTTACTCATTTAGAGGTTTTATAAATTTAGTTTATAAACCCCATTTTTAATTTTTTTTAAAACAAATTTTTCATCAAGTAGTTTTAAGGTTTGGATAACCGTTGGCTTGCTTGTGTTTGTCAGAGTGCAAATTTCATTAACGCTTAGCGTTATAAAGCCATTTTTATCATGGTTTTTAGCCAAAAACTCTATAACGCTAACCTTTTTATCGCCTAAAATTTTTTTATAGATTTCAAGCGAGTTTATATTACTCACTGTGCAACAAAAACAGGAACTAATGCTTTTTCGACAACATTTTTAGATGTGCTTCCAAAAAATAGTGTAGCAAAAATACCTTTACTAAAGCTTCCCATTACAAAAAGATCTAAGTTATTTGCTCTTCTATATGATATTAGCTCATCTGCAACTTCGCCACTTAAGCTTACAAATTTTGCATTTTCATTTTTTAAAATATCTCTTGCTATATCTAAAATTTCTTTTGATTTTTTTTCATCTTTATTTATGTTTAGCACATGATATTCTAAGTCTTGACCAAAAATTTTACTATCTTTTATGCTATGTAGAGTTTTTATAGCCGCATCGCCACCATCAAATGCAACAAGGGCTGATTTAATCTCAGAAAACTCCTTATTTACAAATAAAATTGGTGTTTTTGACTCTCTTGTAAGTGCAATTATGTTGTTTTGGATATCTTCAGTTTCATCTTTTATTGATACAACTATTGCGGCAATATCACTGTAGTTTATTAAAATTTCTATTATATCGCCACATTGTAAATCGCTACTTGATTTAATGCCTGCCTCATCAGCCATTTTTTTAGCTTTTTTTAGCATATCCTCAGCTTCATCGATCTGCTCTTTTGTAGGTTTAAGCTCTTCAGGGTCATAAACCATATCACTTCCTTGAGTTACGACAAGCCCGCCAGCTGCTAAGCCTAAGAAATTTGGTGTAAAAAGTGGTGTTTTTATAACATGTAAAAAAATAACTTCTAAGTTTAGCTTTTTTGCCATTTCTAGACCATAGCTACATACAGCCCCATTTAAAGGATTATTATCAACACAAACTAATATTTTTTTCACAGCTTACTCCTTTTGCTATATTTTGCTAATTATAGCAAAAGTAAGTTTAATTTTTAATCTTAATGTAATTTTATTTTAGAAATTTAAGTTAATCTTCTTCACCTGAGACCGCTTTTGCTTGATAATAGGCAATTAGTGGATCTATTATCTCATCAAAAAGTCCAGCTGACATAATTGCTTCTAGTCTATAAAGAGTTAAATTTATACGATGATCAGAGATTCTGTTTTGTGGGTAGTTGTAGGTTCTTATCCTTCCGCTTCTATCGCCAGTTCCAACTTGTTCTTTTCGTTTTTCTCTCTCTTCTTCAAGACGTTTAGCCTCTTGCATCTCATAAAGCCTTGCTTTTAAAACTTTTAAAGCAGCATCTTTATTTTTATGTTGGCTTTTTCCATCTTGATTTACTACAACAAGTCCAGTTGGTATATGAGTAACTCTAACGGCACTATCAGTTGTATTTACGCTTTGTCCGCCATGTCCTGAGCTTCTCATAACATCTATTTTAAGATCGCTTGGATTGATGATTATATCATTATCATCAACTTCTGGCATGATAGCAACAGTTATTGCGCTAGTGTGAACTCTTCCTTGGCTTTCAGTTTCAGGAACTCTTTGAACTCTGTGGGTTCCACCTTCAAATTTAAGTCTTGAATAAGCTCCTTTTCCTTTTACAAGTAGGATAATTTCTTTAAAACCTCCGGCACTTCCTTCGCTTTGAGAAACGATTTCAGTTTTATAGCCTTTAATTTCAGCATATCTTATATATGCATTTACTAAATCTCCAACAAAAAGTGCAGCCTCATCTCCACCTGTTCCAGCACGAAGCTCTAAAAATATATTTCTATCATCGTTTGGATCTTTTGGGATGAGAAGTATTTTAATCTCATTTTCAAGAGATAATTTTTTGTCTTCTAAGAGTTTTAATTCCTCTTTTGCAAGTTCACCAAGTTCTGGATCTTCTAGTAAATTTTTGTTATCTTCGATGCCTTCGATTGTGCTAAAGTATTCTTTTGATGCTTTGTAAATTTCTTCAAGACTGCTTTGCTCTTTAGCAAGTTTAGTCATTTCATCTACATTGCTGATAATGTCTTGACTGACGAGCAAATTTGAGATCTCGTCATATCTTTTTATAAAATTTTCAAGCTTATCAGCAAGCATAAGTTATTCAGCTTTATCCATAGAATTTACAAGTTTTGCAAGGCGACTAACTCTTCTTGAAGCAGTTTGTTTTTTAAGAAAACCTCTACTTACAAAACTATGAATGTCTTGATTTGCAACTTTAAAAGCAGCACTTGCAGCTTCTTTGTCGTTTGCCTCAACAGCCTGTCTTACCGCTCTTGAAATGTTTTTAAGTCTTGTGCGGTAAAATCTATTTCTCTCTGTTTTTTTAACAGTTTGTCTTGCTCTTTTTTCAGCAGATTTGTGATTTGCCATTTTATATACCTTTTAAATTCAATATAATTAAGTGTTGCATTATACAAAAAAATCTTTAATTTAGACTTAATTTAAGCACTTTTTAATTCTAAGATAATTTATAACAAATATATGCTAAAATGAGCTTTTAAAATTTAAGAATTTAAGGCTAATTTATGAAATATTTTGGAACTGATGGAGTTAGGGGAAAGGCTGGAGAGGAATTAACAGCAGAGCTTGCTATGAAAATAGCAATGGCAGCAGGAATTTACTTTAGAAAAAACTCCCAAACAAATATGATACTTCTTGGAAAAGATACAAGAAGAAGTGGCTATATGATAGAAACAGCAATTGTAGCAGGACTTACATCTATTGGTTATAATGTTAGACAAGTTGGTCCTATGCCAACACCTGCAATTGCTTTTTTAACAGAAGATATGAGATGTGATGCCGGAATTATGATAAGTGCCTCACATAATCCTTATTATGATAATGGAATTAAATTTTTTGATGCACAAGGTTTTAAACTTGATGAGAGCGAAGAAAGAAAAATAGAAGAAATTTTAAACAGTGATGAGCTTATACATGCGGCTAGAAAACAGTGTATGGAAATAGGGGCTGCAAAAAGAGTAGATGATGTTATAGGAAGATATATCGTTCATATAAAAAACTCTTTTCCAAAAGGTTTAAATTTGCGCTCTTTAAGAATAGTAATAGACACTGCAAACGGTGCAAGCTATAAAGTTGCTCCTACAATTTTTTCAGAACTTGGAGCTGAAATTTTTGTGATAAATAACGAACCAAATGGTCAAAACATAAACGAAAATTGTGGTGCCTTGTATCCTGCAAAACTTGCAAGTGAAGTTGTAAGGCTTAGAGCAGATGTTGGATTTGCTTTTGATGGCGATGCTGATAGGGTTGTAGTTGTAGATAATGAGGGAAATGTAGTTCATGGCGATGCATTAATAGGAATTTTAGCAATTTTTCTAAAAAATCAAAAAAAACTTGCAAATAATAAAATAGTGGCAACTTCTATGAGTAATCAAGGTCTTGATGAGCTTTTAAAAGCTAATAATATTAAGCTGTTAAGAAGCAATGTTGGAGATAAATTTGTTCTAGAAATGATGAAAGAAAGTGGCTCTAATTTTGGTGGTGAGCAAAGTGGACATATAATTTTTAGTGATTATACAAAAACAGGTGATGGCATAACAAGTGCATTGCAGTTTAGTGCTTGCATGCTAAGTTTAAATAAAACTTCAAATGAGCTTAATAAAACTTTTATTCCATGTCCACAAATTTTAAAAAATTTAAAAATAAAAGAAAAAAAGCCTTTAAATGAAATTGCAGGATTAAATGAGCTTAAAAAAAGCCTTGAAGATAGTGGCATTAGAACACTTTTTAGATATTCAGGAACTGAAAAAGTCATAAGGCTTTTAATAGAGGGCAAAGATAAAAAGATATTAAAAGAAAAAATGGATGAGGTTGAAAATTTCTTTATAAAAGCTTTAAATGAGTAGGTTGTGGGTAAAATTTATAGCTATATTTTTAGCTATAGTTATTATAGATCAGGCTATCAAACAAGTTTTTTTGAGTGGTTTTAGGTGGGATGGAGAGTTTTTCTCGCTCATTTTAACCTTTAATAAGGGCGTTGCTTTTTCTATGTTTGCTTTTTTGGGCGAGCATTTAAAAGCGTTGCAAACTATTTTATTAGTCGCTTTGTTTGGATATTTGCTATACGAAAAAAAACTTTTGAAAGCCCACACTTTGCCTTTTGCTTTGCTTTTTGGCGGCGGGGTTTCAAATTTAATCGATAGATTTATTCGTGAGGGCGTAGTAGATTATGTATTTTGGCATAAATACTTTGAATTTGCTGTATTTAACTTTGCCGATGTTATGATAAATTTAGCTGTTTTTATAATGTTAATTCAAATTTTTATTCATAAAAAATAGCATCAAAACTATGTTTTACAATACCTTTAAAGTAAATTTCTTCATCTTTTAAACTAAGCTCTAATCTTTCACCACTTGTTGGATAAACGCTTATTTGTGGAGGAATTTTACCCTCTTTAAAAGCTGCGTAAAATGAAGCTGCCATGCCTGTTCCACAAGCTAAAGTTTCAGCTTCAACACCTCTTTCAAAGGTTCTTACTAAAATCTTATCATCTAAAATTTGTGCAAAATTTACATTTGCGTTGTATTTTTTTCGCATAACTCTACAAGTATCTAAATTAAATTTTGAAACATCACTAACAAAACTAACAAGATGTGGAACTCCTGTATCATAAAAGCACCATTCTAGGCCAAGTTCATTAAATTTTGGCAAACAAACTTTAGGTTTTGTTAGTTTGATTTTTACTTCCGCATTTTTGTTTTTAAAACTGCATATCTCACCATCTATGACTCCAGCACCACTTAAAAATTTAGCTTTTTTAGAAATTAGATTGTTTTCATAAGCATACATAAAAGCAGCTCTTGCACCATTTCCACACATTTTTGCAACACTTCCATCACTATTGTAAAATTCCCATTTAAAGTCATTATTAGCATCTGGTAAAATTACAATTAGCCCATCTGCTCCAACACCATTAAATCTATCGCAAAGTTTTTTAGCTAACAAGCTTCTATCTTTGTTAGAAAAAGCAGTTATTATCACAAAGTCATTTCCGCTTGCACAATATTTTGAAATTTTCATTTTATTCCTTTAAAGTTTTTAAAAATTCATCAATTTGGCTATTTAAATCATCTAAGCTTGAGCTATTGTCAATTATAAAATTTGCTAAATTTCGCTTTTTTTCAATTGGAATTTGAGAGTTTATTCTAACTAACGCTTCGTTTTTTGTTAGGTTATTTCTTTTCATAAGTCTTTTTAGTGCTATATTTTTTGGTGCATAAATTAGTAAAACTTTATCAAATTCAAAGTAATTTTTACTTTCAAAATAAAGCGGAATATCCACAAAATAAAGTTTTTGCTCTTTTTCTAAAATTTCAGCTTTTTCTAAAATTTTATTTTTAATTTTTGGATGAAGCAGACTTTCAAGAACTTTAAGTTTTGACTTGTCATTAAATACTAGATTTCCAAGTTTTTTTCTATCAACTTTGCCATCTTTTATAAATTCGTTTCCAAAAATTTTTGAAATTTCATCTGTTAAAGTATCTAAAATTTGATGACTTATCTCATCGGCATCAATTATTTTAAAATTTTTAGATTTTAAAATATCACAAACCAAACTTTTTCCAGTTGCAATGCCGCCAGTTATTACAATAGCATTTTTAAATTTCATTTTTTCCCCATATTGAGTGTTATTTTAGCTAAATTTGGTTAAAATAGTAACTTATTTCAATTGTTTAAAGGTATAAAAATGATAAGCTACAAAGACTCAGGCGTTGATATAGAAGCTGGAAATAAATTTGTTGATGATATAAAACCATTTGTAAAAAAAACTCACAATGAGTTTGTGCTTGGCGGGATAGGTTCGTTTTCAGGAGCTTTTAGACTTCCAACAGGATATAAAAAACCTGTACTTTTAGGTGCAACAGATGGTGTTGGCACAAAATTAAGGCTTGCAATCGATGCTAAAAAATATGACACTATTGGCATTGATTTAGTTGCAATGTGCGTAAATGATCTTATTTGTAATTTTGCAAAACCTCTATTTTTTCTTGATTATTACGCCTCATCAAAACTTAAAAGAGAAGTTGCTGTTAGAGTGGTTGAGGGAATTGCTAAGGGGTGTGAAATTTCACACTCAGCTTTAATTGGTGGTGAAACAGCTGAAATGCCTGGAATTTATCAAAAAAATGATTTCGATTTAGCTGGATTTGCCGTTGGTATGGCAGAAGAAGATGAAATAGATAGAACCAAGTTTGTAAAAGATGGCGATTTGGTTTTGGCACTTCCAAGTAGCGGAATTCACTCAAATGGATACTCTTTGGTTAGAAAACTATTTTTTGAAGAATTAAATATGAAATTTGATGATAAGATTGGTGATAAAAATTTAATAGATATTTTACTTGAGCCAACAAGAATTTATGTTAGCGAGTTTTTAAAATTTAAAAACGATATAAATGCCTTAGCGCATATAACAGGCGGAGGAATAGTTGAAAACTTACCAAGGGTATTGCCTGAAAACTTAAAAGCTTGTATAAATTTAGAAAAAATAAAAACACTTGAAATATTTAAATTTATTTCAAAATATGTAAGCAAAAAAGAGATGTTAAGGACATTTAATATCGGTGTTGGAATGATAGTAATAGCTAGCAAGGAAAATGCTAAAAATATAATTTCTAACAGTGATGCTTATGAGATTGGTGTTATAAAAAGCGGTGATAAAAAAGTTGAATTTATTTAAAAGATAAAAGATACTCCAAAAAGAGTATCTTTTTTATATAATTATAAAGCTTGTTTTGCTTTTGCTGCGATGTTTGCGAAAGCTTGTGCATCGTTCATCGCCATATCTGCTAATATTTTTCTATCAAGTTCAATGCCTGCATTTTTAAGACCGTGAATAAATTGTGAATAGCTTATGTCGTTTAGTCTGCAAGCAGCATTTATCCTAACTATCCAAAGACGTCTAAAATCTCTTTTTTTAGCTCTTCTATCTCTATATGCATAGCATAAACTTCTTTCAAGTTGCTCTTTTGCTTTTCTAAAGTGTTTTCTTCTTCCACTATAAAAACCACGAGCTTCTTTTAAAACTTTTTTATGGCGTCTTCTTCTAATTACGCCTGTTTTTACTCTTGCCATATTTATCCTTTCACAAATTGGCGTCCAAAATGGATCTTGCCCTTAAATCTCTATAAATTTAGGGGAGTTTATTTAAATGATTTAAAATCAAAAACAAAATGCTTTATACAAATTTTATTTGTAAAGCATACCTCTTACAGCTTTTTCATCAGCTTTATGAACAAAATGTTCTTGTCTTGCGCTTCTTTTGCGTTTTGGAGACTTTTTAGTCAAGATGTGGCTTCTAAAAGCAGAGCCTCTTTTTATCTTGTTTTTTCCAACTTTAAAACGCTTAGATGCACCTCTGACTGATTTCATTTTTGGCATACTAATCCTTTAAAATTTAAAGATAAGTGTTGATTTTATCATAAAAACTTTGAATTTAGCTTAATTTTATTGAAATTTATCTTTTCTTGATTTTTTTTCATCGATTCCACTTACTCCATTGCGTCTTGCAAGCTCATCTAAAATAGCTTGTGGATGGATATTGTGGGCATTTAAAGCAACGAGTAGGTGAAACACCAAATCACTCGCTTCATAAATTATGTCAAATTTAGGATCGCCGGGTTTATGTTCGCCAAATTCCTCTAAATTTAAATCTTTATATTTTTCAAATTTGCTCTGATCTTTACAGGCAAGCATAACTTCACCAGCTTCTTCACATATTTTTTTTAGTATGGCATTTTCGCCTTTTGCAAAAAGTCTTGCAACATGTGAATTTTCTGGGTTTGCATTTAGTTTTCTATCTTCAATTGTATGATAAAGATTATCTAAGATATCATATTTTGGTTTTTGAGTGTTATTAGAGATTTGTTTTACTAAATTTAATCCCTCAAATTTTGTAAAAAAACAGCTTTTCTCGCCTGTGTGACAAGTTACTCCGTTTTGTTTTACTTTTAATAAAATTGTATCCGCGTCACAATCAAGAAAAATTTCTTTAATTTCTTGCGTGTTTCCACTAGTTTCGCCTTTTTGCCAAATTCTATTTCTTGAGCGTGAAAAATAGTGTGCAAGACCTGTTTTAAGGCTTAAATTTAAAGATTCTTCATTCATATATCCAAGCATTAAAACCTCATTTGTCTCAAAGTCTTGTGTGATTGCGGGGACAAGTCCCCCGCATTTTTGCCAGTTTATATTTTTAATATTCATTTTTTACTCTGATATAGCACTTTGCTTTGCTTTGTCTTTTGTATCAACCCAAATATTTGGCACTGCTCCACCAGGAGTTAAGAAAATTTTAGCATCTTTATTTTCTTTAAGTGCTTCGTTAAATTTAGCTTGAGTTTGAATTTGCTTTAAGCTTAAAATATTTGAATCAAGACTTTTAGCAATCTCTTTATTTGCGTAAGCCTCTGCATCAGCTTCAACTTTTACGGCATCTGCTCTACCTTGTGCTTCAATAATAATAGCTTTTGCTGTTCCTTCTGCAAGAGCTGCTTTTTTAAGAGCTTCTTGATTTGCTCTTTCAACTTCATATTTTGTTCTTTCAGCCTCTTGCTTTGCAATTTGGACTCTTTCTATTTGATCTTTTATTTTATCAGGCAAGATTATTTCTCTAAGTTGCACGGCTAGCAAATCAACCGGGCGACCTTTGATTGATTCTATATCTTCTCTTATTTGATTTGCAATTGATGAAGCTATCTCATTTCTTTTTAAAGGCAATTCTTCTGCTGTATATTGACCTGTAACGCTTCTTACAACATCCCTAACAACAGGGTCAATTATTTTATTTTCCCATGCAAAACCATAAGTTGCGATAGTTGTTGGAGCTGTTGATTGGTTTAGTTTGTATTGAACTGTAATATCAATACTAACTGGTAAATTTCTAGCATCTAAAACTGAGATTGAGTTTTTTCTTATAATTCCCGAATTTGCAGCATTTGCAACTTCGCCTCTATCTTCTCCGCTTGTATAGTTTATAATCCTAACTCTTGTATCAACTACAAAAACCTTTTGAAGTCCTGGCATAAAAAAATGAAACCCTGGATCAAGTGGCTTTAAATCATATTTTCCAAGAGTTGAGCGAATTCCAACATGGCCTGAGCTTATAGCTACAAAAGGTCTTGCTAAAACTAAAATAAATATAATGGCTAAGCCTACATAAATAAATGGCGAAAACTTTCCAAACCCTTTAAAATCAGGCATTTTAAAGTCAAAATTTGGCTTATTTCCACCACCTTGGTTATTGTCATTTTTCTTTCTTTTGTTAAAATAATCGTTTAAATCTGCTGGCATATCTTTCCTTAATTAATATATGTTAGATATTTTTCATATTTCTCATTTTCACCTCTAACTGCGGCAAAATAAGTTTTTTGAAGTTTTTTTGTAATTGTTCCCATTTTACCATTTCCTATAATCCTGCCATCTACATTTGTAATTGGTGTAACTTCGGCTGCAGTTCCGGTAAAAAATGCTTCATCACTAATATAAACTTCATCTCTTGAAATTCTCTCTCTTTTTACCTCATATCCTAGATCTTTAGCTATTTCAATAACTGTATTTTGAGTAATACTTTCTAGGCTTGTGTCATTTGGTGGAGTTATAACAACACCATTTCTAACTATAAAAAAGCACTCTCCACTACCTTCGGCAATAAAACCTTGTTGATCTAAAAGTAAAGCCTCATCATATCCTGAAGTTACAGCATCATGGTTTGCCATTTGTGAGTTAAAGTAGTTTGCGCTTGCTTTTGCTTTACTCATCATTGAATTTGGTGAGTTTTTAGCCCAAGATGAAATTTTAACTTTTATGCCTTTTTCTATGGCATCTTCACCCATATAAGCACCCCATTCCCAAGCAGCAAGTGCAACTTGAACAGGTGAGCCAAGATGTGAAACACCCATAGAGCCATAGCCTAAAAATACAATCGGTCTTAAATAAACAGTGTCTTTAAAATCATTTGATTTTAAAAGTTCAACTTGAGCTTTAAAAAGCTCATCATAGCTATAAGGCACATTTATAAGGCAAGCTTTTGCTGAATCAAGTAGTCTTTTTGTATGTTCAGCTAGTCTAAAAACTGCCAAGCCTTTTTTTGTTTGATAGGCTCTAACTCCTTCAAATACGGCATTTCCGTAGTGAAGTGAGTGTGATAGGATATGAACATTTGCCTCATTCCAAGGGATTAATTTTCCATCTAGCCAGATATTTTTTGCTTCTTTTACTTTTGCCATGAATTTTACCTTTGATAAAAATATAAGTCTTAATTATAGCTAAATTTATTTAACTTTTTATTTAGTTAAACAAAATTGTGTATAATCGCCATATAAATTTCAATAAAAAGGGTAAAAAAATGAGTGATTTTTTAAAAGAAGATGTAGAGAGAAAAGTAACTTTACAAAAAGGAGACAGGGCTCCAAATTTTAGCCTTAAAAATCAAGATGGTGTTGAGATAAATTTAAATGATTTTGTAGGTAAAAATGTAATTTTATATTTTTATCCAAAAGACAATACTCCAGGTTGCACAACAGAAGCTTGTGAGTTTAGTCAAAATTATGATGAGTTTATAGCAAATGATAGTGTGATCATTGGCGTTAGCCCAGATTCTGTAAAAAGCCACGAAAATTTTATAAAAAAACATGACTTAAAACACATTTTACTAAGTGATGAAGATAAAAATGTAAGCAAGCTTTATGGCGTTTGGCAAGTTAAAAAAAATTATGGTAGAGAGTATTTAGGCATAGTTAGAACAACTTTTGTGATTGATAAAAAAGGCGATATTTTAAAGGTTTATAAAAGTGTAAAAGCAAAAGATCACGCAGCAAAAGTTTTAGCTGATTTAACTTCAAATTTAGGCTAAATTTGCTAGTTCAAATTTGCTGTAGTGTTGATAGTCACTATTTTTTAAGAAAGTTAAAGGAGATTTATCCGGGCGTTAGGATAATTGGCTATTTTTATGATCCAAATATCCATCCATATAGTGAGTTTTTGCTTCGTTATGACGATGTTAAAAGAAGTGCAAAAACTCTTGGAATTGAAGTTATTTTGGGCGATTATGAACTTGATGAGTGGTTTAGGTTTGTAAGAGGGCTTGAAAATGAGCCTGAAAAAGGTGAGCGTTGTCAAAAATGCTTTGATTTTAGGATGGAAAAAACAGCTATTTTAGCCAAAAAATTAGGCGAAAACTCAATAACCACAACGCTTTTAATGAGTCCTAAAAAATCCCACGCCCAATTACAAAAATCTCTATCTGAAATTTGTGCTAGATTTAATCTTGATTTTGTAGCACCTGATTTTAGGAAAAATGGCGGAAGCAAAGCTCAGTTTGATTTGGCAAAAAAAGATAACTTATATCATCAAAATTATTGTGGCTGTATCTATGCTATGAAAATGCAAAATAAAGCAAGTTTGGAATTTGAACTAATGAGTGCTATAAACCACCAAATTTGGCCAAATTCACCAGAAGATAGAGTTTTGTTTTATAGAAATTTAAGAACCTTGGAGGAGCAAAAGGTCAAATTTAGGCTTCAAAAAGATAGTTTTATAAATTATAGGCTTTTAAGAGGGTTAGTTAAATTTGATGAAAAGGCTATAAAAAGCTATTTTTTATTTAACTCTCATTTTGAGAGAAATTTAGTGAAATTTGGCATAAATTATGAGTGTGATGAGTTTGTAAAAAATGAGATAAGAGTTTTTAGTTTTGATAAATTCAAAGAGCTTTCAAAGCTTAATTTTAAGAGTTTTGATGAGCTTTTAAAAAAACCTCTAAGCGTTAATGAAGAGCTAAATTTAAGAGAAAAAATTTGTCAAAAAGGTAGCTTTTCGCCAATTATCATAGTTGAAAAAATAGTCCCAGCAAAGGTAAAGATCGAAGCTTTTTCAAAAATATATTTAGATGTTAGGGAAATTTTAGTAACTTTTTGATAAAATATGAGGTTAAATAAAATTTAAGGCTAGATAACATGTTAGATATAAACCAAATAATGCAAATTTTACCACATAGATATCCTTTTTTGTTGATTGATAAGGTTACAAATTTGGTACTTAATGAAAGTATTGAAGCGTATAAAAATGTAACCATAGGCGAACCTATTTTTGAGGGACATTTCCCTGGGCATCCTATTTATCCAGGAGTTATGATAATTGAAGGAATGGCACAAGCTGGTGGGGTTTTGGCTTTTAGAAGTATGGAAAAAGATAATCCAGATGATTTAAAAGATAAAGTTGTATATTTTATGAGTATTGATAAGGCAAAATTTAGAAAGCCAATTAGACCAGGAGATAGGATAACTTATAAAATTTCAACTCTAAAACATCGTGGCAAAATTTGGGTCTTAAAAGGCGAGGCTCATACTGATGATGGTTTAGCTGCTGAAGCTGAACTTCAAGCTATGATAATGGATAAATAGTAACGGATTTAATATGAATATTCATAAAACTGCCATCATAGAAGATGGTGCTATTTTAGGCAATGATGTAAAAATAGAAGCCTATGCCTTTGTTGGCAAAAATGCAAAAATTGGAAATGAAGTTATCATAAAGCAAGGTGCAAGGATAGTTGGAAATACAACAATTGGCGATAAAAGCAAAATTTTTAGCTATGCAGTAGTTGGTGATATCCCACAAGATATGAGTTTTGAAGTTGGTGAAAAAACAGGTCTTATAATTGGCAAAAATGCTACAATTCACGAGTTTTGCACGATAAACTCAGGCTCACATAAAGGTGATGGCTTTACAAGAATAGGAGATAATGCTTTTATAATGGCCTATTGTCATATTGCACATGATTGTATCATTGGAAATAATGTAATTTTAGCAAATAATGCAACTTTAGCAGGACATGTTGAAATGGGTGATTATGCTGTTATTGGTGGTCTTACTCCAGTTCATCAGTTTGTTAAAATTGGAGAAAGCTGTATGATAGCAGGAGCATCTGCATTAAGTCAAGATATTCCTAATTTTTGTTTAGCTGAGGGAAATAGGGCTTATGTAAGAGGGCTTAATTTAATAGGGCTTAGAAGAAGGTTCGAAAAAGATGAGGTAGAGGAGATAAATAAAGCTTATAAATTCATATTTAACCAAGGTGTTAGTATAAAAGATCAAGCTCTAAAATTACTAGATATTTCATCAAATTTGAATATAAAGAAAATGTGTGAATTTATCATAAATACAAAAAGAGGAATTCCTCTAAAAAAGGAAAAGAATGGCTAGAAAGTGTAGTTTTTGTGGTGGGCTAGAAGATAAAGATAGAAGAATTTTTCCAAATGAAAATAGCGATGCTTTTATATGTGAGTTTTGTATAGATGCAGCTTATGAGGTTATCCATGGTGGTGAAGTTGAAAAAAAAGAAGAAAATAAAACCATAAAAGATATTACACCAAAAAAACTAAAGGAAATTTTGGATAGTTATGTTATTGGGCAAGATATGGCAAAAAAGGCTTTTAGTGTTGGAGTTTATAATCACTATAAAAGGCTTTTTAAGCAAGATATGGTAGATGATGATACCGAAATTTCAAAGTCAAATATTTTACTTATTGGACCAACTGGAAGTGGAAAAACATTAATGGCTCAAACTTTAGCAAAGCATCTTGATGTGCCGATTGCAATTTGTGATGCTACAAGCTTAACAGAGGCTGGATATGTTGGAGAAGATGTTGAAAACATACTAACAAGGCTTTTACAAGCTGCAAATGGTGATATAAAAAAAGCAGAACAAGGAATCGTTTTTGTTGATGAAATGGATAAAATTGCTAGAATGAGCGAGAATAGATCCATAACAAGAGATGTAAGCGGTGAGGGCGTGCAGCAAGCACTTCTTAAAATTATTGAAGGAAGTGTTGTAAATATCCCACCAAAAGGTGGTAGAAAACATCCAAATCAAGACTTTATTCAAATAGATACAAAAAATATTTTATTTATTTGTGGTGGAGCTTTTGATGGATTAAATGACATTATAAGTAGAAGAATTGGCGAAAATATTTTAGGCTTTGGTCAAGAAAAAAGAACGAAAAAAGAAAATGAAAATTTGATACACTTAGTTGAATCCGACGATTTGGTTCATTATGGTATAATCCCCGAACTAATTGGAAGACTTCATATTGTAGCAACTTTAAATGAGCTTGATGAAAAAGATATGGTGAGAATTTTAACAGAACCTAAAAATGCGATTTTAAGTCAATATAAAAAAATATTTGCAATAGATGGAGCGAGTTTAAAATTTGATGATGAAGCGCTTTTGGAGGTTGCAAATTTAGCTATAAAAAGAAAAACGGGTGCAAGAGGTTTAAGAAGCATAATGGAGGGAGTTATGCTTGATATTATGTTTAATTTGCCAGAGTTAAAAGGATATGAAGTAGTAATTTCAAAAGATGTGGTTTTAGGCAAAGAAAAGCCAATTCTTGTAAAACAAGATATTTTAAGTGCCTAAAAACAACTAAGAAGCAAAAAGGATAAAAATGATAATTGATAAAATTTTAGGATTTTTTTCAAGCGATATGGGAATAGACCTAGGAACAGCAAATACCCTTGTTTTAGTAAAAGATAAAGGAATTGTTATAAATGAACCAAGTGTTGTTGCTGTTGAAAATACAAAATTTGGAAAACAAAAAATCTTAGCTGTAGGTCACCAAGCAAAAGATATGGTAGGAAAAACTCCAGGTGATATTCAAGCTATTAGACCAATGAAAGATGGTGTTATAGCCGATTTTGATATGACTGAAAGAATGATAAGATATTTCATAGAAAAAACCCACAAAAGACGAAATTTTATAAGCCCGAGAGTTATAATTTCAGTTCCTTATGGCTTAACTCAAGTTGAAAGAAAAGCAGTTAGAGATAGTGCTTTAATGGCAGGAGCAAGAGAAGTTTTTTTAATAGAAGAGCCTATGGCAGCAGCTATTGGAGCTGGACTTCCTATACAAGAACCAAAAGGAAGCTTAGTTGTTGATATTGGTGGAGGAACTACTGAGATAGGAGTCATTTCTCTTGGAGGACTTGTAATAAGCAAATCAATTAGAGCAGCTGGGGATAAATTTAACGAAGCAATAATTAGTTATGTCAAAGAAAAGTATAATCTTTTAATAGGTGAAAGAACCGGCGAAGAGATAAAAATAAAAGTAGGTACCGCAGTTCAGCTTCCAAAAGAACTTGTTGCTACTGTAAAAGGAAGAGATCAAATAAGTGGTCTTTTAAGCAGGATTGAACTAACCAGTGAAGATGCTAGAGAAGCTATGAGAGAGACATTAAAGCAAATTGCTGATAATCTAAAATCAGTTTTAGAGATGATGCCGCCTGATCTTGCTTCTGATATAGTTGAAAATGGTATTGTTTTATCAGGTGGTGGAGCATTGATTAGAGGAATTGATAAGTATTTAAGCGACATTGTAAAACTTCCTGTTTATGTTGCTGATGAGCCACTTTTAGCGGTTGCAAAAGGAACAGGCAAAGCATTAGAAGAAATAAGTATTTTAAGACAACTATCAAGCGAATAAATAAATGAGTAAAATCAAACAAATTTTTTTTGTACTTGTTTTTTTACTATTTTCTATATATTTTGGCTCTTATATAAAGGGTCAAAGTATAAGTTCAACTAATGATGTTATTAGTTTTTTTAAAAATATAAATACAAATTTAACTCAAAAAGTAAAAACTCATTTTAATAAGTCTTCGCAGATTAAAACCTTGCTTTTAGAAAATGAAGAACTTAAAAAAAAAGCCGTTTTATTAAATACTTATGCTTATGAGTTAAATCAAATTTTAAAAGATACAAATTCTACTAAATTTACTCCAAATATTAAACTTATAAGAACTTTATCTTATGCCAAAATTGGAGATTATAATAAATTTTGGGTTGATTTTAAAAACAACAATAAAAATAAAATTTATGGAGCTATTTTTAATGCCCACACAGCCGGAATTATAACTTCAAAAGATTCAAATTTTATGTTAATACTTCAAAATGATGAGCTTGCATCATTTTCAGCTTATATCGGTGATGAAAAAATCCCAGCTATCATAAATGGAGATGGAACTAGGGTTATAGCAAAATTTATTCCAAGATGGTTAAATCCAAAAATTGGTGATGAGGTTTATACAAGTGGGCTTGATGAGGTGTTTTTTGCAGGAGTTCCTGTTGGGGTTATAGATGAAATTATAGATGAAGATTTATATAAAAGTGCTGTTATAAAACCTTATTTTGATGAGGTTACACCAGCATTTCTATATGTCGTCACAAAGGAGAGATAAATGCCAAAAAGAGATGATTTCAAAACAGTTTTAGTTATCGGAAGTGGTCCGATTGTTATAGGTCAAGCATGTGAGTTTGACTATAGTGGCACACAAGCTATAAAAACATTAAAAAGTCTTGGTTATAGAGTAGTTTTGATTAACTCAAATCCAGCTACTATTATGACAGATCCAGACTTTGCTGATGCTTCATATTTAGAGCCAATTACAAAAGAAAGCATTTTAAGAATTATAAAAAAAGAAAACGTTGATGCGATACTTCCAACGCTTGGCGGGCAGGTTGCTTTAAATGCTGGAATGGAAGTTTATGAAAGTGATGAGTTTAAAAAATTAAAAAATGTTAAATTTATAGGTATAAACCCTGATGCGATAAAAAAAGGCGAAGATAGACTTTTGTTTAAAAAAACCATGCAAAGTATAAATATGGATCTTCCAAAGTCTTGCTATGCTTATACGCTTGATGATGCATTACAAGCAGCTAGCCAAATTGGTTTTCCTTTAATAATAAGAGCAAGTTACACTCTTGGTGGAGCAGGAAGTGGTGTAGCTTATAACATAGATGAGTTTAAAGAAATAGCTCAAAACGGAATCGAGGCAAGCCCGATAAATGAAATTTTAATAGAAGAAAGCTTGCTTGGTTGGAAAGAGATAGAATCTGAGGTTATAAGGGACAAAAAAGGACAATGCGTTTTAGTGTGTGGTATAGAAAATATAGATCCTATGGGAATTCACACAGGAGATAGTATAACAATAGCTCCAACTCTTACACTAAGTGATGATGAGATAGAAAAAATAAAAAAACTAAGTTTTGAAATAGTTAAGGCTATTGGGGTTGATGCAGGTGGTAGTAATATTCAATTTGCCATGAATCCAAAAGATGGAAGAACTGTAGTAATTGAAATGAATCCACGAGTTTCTAGAAGCTCAGCACTTGCAAGTAAGGCAACTGGATATCCTATAGCTAAAATTTCAACTCTTTTAGCAGTTGGTTATACGCTTGATGAGATAGAAGATGGTTTTTATGAACCAGAAATTGACTATATAGTTGTAAAAGTTCCTAAATTTGCTTTTGAAAAATTTAAAGGTGCAAATACTTTGCTTGGAACTGCGATGAAGAGCGTTGGAGAAGTTATGAGTCTTGGCAAAAGCTTAAAAGAAGCTTTGCAAAAAGCGCTTTGCTCTATGGAAAGCGGTCTATCAGGATTTGATGAAATTTCAAACAAAGATTTAGTTTATAAGCTAAGACATGCCGATGATAAGAGGATATTATATGTTGCACAAGCTTTTAGAGATGGCTATGATATAGAAAAAGTTTATGAACTAACTAAAATAGATAAGTATTTTTTAAATGAAATTTATGAAATAGTAGAGTTTGAAAAAAGTGTGGATATGGATATTTTAAACGATTCTAAAAAACTACAAGAAGCTAAAGCTATGGGATTTTCTGATAAAAAGTTAGCTTATCTTATAAATTTAAAAGACAACCTAGAGCTTAGTCAAAATGATATTTACTTTGCAAGAAATAAATTTAATATAGCTCAAATTTATCAAAAAGCTGGAACAAAAGGCAGAAATGATAACTTTACTTATCTTTACTCAACATTTAAAAAATGCGAAAATGTCTCATCCAGCAATAAAGGCAAAAAAGTTTTAATAATAGGTGGTGGACCAAATAGAATAGGACAAGGAATAGAGTTTGATTATTGTTGTGTTCATGCAAGTTATGCGCTAAAAGATCTTGGCATAAAAAGTATAATGTATAATTGCAATCCTGAAACTGTAAGCACGGATTATGACACAAGCGATACGCTATATTTTGAACCAATTGATTTTGAGCATTTAAGAAGTGTTATTGAAAGAGAAAATCCTGATGGCGTAATAATTCATTTTGGAGGTCAAACTCCACTTAAATTTGCAAAAAGACTAGCAATTATTGGGGCTAATGTAATAGGAACAAGCCCAAGAGTTATAGATATGGCAGAAGATAGGAAGAAATTCAGCGAGTTTATATCAAAATTAGGTATTAAACAGCCTAACAATGCAACTGCGACAAGCGTAGAAGAAGCAGTTTTAAAAGCAAAAGAAATTGGCTATCCAGTGCTTGTTAGACCAAGTTATGTTTTAGGCGGAAGAGCAATGAAAAAAGTCACTTGTGAAAGTGAGCTTTTAGAGTATATGGGCGAAGCAGTAAGCGTTAGCAACCACTCTCCGGTTTTAATAGATAAATTTTTGAAAAACGCTACCGAACTTGATGTTGATGCCATAAGTGATGGAAAAGATGTTTTTGTGGGAGCTATTTTAGAGCATATTGAAGAGGCTGGAATTCACTCAGGTGATAGTATAAGTGTAATGCCACCACAAAGCTTAAGCAAAGAAATAATTGAAAAAGTTTACAAAAACACAAAAGAAATCGCTATAAATTTAGGCGTTATAGGACTTTTAAACATACAATTTGCCATTTTTGAAGATGAAATTTATATGATAGAAGTAAATCCAAGAGCAAGTAGAACTGTGCCTTTTGTAAGTAAAGCAACAGGAATTCCTATGGCAAAAGTCGCAACTAGAGTTATGTGGCAAGGGGATTTAAAAGAGGCATTAAATTTCTATGATAGTTATAAAAACTTAATAAAAGTAGGAGATATCTATACAGCTACTCCAAAAAATCATGTTTGTGTTAAAGAAAGCGTATTTCCATTTAACAAACTAGTTGGGGCTGATTTTATCCTTGGGCCTGAGATGAAATCAACAGGCGAAGTTATGGGTATAAGCGATAGTTTTGCAAAAAGCTTTATAAAAAGTCAAATTTCAGCAAGTAATGTCTTTTCATCAAGTGGAACTTTGTTTTTAAGCTTGGCCGATGATGATAAAAAAAGTGGTATAGAACTAGCTAAAAAATTCATAAAAGAGGGCTTTAGGATAGTTGCAACAAGTGGAACTCATAATGCCTTAAAAGAGCATGGTATAGAAAGTGAGTTTGTTCACAAGATAAGCGAAGGCCGCCCAAACATCGCCGATAAGTTAAAAAATAATGAGATAAATTTGGTTGTAAATACAAGCGATAATAAAAGCTATGATGATGATGGTGTCAAAATCCGCCAACTTGTTTTGAGGTTTAAAGTACCATATTTCACAACTACAAAAGCGGCCCTAATGGCAGTAAATTCAATACCGTCAATGAAAGATGGCTCATATTTAGAAGTTAAAAGTATTCAAGATTATTTAAAAGAGTAGAGTTTATAACAAAATTAAAAGGGGATTTTTCCCCTTTTAAAAATCATCAAGTTTAAAACAAGATTGAAGTTTATAAACATCAAAAGTTTTATTTCAAGCCTTTAATTTTTAAAACTTAATTCTTAAATCAAGCCCTATAAATCTATCTTTAAATTGAGTTTGATATCCACCTTTTAAAGATGCACCGAAATTTCCATTTTCGTATTTACCTACAAGTGTAAATTCAGCACCTTTATCTTCCTTATCCTCTTTTGGAAGTGAAAAATAGCTATTTGCATCTTTAAATCTTGCTAAATTGTTGGCTCTGTTTATCTTGCCAAATTCTTTGTAAATTTTACTATCAAGAAGTATATTAAAGTATGAACTCTCATCAAGCAAATGTGTATATCCAAGCTCAACTCCAATATTTGGTCTGATACTATAATAATCTTTTGAATCAACATTTAAAAGAAGAGTATTGCCACTTTTTTCTTTTATATTGTCTATAATGCCATATCCTAAATCAACTCCTGCATATGGCGAAATTTTAAAACCTGAGTTGAATTTATACTCTTTATAAAAGCTATTTTTGACATCAAAGCCTAATGTATAATATTTAGATTTTGCCCAAAAGTCTTTATCTAAAGTATATCTTTTCATCTCTCTTGTGCTTCCTGTGGCAGATATTTTTAAAAGATGATTTACTTCTTCGTTTAAAACTTTTCTATCTATATAATATCCGATTTGTGCTGTTAAAGCATCTTCTTTTGATTTATAATCATTTTTAAACTCATATCTTTCTTTGGCAATTCCTCCAAAAACTCCATTTGACGTTCCATCCATTTTAAGATCGAAGTTATTTAGCACAAATAGACCGTAAGCATTCTTATCATATCCTAAAACTCCATCCACTCTTTGATCTCGTTTAGTGTTTGCACCAAAAATCTTAAATTTGGTTGTGTCTGTAGTGTTTGTATCCCAACGCATCAAATCATTAAATTCTCTATCATAAATATCAGCAGATGAGTAAGCCCTGGTTTGAGTTGATGCATATTCAAAACCACCTAAACTTTTTAAATTTTTATGAAGGTTAAATTCTTCATTTTTTCCAAGTAGGTTAAGTTTATTAAATATCTTTTTATCGTTGCTTCCAACTATGGCTTTTTCATATTTCTTATCAAGTGCAATATATAAATCTTTATATTTACTATCTTTTTTTATGAAATTTACATAAGGAATTTTTGACATCACAAAACTTTTTATTTTGTGATTATTTTTAGCATTTTTATCAAAAGTTACAAATGCCTGCCAAGTTAAAGAACCTGAATAAACAGCTTTTATAGCTGTTGATTTGTCAAGCTCATCTATGAAAGGCTTCATCAGACTTTGATCTAAATTTATAACTTTTTTGTTTGTATAGTTTGCCGCTTCAGCGCCTATATAAAGGATGATTTTATCATTTTTGCTTAGGTTATCAAGTCCTTTTATAGGTTTTGTCAAATTTACGCCTGAAGTATCCGCATACATTGCCACGATATTGTTTTTAACTCTTTTTTCTTTGCTTTTGTTATCTAAATTTGCAGGAATCTCAATATTTGTTGTTTTGTTTGACAAGCTTAGATCTAAATTATTGGCAATTTGTGAATTTGATAATTTTACAGAATTTTCAGTATTGTAAATTTTATTATCATATTTTACATTAAAATCTTCAAAATTTTGGGTGTTCTTATTTACCTCTATATCAACGCCTTTAAATTTATCTTTATGAACTTCATTTGGAAGGAAAGAAGGAGTGCTTGCGGGCATAATATCTATTTTTTTACCATCTTTTACCACGCTTTTTGAATTTCCAATTATTTTAATTTCGCCTCTATTTTTAAAATACGAACCATTTACCATATAAACACCAACTGAATTATCAGCGTTTAAAGTTATTTTGCCTGTATTGTCGATTATGGAATTATCGGCATAAACTCCAATTGAGTCTTGAGCGTTTACATTTATATCTCCGCTATTTTTAATATCGGCAAATTTAGCATACATTCCTATTTGGTTGTTTGCATTTAAATTTATTGCTCCATCGTTTGTTAAAACCGCTTTATTTGTAGATGTGCCTATGCCATACATTCCAACTTCATACTCTTTATTTAAATTTATAGTTCCTGTATTTTTTATGTTTTTCCCCATCAATGCAGCTGAAAATTTATCATTTTCTCCTTTTGAGCTTAGGTTTACAACACCTTCATTTAAGATATTTTTTGCAAAAATTCCAACTGAACGATCGCCAAGTAAAGAGATATTTCCTTTGTTTGTGGCTTCGTTTTTTGTATAAATTCCAATTGAGTTTTCCTTATTAAGTAAAATTTTGTTTAAATTTGAAATCTTTGCATCTTCATCACTAAACATTCCAGCACCCTGACTGTTTGCTAAAATTTCACCACTATTTATTAAAGAGCCTTTTTTGGCATACATTCCAACACCGTTTTCACCATTTACATTTATTTTTCCACTATTTGTGGCAGCTCCGTTTTTAATATACATGGCAACTGCATTTTTATTTATATTTATTTCACCTTCATTTTGCAAATTTACATTTTCATCATCTATGCCATACATTCCAACAGATTCATCATCTGTGTTTATAGTGCCATTATTAATTGCAATTCCTGGTGAAAAAAGCGCAATCGCAGCCGAATAAATTTTATTGTCTTTATCGCTTTTTGCTACGTTTATAGTGCCTTTGTTTGTTATGGTAAGTGTTTCATTGTCACTATCTTGAAGTGCTAGACCTATGCTTCCGTAAGCTAACTCATCCATATTTATTTTTGAATTTGCTCCTAGACTTACATTTGTGCTACCTTCTGCTAAAACAGCGACATTATTTTTTCCTTTTAGATTAAATGTTATATCATCAAAAGTATAACTTGAAGGATTTCCTATAGATTTTAAATGCAAGGCTTTAGAGTTTTCATCTTTTACATTAAATACCGAATTTGGCACTAAAGTTAGTTTATTTGCATTTTCTTTGCTATTTTCAAGATATATAGCAGTTTGATTTTTACCTAAAATTTCTGTATTTTTTATATTATACTTTATGTCTGTATTGTCACTACTTTTAGAGTATAAAACTATAGAATCATCACTTATATTTATTTTAGCATTTTCTTCTATATTTACAGCAGATGAGTTATTAGCATAAATTCCAACTGAATTTTTTCCTTTTAAGTCTATTGTTGAGCCGTTTTTTACATCTATATTTTTTCCACTTATTGCTGTAACTTTTGATGCATCTTTAGATGAGATTATTCTACCGCCATCTAAAAGCTGTGTAGAACTGTCATTATTAACCGATTTGTTAAGCATTCCGGCTGAGTGGTTTGAGTTTATATATATAAGTCCGCTATTTTTAAGAGTTGAGCTTGAGTTAATATTTTGTGTTTCATCTTGAAATTCTTTTCCATACATTGCAATGCTTGAGCTTGAGTTTTTATTTAAATTTATATTTCCTTTATTTATAAGTGTGGAATTTGAGCTTGCCATCGCCATAGAATTTGCAGCATTTACATTTATGTTTTTATTGTTTGTGCCTGTGTAAGAATTTTGGACTTTGTTGAAATTATTATCTACATAAATTCCAGCCGACCTCTCACCATTTACCACTATATCTCCATTATTTGTAATAAAGCCATTTAGTTTACTAGCTCCACCTATTTGATCTATAAAAGCCTTACTATAAGGCTTTGTATTTTGCGCATAAAGCATTGCTCCGATTGATAGAGAAGAGTCAGTTTGTATCGTGCCATCATTTGTTACATCAGAGCTTACTGCATAAATTCCAGTTGCATTTTTTGTATTACTGCTTCCAACTTTTATTAGTGCGCTTTTATCTGTATTTACTCTACCAAAGTCTATATATAGTCCAACTCCTGCATCTTCTTTTTGATCTTTGCTATTAACTATAACTTTGCTGTTGTCTTTTAGAGTTATTGAAGTTTTATCTTTGTTTGTTGCATTTGGTCCTGCAGATACTGCTATTGCAAATGGCTTACTCATTGAAAGATTTTTAAGCTCGTCTTCATTCATAATGGCTTTTACTGTTTTACCGCTACCAAGAGTTATATTTGCTCTTTGAATTTTTATATTTTTAGCAAAATTGAAAGCTATTTTTTCATCATCAGTTTGCATATCTGAAATTTTATCGCCTTTTTGTCCGGCTTTAGATTTATCAATATTGCTATCTATAAGAAAATTTTTAAGTCCGTCAATTAATGCAAGTGTGGCTTTCGCACCATTTGGATCACTTCTGTCTATTTTATAACTAAAAGTTCCTACGCCGATAGTACCTTCATCTTCGAGATTTAATGCACCGTCTTCATTATTAAAACGTGAGGAGCGTAAATCATTATAGTCTTTAATTGTAAAAAGATTCACCTTATCGCTTAAAGGTTTGATATTTACTTTTCCCATTAAGCCTTTGACATCATAAGTATTGTTTGCTTTGTCGTAGTCAAGCGCTACGCCGTATGAGTTTCCCATAAGATTTATAGTGGCATTATCCAAGTTTATTTTAGCGTCTTTTTGACTTGAATATGTTGCATAGCTGTCGCCATCATATGTTATAGTTGCATTTTTTGCGTTTATGTATGAAGTGTTTCCGTCACTTGCTATAGAAGCAAGAGCTGATTTTAAGCCTGTGGCTTTGATAGTCGCTCCGCTTAGGTCTATATGTCCGCCATTTCCAGCTGTTATACCGACCCCATCACCGTTTAAATTTATTTTTGCACCTTCTTCTATTTTTATTTGCGGTTTCGAGCTTTGAATATTCGGTTTTGAAAAATTTGAAGCGTAAAATCCATTTGAGCTATCGCTTAAATACATATTTATAGTGGAGCCATTTTTTATGGTAACTTCTGCATTATCGCTATAAACTACGGCATTGCTAGTAATTAAAGAGCCATCTTTACCGGCAGTTAAATTGCCTTCAAATTCTACATTTCCTTTATTTAAGGCCATAATAGCTTTATTATCAGTGCTATTTTTTCCTTCGAAGTCTTTTCCTGCGTTTATATTTATATCTCCATTATAGATTATTACGCTTGGGTGATTGTATTTATCTTGCTTTACATAAAGAGCGGTGTTATTTTTTCCACCATTTATATTGATGGTATGATTGGTGTCGTTTTTAAAATTTTCATTTATTTTATCAACTATTTTTTCATCAAAATTATCTTTTATTTCGGTATCCGTAATCTCATTTAAAAGTTTTATTGTTCCACTTTTAGCATAAATTCCTATACCGTTTGTAGAGTTTGCATTTATTTGTATATCTGTTCTTACGAAATTATCCATAACTGAATTTTTAGAGTTTGGATTATATATCATTGCTATAGCATTATCTACAGATCTTTTATCATTGTCTTCTATATTGCTTTGAGGATCAAATTTTTTACCCTCTTCACCATCTTCTTTGATATCTACTTTAGGTTCATCCTGACTATCTTTTACTATTTTTGATTCATAAATATCAGTTTCGTTTCCTTTATCCCCGATCACTATCTTCATTGTGCTAAAGCTTTTATTGCCTTCATTTAAAGCATCGTTTTCATTATAAAAGCCGATTGCTTTATCGCCTCTTAAAATAATTGGTTTAAAGGTATGAACGTTTGATCCGCTTTTTAAATCTCCCCTATCTCCTGAGATCGCCATTCCTATGGAGTTTGCTCCATTTAAAACAAAATTTCCATCATTTATAAAGCTTAATGTACTCTCATTTAAATATGTTTCAAGTGCTGAAGCTAAATAGCCTACAGTATGCATACCAAATAAATTTATATTTCCGGTGTTTGTATAAATGGCACTTGTATTTTTTCTTGGAACATCGGGTGAGTGAAAAAATACTGCTGCTTTTTTATCCTCATCATCATCCCTTGGAAGCAAAACTATATCACCGCTGTTATTATAAATATGCAGCTTATCTGATGGGTCATGGTTGACAACCATCATCAAAAATCCTTTAGCAGTTTCTCCTATTTCAGCTATTCCTTCATTTTCAAAATAAACTAAAGGAACTTTTGATTTATCCATTTCCCGGTTTATCTTTAAAGCTTTAGGCATAAAATATGGTAAAGTTGTATCTATAAGTTTACCTGTTGGTGGTATCTTCTGATTTATCTCGGAAATATTTTTTTTCTCAAAACTATTATTTCCGTTCGTTTCTCCGACCACTGCAAAACCGAATTCATAGCCGCAGCATCCTTCTATTGTGTTATAGCTTTTTGAATTCATATAAATTTTTACATCTTTTTTAAATGTGTTGTATGGAGCAGTTCTTAATGTGTATAAAAAATGCCTTGTGTCATTGTTTGCGTAGAAAGTATCTTCAAAATCGCCAATTGATTTTTTATAAAACATAGGCATTGTAGCTTTGTAATCTTTTATTTTTAAATAACCAGCATTTGGATTACTGCGATCTGGTGATACCTTTAAAAATGTGCCTTTTTCTAAAGTTACTTGAGAAAAATTTCCTTGACCACTTCCTTTATTTAAATAATAGGCATAACTGCTTAAAACGGCTCCTGAACCTTTGATATTTATATTTACTTCATCTATATCTTCCGGTTTAGCTATATCCGGCATAGAGATTAGACCTACTGTTGGGATATTAAAAAGTGGATTTGTACTTTTTGCTTGAGGCAACATATCTTTTAAATTCCAATCTTTATTTTCATAAGACGGTTTTTTTATACTTATATCTTTTTTTATATTTTCAGTATTAAAATTTGTAATTTCTAGCTCATTTTCGCCAGATTTATTTTTAGCTAAAAAATGTGGAACTTCATAACCGCTACCCAGTAAAAACTCTTCATTTTCAATTTCTGTAATATGTCTTTTTAAGAGATTTTTATCTATATAATCTCCATTTTTAGTCTTTGTTGTTAAACCATCATGATTTAAACCATCTATATTATTAGAAAAAGAATTTGGGCTTTTTTGTTTAAGCCATAGCCAGTTTACGCCTATTTGATAGCTGTGATTATCATCAAGGCTGGTTGTAAAGTGTGGTATTATGTTTTTTGCATTCAAACATATCTGAGTGCCTAAAACCAATACTAAAACTTTTAAAAAAATGTTTTTTTGCATAATTGCACCTTTGTTAAAATTAATCTCATATTATACACTATATCACATTAATTTAAAATTTTTTATTTTTTATTTTTAAATTGTTTATAATTTTATTTAATATAAAAAGCTAAAATCATATAATTTTTTTATTAGGAGAGTTTATGAGAAAAGTTATTTTATGTTTGATTTTGGTTTTTAGTGTTGGATTTGGTTTGGATTTTGACAAAGCGCTTGATGGCTGCATAGTAAAAAGTGATGAAAAAGCGTGTTTAAGCATATCATCTTATTTGGAAAAAGAGTGTGAGAGTGGAAGTGAAGCAAAGTGCTTTTTATTTGCTGATATGCTTCAAAGAGGGCTTGGCGTGGAAAAGGATGTTGTAAGAGCATTTGAGATTTTTAACAAAGGTTGTGAAAATAATGTAAGTGAGAGTTGTTATGAGGCTTCGGTTCATTATTTGGAGGGAAAAGGCACTTCACACAGCTTTGAGGGGTCAACCACAACGCTTTTAAAAGCTTGTGATCTGGGCAGTAAAAGAGCGTGCCAAATTTTAACTTATTTACCACAAGAGTAGTTTAAATTTGAGTGCAAATTTGCACTTGCACTCATTTAAATTTTAGTTTTCAAATGCTTTTTTAAGGCTAATTGGCATTGCTTGATAGCCAGAAATTCCTTTTAGCTGTATTTCAAATGATGGTTCTTTTGCACCCCATTTAAATTCCATCAAATAAGGATTTGGTAAGCTCTCAAAAGCACCTGTTTGTAGGTTAAAATTTGTTCCAGCAGTCGCACTATAGACAACAACGCTATCTTTATCGGCGTGATACTCTGTTAGGCTAGTAACTGGGCTATACCAAGAGTTACCACGGTTTTTGCCATATTCCCAAACTTGCTCAACAGTCATCTTCTTTTGATCTATTTTGTAGATTACTGCGCGGCTATATTTCATCGATGGAAGTGCAGGTTGCTCCATACCACGGCTATCTCCATTGTCAAAAGCTGTTACATATAAGATATCGCCTTTACTTTTTGCATCAATTTTAAATGCAGTGTGCTGTGTCCAAGTGTAGTCAAAGCCACCCTTTTCGTTTAGATATCCAGGGCATTTTGAGCCACTATCTCCACAACTTATCTTGTTGCCTTTACTATCGACTGGTTGGAGTAAGAATGGTTTAAATTTATCACTCCACCCCTCATGTGAGCCTAAAATCCACTTTACCTTTTTATCTCTTCCTATCTTAATAATAGCGCTTTGATGCCTTGATGAAAGTATGATACTATCATCTTCTGTGTCATGATCTACTGAGTTTATATGCGCCCAGTTTCTGCCAGGACCACTTCCTACGATATCGCCAAATTTATCACTTTCATCCATTTTTGCTAAATCTTCGCTGCTTAAAGTTTTTCCAGCCATACTTGCGTCGATATTTAGGCAAACTGCACCTTGATCAAGCACCTTCATATTTACATCTCTGTAAGGATCTAATATATTATATAGCTTCCACTCGTCCAAAACTACTCCATTTTCATCTACCTCTATGACAACATCTCGCACGGTGCGGACATTTTTGCCATCAAGTCGCTTTTGATTTGAGCTTGCAACTCTTAAAAAGTAGTTTCCATTTGGGCTATTGTCTAGTGAGTGTGAAAAGTCGTTATAGCCTATTGGTAGCTGCCTATTGAAAATCTTTCTACCCATTAGGTCATACTTAGCGTATCTTTGTCCATATCCCCAAGTTAGGGCTCCATCATCATTTTGCTTAAAGCCCATCATAACACCTGCGTTATAGATGGATTTAAGATCATAAATCGGCTCAGCAAACATATACCATCTAATCTCGCCCTTTGTATCTATAACGAAATTTTGAGGATAGAAATTCCACTCTAGTGCTCCACCAACTGGGTTATTCCAAACAACTTGTGTGCCTTTGCCAGATTTTTGGATGTTTCCTGTTAAAAAATAAAGTCTATCGCTAAATTCTTTATCTGCTGCTTTATGTACTACTGCTTCTGTAAAAAATGCACTATCTTGTATTTTGATTCCGGCAGGTTCTGCATAGATTGGTGCGGTATATATCTCATAAGTTTCTTTTAGTTTATCGGCCTTATCGCCCAAAATCCTTGTATATTCGACCTCGACTTTGTTTTTATAGTCAGGATAAAGACCAAATACAGGAATTCCACCGTGAGTTAAAATTTGCTTATTGCTAACGCTATATTTTATCTCTTGACCACCTTTTTTAGGAACTATCCTAACTTTTACATCTTTTAGATCATAACCACCATTTCTAATAATTGCAGTAAGAGGTGCAATATCATATGGATTTACAACGACTTCGCCGATTTGCCCTTGAATTAGATAATCAACTTTTGCCCCGCTTGGCCCGCCAATTGCAAATGAGGTCGTGGCTCCAACGCCTAAAAGCATACCAGCCACTAAGATTGAACTAAGAATTTTTTTCATATTTTCTCCTTTTAAAATTTAGATAAAAACTTCATTGTTTGAAACTTTTATATAAATTTCTAAGGAAAAACATAAAAATAAAAGCCCTAAAATTAGGGCTTTAAATTTTAATAAATCAATTTATTTTGTTTTACCAAACGCCTTTTCAAGACTAATTGGCATTGCTTGATAACCAGCATCTGTTCCAATAAACTGAATTTGAACAGAAGGCTCCTTTGCACCCCATTTAAACTCATCAATTTCAGGCTTTGGCTCTCCAACGCTAACTCCTGAATTTAGATCAAAACTCATTCCAGCAGTTGCACTATAAACAACAATACTATCTTTATCGGCGTGATATTCTGTTAAGCTAGTAACCGGACTAAACCATTCGTTGCCGCGATTTTTACCATATTCCCAAATTTGTTCGATTGTCATTTTTTCTTGGTCTATTTTATAAACTACCGCACGGCTATATTTCATAGTTGAAAGTGCTGGTTGCTCGATACCTCTTGCATCTCCGTTATCAAAAACGCTTATATAAATATATCTTTTATCTGACTTTTCATCTATTCTCCAAGCAGTGTGTTGTGTCCAAGTCCAGTCAAAACCGCCATTTTCATTTAGATACCCAGGACATTTTGAATACCCATCTTCACAAACGATTTTATTTCCTTTGCTATCAACTGGCTGTAAAAGTTTATCTTTAAATTTATCATTCCAGCCTTTATGTGCTCCAGCTATCCATTTAACTTTTTTATCACGACCAATCTTTATCATAGCGCTTTGGTGGCGACTTGAAAGTATAATGCTATCATCTGTTGGGTCATAATCAACTGAGTTTACATGCGCCCAGTTTCTACCAATCCCAGTTCCGGCGATATCTCCAAAATCATTACTTTCATCCATTTTTGCCAGATCTTCATCGCTTAGTGTTTTTCCAGCCATACTTGCATCGATATTTAGACAAACCGCACCTTGATCTAGAGCTTTTATAACATCGCTTCTATATGGATCTAAAATTTCAAATAATTTCCACTCATCAACCACATCACCATCTTGATTTACTTCAATTATAACGTCTCTTACAGTTCTGACATTTTTGCCATCAGGGCGAAGTGTGTTTGCTGAAGCTACTCTTAAGAGATAGTTTCCATTTTGCATATCGTCCATCGCGTGTGAAAAGTCAATGTAGCCAAGTGGTAGTTGGCGGTTAAAGCTCTCTTTACCCATAAGATCATATTTCACATACCTTTGTCCAAATCCCCAAGTAAGTGAGCCATCATTGTTTTGGTGAAAGCCCATCATAAGTCCACGATTGTAGATATTGTGCCAGTCCATTAGTTTGTCATTATCAAAAAACCATCTAATTTCACCTTTTGTATCAACGATAAATGCACTTGATTCTTCATCCCATTCCATAGCTCCACCCATAGGGTTGTTCCATACTGAATTTGAGCTTTTTCCAATGCTTTTTCCTGGAGCATTATTTACCAAATAAAGCCTATCTTTAAACTCATCTTCTACTTTTAAAACATTAACTTTTTCAAAAGGAACACCTCTTTGTGATGTATATCCAGTAGGTTGCAAGCTTATGCCGGAAGTTAAAATCTTGTACTCTTCATCTTTTACTGTTTCAGTTTTTCCAAAACTTTCTTTTGTGTAGCTTACTTTTACGGTATTTAAGTAGCTTGGGTAAAGACCAAAAATTGGAATTCCGCCGTATGTTTTAGCTCTATTTTCATCAACTTTATACTTTATTGTTTGTCCGTTTTCTTTTGGGACAATTGTAACTTCAATATTGCTTAAATTATACCCACCATTCATAATAACAGCAGTTAGTGGGGTTAGTTCATAAGGATTTAGTTTAACGCTTCCTATTTTTCCCTGTATTTGCCAATCGGTCTTTGGACCAGTTGGACCACCCATTGCTAAAGATGTTGTAACTCCTACTGATATAAGCATACCAGCAACTAAAACTGAACTAAGAATTTTTTTCATATTCTCTCCTTTTGTAAAATTTAGATAGAAATTTCAAGGTTGAGACTTTTATCTAAATTTAAAGAAAAAACATAAAAACAAAAGCCCTAAAATTAGGGCTTTAAATTAATTTATTTTGTTTTACCAAACGCCTTTTCAAGACTAATTGGCATTGCTTGATAGCCAATTCCTGTGCCTGTAAATTTGATTTGAACGCTAGGAGTTGTTTCACCCCATTTAAATTCCATTAATTCAGGTGCAGGATCGCCAACCGGAACACCTTTTGAAAGGTCAAATTGCATTCCAGCAGTTGCTGAATATACAACCAAAGAATCTTTATCATCGTGGTATTCTGTTAAGCTTGTAACTGCACTAAACCAATCAGCTCCTCTATCTTTGCCATATTCCCAAACTTGTTCAATAGTCATATTTTTTTGATCTATTTTATAAACAACTGCACGTGAGTATTTCATAGATGAAAGTGCAGGTTGTTCCAAGCCTCTGCCATCGCCATTATCAAATGCTGCTAGATATAGAATATCTTTATTTGTCTTGCTATCAATGATAAATGCGGTATGTTGTGTCCAAGTCCAGTCAAATCCGCCTTTTTCATTTTCATATCCAGGACATTTTGAATATTCATCTTCGCAAACGATTTTGTTACCTTTGTTATCAACTGGTTGTAATAATTTGTCTTTAAATTTTTCCCCCCAGCCTTTGTGAGCTCCAACTATCCATTTAACTTGCTTATCTCTGCCGATTTTTATCATCGCACTTTGATGACGACTTGAAATAACGATACTGTCATCGTTTGGATCATAATCAACTGAATTTACATGAGCCCAGTTTCTACCAATCCCAGTTCCTGCTATATCACCAAAGTTATTATCAGCATCCATTTTAGCTAAATCTTCATTGCTTAGAGTTTGACCTGCCATACTTGCGTCTATGTTTAGACAAACCGCACCTTGATCAAGCGATAAAATAACATCTTTTCTATATGGATCTAAAATTTCATAAAGTCTCCAATCATCCACAACATTTCCGTTTTTATCAACTTCTACAATCGTATCTCTAACAGTTCTAACATTTTTACCATCAGGGCGTTTTGTGTTTGATGAGCCAACACGAAGTAGGTAGTTACCATTTTGAGCATTGTTTAAAGAGTGTGAGAAGTCATTATATCCAAGCGGAAGTTGGCGGTTGAAAATTTCTCGTCCCATTAAATCATATTTAACATATCTTTGACCAAAGCCCCACGCCAAAGCTCCATCAATATCTTGTCTAAATCCCATTTGGATACCTGTGCGGTAGATATTGCCAGGATCTAGCATTTTATCTGAGTCAAAATACCATCTGACTTCGCCTTTTGTATCCACGATAAATACAGATGATGAGTCATTCCACTCTAATGCTCCACCCATTGGGTTATTCCAAACAGCTTGTGAGCTTCGTCCAGGCATTTTGCCAGGTGCGTTATTTATAAGATAAAGCCTATCTGAAAACTCTTTATCTGCTTTTTCAACCTTTACAGTTTCAAATGGCATTCCAGTTTGTGTCATAAGTCCTGATGGAGTTAGTCCAACTGGACCAGTTGTAATTTGATATGTTTCGGTTATTTTTTCATCTTGAAAACCAACGGCTGATTTTGTATAAGTTACCTCAACTTGATTTTTATACGCTGGATAAAGACCAAAGATAGGAATCCCGCCGTATGTTTTTAAAACTTGATTATCTACTTGATAGCTTATAGTTTGACCATTTTCTTTTGGTAAAACTTTAACCGATACATCACTTAAAACATAACCATTGTTCATAATAATCGCAGTTAATGGAGTAAGTCCGTAAGGATTTAGCTTTACAGCGCCAAGTTTTCCTTGTGTTTGCCAATCCGTTTTTGCTCCACTTGCACCACCAATTGCTGATGCTGTTGTAACTCCCACTGAAATAAGCATTCCAGCAACTAAGACTGAACTAAGAATTTTTTTCATATTCTCTCCTATTTTGAAATTTAGATAGAAATCTCACCATTTGAGACTTTTGTCTAGATTTAAAGAGAGATAAATTTAGGGAGAAAATTCCCCCTAAATTTGAATTATTTGCTTAATGCCTTTTCAATGCTAAATGGCCATGCTTGATAACCCATTGCATTTTTCATAACGATCTCGATACTAGGCTCTTTTGCACCCCATTCAAACTCGTTAATATGTGGGCTTGGAAGACCTGTTGGATTTCCTGTTGCTATGTCAAACTGCATTCCAGCAACTGCTGAATAAACCATAACTGAGTTTTTGTCAGCTTGATACTCTGTTAGGCTTGTAACTGAGCTATACCAGTCAAATCCTCTATCTTTTCCATATTCCCAAACTTGCTCAACTGTCATCTTCTTTTGATCTATTTTATAGATTACTGCACGTGAGTATTTCATAGTTGGAAGTGCAGGTTGCTCCATACCACGGCTATCGCCATTATCAAATGCACTTACATAGATGATATCGCCTTTGCTTTTCTCATCGATTTTAAATGCAGTATGTTGTGTCCAAGTGTAGTCAAAGCCACCTTTATCACTCTCATATCCTGGGCATTTTGCGCCATCATCACCGCAAGAAATTTTATTACCTTTGCTATCAACTGGAGTTAAAAGCTTATCTTTAAATTTATCACTCCAGCCAACTGGGTTTCCTAAAATCCATTTAACTTGTTTATCTCTACCTATCTTAATAATTGCATTTTGATGTCTTGATGAAAGTATAATGCTATCATCTTCAGCATCGTGATCAACTGAGTTTACGTGTGCCCAGTTTCTTCCTGGTCCGCTTCCTACGATATCGCCAAATTGATCATTGTCATCAAGCTTTGCTAGCTCTTCATCGCTTAATGTATGGCCACCAGCTTTTGCATCGATATTTAGACAAACTGCACCTTGATCAAGCACTTTTAGGACATTGTCTCTATAAGGATCAAGGATTTCATAAAGTCTCCAGTCATCAACAACTTGACCGTTTTGATCAACTTCAACTATAACATCTCTTACGGTTCGAACATTTTTGCCATCATTTCTTTTTAGGTTTGCATTAGCAACTCTTAAGAAGTAGTGGCCATTTGGGCTATCATCCATTGAGTGTGAAAAATCAACATATCCAGCAGGAAGCTCTCTGTTAAAGATCTCTCTTCCCATGATGTCATATTTTGCATATCTTTGACCATAACCCCAAGTTATATCGCCATCATCATTTTGCTTAAAGCCCATCATAACGCCAGCGTGGAATGCTGATTTGAGGTTGTAAATTTTGCTTGGCTCCATATACCATCTAATTTCGCCTTTTGTATCAAGGATAAAAATTTGAGGAGTATAGTTCCACTCTAGCGCTCCACCTGTTGGGTTATTCCATACAACTTTTGTGCCTTTTCCAGTCTTTGGTTGGAAGTTATTTACAAAATAAAGTCTATCTTTGAATTTCTCAGTTGCAGGTTTTGTAACTTTGATCTCATCAAAAAATACACCTTTTTGACCTCTCATACCGCTAACATCGCCAAAAACAGGAGCGGTATAAATTTTATAATCCTCTTTTATCTTCTCATCAGCACCTTTATATGTCCTTGTGTATTCAACTTCAACTGTATTTACATAATCAGGATAAAGCCCAAAAACAGGAATTCCACCATGAGTTTTAAGCTCGCCATCTGCTACTTTGTATTTGATCTCTTGACCATCTTTTTTTGGCACGATTCTAACGGTTACATCTTTTATTGTATATCCGCCATTTTTAATAACAGCTGTTAGTGGAGCTATATCGTAAGGATTTACAACTAACTCACCAATCTTTCCTTGAACTACATAATCAGTCGCAGCGCCACTTGCTCCGCCTATTGCAAATGAAGTTGTCACTCCAGCTGATACAAGCAACCCAGCAACTAAAACTGAACTAAGAATTTTTTTCATACTTTTAATCCTTTTTAAATAAAATATCACTGACAATTCTACTATAAAATTTTATAAAAGTCAAATTAAATTTACTTTTTATATTTACCTAGAATTTAAATTTATCATGATGTGCAATTTATAAACAAGCCTAAAACTAAGCATTTTAATAGCTTTTATTTTAATTTGATACTTTAAAATAAAATAAAATTTTAAAATAGTAAATTATTTTTATCAAATTTTAGTTTTAAAATTATTAATTTATATGTTATAATGATGTTTAACTTTTATGATAAAGGAGTTGTTTTGAAAAAAATATTTTTTACTTTCTTTATTTTTGCAAATTTTTTGTTTGCTCAAAGTATTGCAATAGTTAAAATGGCAAAAGGTAATCCAGTTGTTAAAAGAGATGATAAGACATTAAATTTAAAAGTTGGTGATGAATTGTTAAATAACGATATTTTAATAACAGATGCAAATTCAAAAGTAGGGGTTATTTTTGATGATGGAAGTAGCCTTACTTTAGGTGAATCTAGTTATTTAAATATTGAAGAGTTTAAATTTAAGCCAATCGAAGAAATTTATAAATTTTCTTTGAAGCTTGATAAGGGAAAAGCTATGTTTGAATCAGGTAAAGTAAGCGAAATTTCACCTGAGAGCTTTGAGTTTAAAATTCCTGATGGAATTATCGGTATAAGAGGAACTAAATTTATAATAGAACTTAAATAAGGAAACAAAATGGAAGTTTTCCTAGGAATGGTTGCAGTTATTTTTGGTCTTACCATAGGAGTTGAAAAAAGTGAGATTTTACTTTTAGATAGTGGTAAGCCATCAGCTATAATCATTCAAGCAAAAGATAAAAATACAACCTTAAATTCCGTAAATTCATATATGGAAATTTCAAACGTTAAAACTTTTGAAAGCAAGAAAAAAACTCTTAAAGAAGATGAGGTAAAAAAAAGATATTATACCTTGCTAAAAGATGGTGTTATACCACCAAAGTCATATCTTTTGTATTTTACAGATGGCTCAAATTTGACTGAAAACTCAGCTAAAAAAATAGATGAAATAAGACAAACTATTAAAGATAGAATGCCTTGCAATGTCTCTATTATAGGACACGCAGATACTTATGGAAGTGATAAAATCAATGAAAAAGTCTCACTTGATAGAGCGCAAAGCGTTTCTAAAAATTTTAAAGATTTAAATATCTCAAAGCTTGAGATAGTGTCTTTTGGGGAAAAAAATCTTTTAGTTAAGACAAAAGATGGCGTTATTGAACCAAAAAATAGAAGAGTTGAAATTCAGATAAGATAGATGAAAAAAATTTTTATAATATTTATATTTTTTTCCATAATTTGCGGATTTTTTATAAGAAGTAGTAGTTTTTTACCTTTGCTTGATTATCAAATTTATGACCTTATAAAGCCAGAGTTAAATTTAGACAAATCAAACTCAGTTGTTGTTGTTGAAATTGATGAAAAAAGCTTAGAAATATTTGGTCAGTGGCCTTGGAGTAGAATTTTAGTTGCAAAACTTGCACAAGAGATACTGCTTTCAAAACCTGCGGCTTTTGGAATGGATGTTATATTTGCAGAAAAAGATAGAACTTCTTTGGATGAAATTAAAAATTTTTATAAAGATTCACTAAATTTGGAGTTAAATACAAATAAAATTCCAACTCCACTACTAGATAATGATAAAATTTTAGCAAGTTCTTTGGAGGCTGGAAACAGCGTTTTAGCAGTTTTTGCCTCAAATATACCAAGAAATAAAACTTGCAGCAAACTAACTACGATAAAATCAGACCTTGTCTTTGAAAATATAGATAAAATAGATAATTTAGTTTGTAGCTATGAGCCTTTAAATGTTCTTGCTAAGGCAAATGGCTTTATAAATGCAAGGGCTTTTAGCGATGGAGTGTTGCGTTATACAAATCTATTTTTTTACTATAAAAATAGTCTTATTCCATCTTTTAGTGTTGCTATGCTTATGCAAGTTGATCCAAATTTAACTCTTTTAGAAGATGAAAAAAATAGGGGTTTAAAAGTTAAATTTTTAGGAAAAGAAGTTAAGCTAAATGATGAAGCAAAGGCCTTAAATGAAATTTATCCAAAAAGTAAATTTAAAACATTTTCGGCTTCTGATGTGCTTTTGGATAGAGTTGATAAGAGTGAATTTAGTGGAAAATTTGTTTTGTTTGGTGCAACTGCGCTTGGCTTAAATGATCATTTTGTAAGCTCTGGAGGAAAGATAAGATCTGGTATTTTTTACCATGCATCTTTAATAGAAAATTTTTTAACTAACTCACTTGTTAGTCAGCCAAATTTCTATAAAGATTTAAATTTTTATTTAAGCGTGTTAGTGTTAGTGTTACTTGCTTTTGTGATAGTTAGATATGGCTATTTGCCTTCTTTTTTAGTTTTTGTTTTACTAACTGTTATGGATTTTGTTAGTGCAGAAATTAAACTAAAAAGTGGAGTTTATATTTCGATTGGATATATTATAATTCCAGTTTCTATAATATTTTTGTTTTTTACTTTATCAATGGCTTTTTATAGTTTTTGGGAAAAAAGAAGCTTTTTAAAAGAGCTTGAAGAAGCACACAGTTCAGCAATAGATAGCATGATAACAGTTGTTGAGGGAAAAGATAGAGAAACTGGTGGGCATATCTTAAGAACTAGAGAGTATGTTAGAATTTTAGCGCAGTATTTAAGAAAAAAGGGAATTTATGATTTTAGTCCAACTTTTATAAAAATTTTATGTCAAGCTGTTCCACTCCATGATATTGGCAAGGTTGCAATTCCTGATAATATTTTAAATAAAAATGGAAGCTTTGATGAAAAAGAGTGGGAAATAATGAAAAAACATGTAATTTATGGAAAAGAGATAATTCAAAAAGCAGAAATGCGTTCAAGTGGAAAAAATCTTTTCTTAAATGCTGCTATAAACATAGCCTATACACACCATGAAAAATGGGATGGAAGCGGCTATCCACAAGGCTTAAAAGGAGATGAAATACCAATTGAAGGACGCTTGATGGCAATAGCAGATGTATATGACGCACTAACTTCAAAAAGAGCTTATAAGGAAAAATTTAGTTACGAAAAAGCTGAAAATATGATAATAAGCGAAAGTGGAACACATTTTGATCCAACTTTAATAAAAGCTTTTATAGATTTAAAATCCGAGTTTAGAAAAATTGCTCAAAAATATGAAGACTAGCGCTTATTAAGTCATTTTAATTTTCACAAATTTATATTTATAAAAATTAAATATACAAAATTTTAAAAACCAAATTTGTGCAACAATCCACTAAAAGCGCCTTTTAGACCACTTTTTTTAATTTCATTATTTATAAAATCATCATAACTCATATTTTTTTCTTTTAAAATTTTATTAAGCTCATCTTTGCTTGCTAAAATTCCACCTTCTTTTTCAGCTTCTAAAAGTCTATTATAAACTGGCTCAACCGTTTTTATAGTTTCATCTTTTGCTGCTCTTCTAAAAGCCCTATATCCAATTGGCTTTCCATCTTCGCCCTTTAAAATTTCAAAATCAGTTACAACCCAGTAGTATCTGCCATCTTTTGCTAGATTTTTTATTACAGCACACATATTTTTACCTGTTTGGATCTGATCCCACATAGTTTTAAAAATTATTCTTGGCATATCTGGATGTCTTACGATGTTATGTGGACTTCCTATAAGTTCTTTTTCGCTATAGCCTGAAATTTTTGAAAAATAAATATTTACTGACGTTATAATTCCTTTTAAATCAGTACTTGATATAAAATATCTTTCAGGGTCAAGTTCTATCTTCTCATCAATTGGAGTTGGTTTTTCTATTCGCATAGCTTTTTCCTTTTTAAGATAATGTAGATTATAATATAAATTTACTTAAATAAATTTTATATAATAAATATTATTAATAAGTTATATTTTTATAAAAATGATTTAAAATTTTTATTTTTTTGCTAAATTTCTAATTCATTTACTTATAATAACTATAATTTTCTAAACAATAAAATTTATTGTTTAGAACTAAAAAGGAGAAACTAATGAAAAGATTAACCACAACATTTGGAAACGTAGTCGCTGATAATCAAAACAGTTTAACAGCTGGTAAAAGAGGACCTGTTTTACTTCAAGATTATAAACTTATTGAAAAACTAGCACACCAAAATAGAGAAAGAATTCCTGAAAGAGCAGTACACGCAAAAGGCGGTGGCGCATATGGAAAATTAGTTATTACAGAAGATATTTCAAAATATACAAAAGCTAGTGTTTTGCAAAAAGGCGAAACTACAAGAATGTTAGCAAGGTTTTCAACCGTTGCAGGTGAAGCAGGTGCAGCGGATGCTGAAAGAGATGTTAGAGGTTTTGCGCTTAAATTTTACACAAAAGAGGGAAATTGGGATTTAGTGGGAAATAATACGCCTGTATTTTTCGTTCGTGATGCTTATAAATTCCCTGATTTTATCCACACTCAAAAAAGAGATCCTCACACTTATTTAAGATCAAATAACGCACAATGGGACTTTTGGACACTAGTTCCTGAAAGTCTTCATCAAGTTACGATTTTAATGAGCGATAGAGGAATTCCTGCAAGTTTTAGAAATATGCATGGATTTGGAAGCCATACTTATAGTCTGATTAATGCTAATAATGAGAGATTTTGGGTTAAATTTCATTTTAAAACTGCCCAAGGAATTAAAAATTTAACAAACGAAGAAGCAGCTAATGTTATCGCAAAAGATAGAGAAAGCAACCTTAGAGATCTTCATAATGCAATTGAAAAAGGCGATTTCCCAAGATGGAATTTTAAAATCCAAATTATGCCAGAAAGCGAAGCAAAAACCTGTGGATTTAACCCATTTGATTTAACAAAAGTTTGGTCACATAAAGACTATCCATTAATTGATGTGGGATATTTTGAACTAAATGAAAACCCTAAAAACTACTTTAATGAAATAGAACAAGCCGCATTTAGCCCATCAAATGTAGTTCCTGGAATTTCAATTAGCCCTGATAAAATGCTTCAAGCAAGAACTTTTAGTTATCCAGATGCTCAAAGATATAGAATCGGCACACACTACGCACAGCTTCCAGTAAATCGCCCGATAAATAAAGTAAATACTTACACAGTTGGCGGAAATATGAATAATGGCTCATACGAAGTTAAAACAAAAGCATATTATGAGCCAAATAGCTATAATGGACCAGTAGAAGATAATAGCTTTTTAGAACCAGATTTAGAGCTAGAAGGCGTTGCAGCAAGATTTGGTTATGATGATGAGGATTATTACTCACAACCAAGAGCTTTATTTAACTTAATGAGCGAATGCCAAAAAAATCAGCTATTTAACAATATCGCTGATAGCATGGAAGGCGTAAGCAAAGAAGTAATAAAAAGAGCTTTAGGACATTTTGAAAAAATTTCACCTGATTACGCAAAAGGTGTGGAGAGTGCTTTAAAATCAAAATGTAAAAGTTGTTGTTAAAAGTAGCTTCACAAATTTTAAGCGGGTTTGGATTTTAAACCCGCTAAATTTGTATTATAATGTAAATATGATAATTTAATAAAGATAAATTTATGAACGAAGAAGTAAAAACTCAAAATTTAGATGAAAGCCCTAAAGATGCAACACAAGAAATAAGCCAAGAGGAAAAAGCTAGATTTAACGAGCTTTGTCAAATGGCGTTTGACTTTGCTAGGAATAATGAATTTGAAACACTTTCAAAGATGATTGATGCTGGACTTAGTCCAAATTTAACCAACGAAAAAGGTGATAGTTTGCTGATGCTTGCAAGTTATAATGGAAGTTTTGAAACCACAAAAATGCTTTTAGAAAAAGGTGCAGAGGTTGATAAGAAAAATGACCGAGGTCAAACACCACTTGCAGGAGTTGCTTTTAAGGGAAATTTAGAAATTGTAAAGTTTTAGTTGAAAATGGTGCAAATATAGACGAAAATAACGGACTTGGGATGACGCCTTACTCATTTGCTGTTATGTTTGGAAGAGGTGAAGTTGCTTCATACCTTGCAAGTAAAAGCGAAAATAAAAGCCTATTTAAAAAGCTTAGCGTTAAAATTTCGTCGCCCTTGTCATTAAACCTTGCCACTATGCTTTAAATTATCGTTTTTGGCGTTTAAATCCCTAAATACTCGCTTATCTCTGAAAAGCTTAGCGTTAAAATTTTAAACTTATTTAGAAAAAATAAAATTTAAACTAGCTCTAAATTTTAATAAAAAACTCATTAAATTTAAAAGTCATTTCACAAATTTAATATAGTCTTTATACCCTTTCTCCTCCATCTCTTTAAGTGGGATAAACTCCAATGCAGCACCATTTATACAATATCTTAGCCCTCCCTTGCTTTTTGGTCCATCATTAAAAACATGTCCCAAGTGAGAGTTTGCAAATTTTGATCTTACTTCGGTTCTTATCATGCCATGTGAAAAGTCTTTATTTTCATTAATTTTACCAATTGGCTTTGAAAAGCTTGGCCACCCACATCCTGCATTAAATTTATCAGATGAGCTAAAAAGTGGCTCTTTGCTTACGATATCAACATAAATCCCTTTTTCATAAAAATCATCATATTTGCTTGAAAATGGCATTTCGGTGGCATTTTCTTGCGTTACTTGATATGAAATTTCACTTAAATTTTTTCTTATTTCGTCATCATTTGGTTTATTATAAACTTTTTCTAGTGGAGTTTTTGCTAAATTTAAATCAATATGACAATATCCGTTTGGGTTTTTCTCTAAATATTTTTGATGATAATTTTCAGCCAAAACATAGTTTCTAAGTGGCTCTACCTCTATGACAATCGGTTTTTCATAAAATTTAGAGATCTCTTTTATAAATGATATCGCTTCATTGCCACTTTCTACATCAACATAGTAAATTCCGCTTCTATACTGCGTGCCAACATCGTTTCCTTGTCTGTTTAGTGAAGTCGGGTCTATCACTCTTATAAAATGTCTTAAAATTTCATTTAAACTAATTTTATTTTTATCATAAATCAGGTGAAGTGTCTCAGCATGCATTGTTTTATGAAGTTCTTTATAACTTGTGCTCGCACTTTTTCCATTTGCATAACCAACATCGGTTTTTATGACTCCATTAATTTTGTCAAAATACCCTTGCATTCCCCAAAAGCACCCGCCGGCTAAATAAATTTCAGCATTGTTGGTATTATTACTCATATCCACGCTCCATAAAAAATTTATTAAAAAGATAAAGATTAAAATTTTTCTCATTTTTTTCCTTTTTATTTCTTGTGAAAATGGTATCAAATTTTTAATTAATATTTAATTAATATTTAAAAAATATAAAATTAAAATAATTTTAAAAATATAATATAAAAACAAAGTAATATAACTTGTTAGTACATGTTAGTTCGTGTTTAGTGTGGTTTAAAGAGAATTTATTTGGTTTTGTTTGTTAGTTGTGTTAGTTATAGTTGATATGGTAAGTATAAACTTTATTTATATTAATAAACTAAAAAACAAGTATATTTATGTTTGTTAGTGCGCTATTTTTAGCAATAAACATTTTGATATTTATTTATAAAAATAAATTAAATTAAGTTTTTGCCTAATAAATTTTTTAAAAAATAGTATAATTTTGGCTTAGGAGATAATATGAAAATATTTTATTCGTCATTTATAGTGATGATTTTTGGACTTTTAATAAGTTTTTTTATAGGAAATTTAAAGGCTGTTTATATCTGTTTCTTACTAGCCATTTTGGAAGTTAGCCTTAGTTTTGATAATGCGGTTGTAAATGCAAAAATCTTAAACCAAATGAATGAAGTATGGAGAAAAAGATTTATTATCTTTGGTATTCCAATTGCTGTTTTTGGAATGAGGTTTTTATTTCCACTTCTTATAGTTTCTATTTTTTCGGGGCACTCAATGCTTCAAACTCTAAATTTTGCTATTAATTCACCTGAATTATACCATGAGGCTTTAAGTCAAAATAAAGATGAAATTTATATTTTTGGTGGAGCATTTTTAATGATGGTGTTTTTTGATTTTTTCTTTGATAGCCAGAGAAAAACACATTGGTTAGAGTTGATAGAAAACAATAAAATTATTGAATTTTTTAAGAAATTTGCAAATATAAATTTGATTTTAGCGATTTTTTTAGGACTTATTTTTATGCAAAAAACTTCAAATTTAACTTATGGTCTCTGCTTTTTTTCTGCCATTTTTATACATTTGTTAATATCATCTTTAAATGAAACTTTTAGCTCAGGAAGTGTTAGAAATGGAATTATTGGGTTTTTATATTTGGAGGTTTTGGATGCAAGTTTTAGTTTTGATGGTGTAATTGGAGCATTTGCTTTAAGTGAAAATATCTTTATTATTATGATAGGACTTGGAATTGGCGCTATGTTTGTAAGAAGTATAACAATATACTTGGTTGAGAAAAAAACGCTTTTAAAATTTGCATATTTAGACCATGGAGCACATTATGCGATATTTGCACTTTCTATTATAATGTTTATACAAGTTTTTTACGAGGTTAGTGAAATTATAACCGGAACCATAGGATTTTTATTTATTTTTTTAGCTTTTTTAAGTTCGGTTTATAAAAACAGGCGTGATAATTTGCAAGCAAAAGCTGATTAAGGCTTTAAAGCACCTTAATCATTTTTTGATAAACTTCTCCATAGATATCTAAATTATCATGAAATTTAAAACCGAATTTTGTGTAAAGTTCAGGAGTGTGAGTAACTAAACTCATTTTTTTAAGATCAGAGTTTTTGGCTATTTGTATAGCTTCATTCATTAAGGCTTTAAAATATCCTTTGCCTCTAAATTTTGGATCAACTGCAACACTATCTATATAAAACTCATCATCTTCGCACTCTTTTTTTGTCAAATTTTTAGAGCCAAGTTGTTTTAATCTCTCATTAAAAACTGCATCTAAAAAGTCACTTTCATATCCTTTATAAAATATCATAGCCCCACAGATATTTTTGTTTTCATCTTCATACACTATTGTATTTTCGTATGACAGGCGATTGTTTTTAGCTCTAAAAAAAGTTTCAAATTTTTCCATTTTTTTATCATAGTCTGTTTCATTTAAAATCACTCCGCTAATGTCATCCATCGCCAAATCAAGTATTTTAACGCATTTTTTTGCATCGCTTGGCTTTGCTTTTCTTACCATTTGATCTCCTTAAAATTTGTGCGTGATTTTACCAAAATTAAAATTTATTTTTACTTATATTTTTTAATGCTTTTACATCATAAGTAAGCCTATGAAAATTTGTATATCCGTATTTTAAAATAGCTTCAATGTGTGCTTTTGTAGCGTATCCTTTATGCTTTAAAAAACAATATTCTGGGTATTTTTTATTAGCTGTTTTTAAATTTTCATCTCTTGTAACTTTAGCTAAAATACTTGCTGCACTTACCTCTTTTATTAGCGCATCAGCTTTTATCATAGTTTTTATTTTTTGGACTTTAAAATTTGTATTTCCATCATAAATATATTCAAACCCATCTCCAAAATAATTCAAAATTTCTAAAAGCCCATTTTTTAAACATTCTGAAAGACCCATTTTATCAACATCTTGGCTTGTAAAAGTAACAATTTTAAATTTTGCATTTTTACAAATTTCATTAAATAAAATTGCTCTTTTTTTCTCACTTATCTTTTTGCTATCTTTTAGACCATCTATCTCTTTATCTAGCACTACTCCAGCCATACATAAATCACCTGCCAAACATCCACGCCCAGCTTCATCAATGCCACAAATTTTCATAAATTTCCTTAAATACTTAAAGCATATTGCCAAAATGGTGTTATTTCACACTTTATGCCCTCTATTGTAAAACTTTCCTCATTTCCCATTGTTATTGCATAAAGTTTTGAAATTCTCATTTTTTTTAGTTGTTCAAAAAGCTTTTTAAATTTCAAATATATAAACTCGCTTGTTGTAAAAGGGATGATTAAAAAAGCTAAATTTTGATTTTGCAAATTTTTATTTGGCAAGTAAAAGTCAAAATCATCCGTAAAATAAATTTCTTTATCAAGCGTTAAAAGTTCACACAATAGGGCATTTTGAAGTTTTTTAATAAAATGTTTTTTATAGCTTAAATCATCCATAAAGGCAAAATCTCCAAAATAAACTCTTTTAGAGGTGGATTTAAATTTTGGTACAAATTTGATAATCCCCTCATCCTCGAACTTAAAAACAGCCTCATAAACTTTATCTTTTGAAATTTTATAAAATTCTTTTAGATTTGTATAAATTTTGTTTGTACTAAAATTTTGATTTACAAATTTAGCGCACTCTAAAAGTACTAAAAGTTCATTTTCACTATAATTTGCTTTGAGATTATTTTGAATTGAAATTTTATCATTTATGCTATTTCCTCTTGTTAAAAATTCGCTAAACATTGCTCCAAGATCATTAGTTTTTCCCTCAAATGCAATAAATTCTTCAAAATCAAGCATATTTAAGTTGTATTTTTTAAAACCATTTAAACTTAATGATTTTTGTCTTGTTGTAAGATAAATATTTTTTATGTTTGCATTGCTAGAGCTTAGGTTTTCAATTATTTTTAAGAGCTTTGAATCATTGGTTTTTAGATTGTCAATTCCAATAAATTTGATTTTTTTATTTAAATTTAAAAATTTTAAAAAATCAGCTTTATCAAAATTTAGACGCAAATCATCAAGGTCTATGTATAAAATTTCATCTTTTTGATTTTCAAAAAGCAGATTTAATAAAATTTGACTTTTACCTGAGTTTAGTTGACCGCAAATTAAAGCCTTGTCACTATCAATTTTAATTTTTCTAGCAATTTTATTTTGAAAAATTGGCGGGTTTTCATAAAGATAATTTAAAATTTCCATAGAAAAATTATAGCAAATTTAACTTAATTTTAAAATTTTAAGAATTTTCAATAAAATAAAAACTTTCCTTTTAATAAGGAAATAAAAAATATAAATTTCAGATAAAATGCCGTAAAATATTGACTTTGCAAAATAATTCTTATATAATCACAATCTTTTTAAATCAAAAAAGGTCGCATTTTTTTGCGACAAGTTCTTTATGAAGGAAAAAAACTATGGAAAGAATTAGGTTAAAGTTAAAAGCTTACGACCATAGAGTTTTAGATAGAACAGTTACAGCAATAGTAGAAGCTGTCAAAAGAACAGGTGCGGATGTCAGAGGTCCAGTGCCTATGCCTACAAAGATCAAACGCTATACAGTCTTAAAATCTCCACACGTAAATAAAGATTCAAGAGAGCAGTTTGAGATAAGAATTCACACCCGTATGCTTGATATCGTTGCAGCAACTCCTGAGACTGTAGATTCACTTACAAAATTGGATCTTGCACCAGAAGTTAATGTCGAAGTTCGTGCAATGGGTAATAAGGGGTAAATTTATGGAATATATAGTAGAAAAGATAGGTATGAGCAGAACCGTTGATAGAGTTAGCCTACCAGTTAGTCTGCTAAGAGTTATAAGCACCAAAGTTTGTGAAGTTGGTGAAAATAATAAAGCCATCGTTGCTTATGCAAGTGGTAAATCTAATAATAAAACTATAGCAGGACAACAAAAAAAATATAGTCTAAGTAAAGAGTTCAATAAATTTGCTAGCTTAGAAGTAGCAAATGGCGAAATAGGCGACCAAGATATGACTCCTTTAGATGAGGCAAAAGTTATAAAAGCAAGCTTTAATACTAAAGGTAAAGGTTATCAAGGCGTTATGAAAAGACATGGTTTTGCAGGTGGTCCGAAATCTCACGGAAGTAGATTTCACAGAAGATCAGGATCAATTGGTAACTGTGAGTGGCCAGGACGCGTTCAGCCTGGTAGAAAAATGCCTGGACAAACAGGAAATGTAAAAGTTACAGTTAAAAACGAAGTTGTTAGCTTTGATAAAGACAATGGTGTTTTAGTTGTAAAAGGTTCTGTTCCTGGATTTAATGGTGCAATGGGTAGAATAAGGATAGTAAAATGAGTAAAGTAGCAGTATTTAATGAAAAGCTTGAAAATGCAGGCGAGATAGAACTTCCTGTAAAATATAGCGAAGTAAATCCACACAACTTATATTTATATGTAAAATCATACCTTGCAGCTGTTAGATCAAATACAGCTCATACTAAAACAAGATCTGAAGTAAGTGGTGGTGGTAAAAAACCATGGCGTCAAAAAGGTCGTGGTGGAGCTAGAGCTGGTTCAACTAGAACAAACGTTTGGGTTGGTGGTGGAGTATCTTTTGGTCCAAGTAACGAAAGAAACTACATTCAAAAAATAAATAAAAAACAAAAAAGACTTGCACTTGAAAGAGCACTTTTTGAAAGAGCTGAGCAAGGTAAAATTTTTGCTGTTGAAAGCATTGATATAGAGTCAGGCAAAACAAAAGATGCTAATAGCTTCATAAATAACTTTAAAGTTAGAGATGCTTTAATTGTTGGAGACTTATCATCTGTTGATAGTTTAGAAAGTGCAAAAAGAATTCAAAACACATTCTTAGCATATAGAAATTTAACAAATTGCTACGCTATTGATGTAAGTGAAATAAATGCTTATTTAGTAAAAGTATATAGTGCGGTTATTATTGAAAAATCAGCACTTGATAAGATAATAAAAGAGGGTTAAAATGGCAGATATAACAGATATAAAAACGATTCTTTATACAGAAAAAACTTTAGACCTTCAAGAAAGCGGTGTGGTTGTTATTCAAACATCAACAGATGTAACTAAAAATAAACTAAAAGCTATATTAAAAGAGTATTTTGGAATCACACCTTTAAAGATAAATTCATTAAAAATGAATGGTAAAGTTAAAAGATTTAGAGGAAGAATTGGCGCAAGAAATAATTACAAAAAATTCTATGTTAAACTTCCTGAAGGTGCAAGCCTAGAAAGTATAGGAGCATAAGATGTCAGTAAAACATTATAAACCATATACTCCAAGTAGAAGATTTATGAGTGGTTTAAGCAGTGATGATATAACTGCAAAAGCAAGTGTAAGATCACTTCTTAAAAAAGTTCCTGCAACTGCTGGAAGAAACCACGATGGAAGAATAACTTCAAGACATAAACAAGCCGGAGCTAAAAAACTTTATAGAATTATTGATTTTAAAAGAAGAAAATTTGGCATTGAAGGCAAAGTTGAAGCTATTGAGTATGATCCAAACAGAAATTGTAGAATTGCATTAATTAGCTACAAAGATGGTGAAAAAAGATATATTATTCAACCAAATGGCTTAAAAGTTGGCGATGTTATCGCTTCTGCTGAGAGTGGTCTTGATATAAAACCAGGAAATGCTATGAAATTAAAAAGCATTCCTCTTGGAACAATCCTACATAATATTGAGCTAAAACCTGGAAAAGGTGCACAAATTGCAAGAAGTGCTGGTGGATATGCTCAACTTATGGGTAAAGAAGAAAAATATGTTGCATTAAGATTACCAAGTGGCGAAATGAGAAGAGTTTTGGCTGAGTGTATGGCAACTATTGGTGTAGTTGGTAATGAAGAGTGGGCAAATGTTGTTATCGGTAAAGCTGGTAGAAATAGACATTTAGGAATTCGCCCTCAAACAAGAGGTAGTGCGATGAACCCTGTTGATCACCCACACGGTGGTGGTGAAGGTAAGAAAAACTCAGGCCGTCATCCTGTTACTCCATGGGGACAACCAACTAAAGGTCTAAAAACTAGACGCAAAAAAGCTAGTGATAAACTTATAATTTCAAGAAGGAAAGGAAAATAGAGATGGCTAGATCACTCAAAAAAGGTCCTTTCGTTGATGATCATGTAATGAAAAAGGTAGAAGTTGCTAAAAAAGCAAAAGATAATAAGCCGATTAAAACTTGGTCAAGAAGAAGCACGATTGTACCTGAAATGATTGGACTTACATTTAATGTTCATAACGGTAAAAGTTTTATACCTGTGTATATTACAGAGCATCATATAGGTTATAAATTAGGTGAGTTTGCTCCAACAAGAACTTTTAAAGGCCACCGTGGCTCAGTTCAAAAGAAAATCGGTAAATAGGAGTAGAGTATGAGTAAATCAATTATTAAATTTGTTCGTATTTCTCCGACAAAGACTAGACTTATAGCAAAACAAATTCAAGGTATGAATGCAGAATTTGCTCTTGCAACATTGGAATTTACACCAAATCGTGGCGCAAAATATATCGCTAATGCTATATCAAGTGCTGTTGCAAATGGTGGATATGAGCCAGAAGAAGTTATAGTTAGTTCATGCAGAGTAGATGCAGGTCCTGTTCTAAAAAGATTTAGACCTAGAGCAAGAGGATCAGCTAGCAAGATTAGAAAACCTACTTCTCATATAATGGTAGAAGTTTCAAAATTACAAAAGAAGGAAGCGTAAAATGGGACAAAAAGCCAATCCAATAGGACTAAGACTAGGAATTAATAAAAACTGGGAGTCTAGATGGTTTCCTTCAAAGGAGAATTTGCCTGTAAATATTTTTGAAGATTATAAAATTAGAAAATTTTTAAAATCAAAATTATATTATGCAGGTATAGCTCAAATCATTATAGAAAGAACAGCAAAAAGAATTAGAATAACTATTGTTGCTGCAAGACCTGGAATTATTATCGGTAAAAAAGGTAGCGAGGTTGAAGTTTTAAAACAAGATGTTGTAAAACTTATTGGTAAAGATGTTAATATTAACATAAAAGAAGAGAGAAAAGCAGGTGCATCTGCTCAGCTTGCTGCTGAAAATGTTGCTATGCAGCTTGAAAGAAGAGTTGCTTTTAGAAGAGCAATGAAAAAAGTTATCCAAAATGCACAAAAATCAGGTGCAAAAGGTATAAAAGTTGTAGTATCTGGAAGACTTGGTGGTGCTGAAATGGCAAGAACAGAGTGGTATTTGGAAGGTAGAGTTCCACTACATACTTTTAGAGCCAAGATAGATTATGGGTTTGCAGAAGCTCACACTACTTATGGAAATATCGGCGTAAAAGTTTGGATATTCAAAGGTGAGGTTTTACATAAAGGACTTGAGCCTGAAAAAACAGAAGAAAACGCACCAAAAAGATCAAGAAGAACAAGAAGAGGTAGATAATTATGTTAATGCCAAAAAAGACTAAATATAGAAAAATGATGAAGGGCAGAAACCGAGGTTATGCTACCAGAGGAACTCAACTTACTTATGGTACCATTGGTATAAAAGCTGTTGAGGCAGGTAGAATAAACTCACGCCAAATTGAAGCAGCTCGTATTGCTATGACAAGATATGTGCAAAGACAAGCTAAAATTTGGATTTGTGTTTTCCCTGATAAACCTTTAACTAAAAAACCTTTAGAAACTCGTATGGGTAAAGGTAAAGGCGGTGTTGAAGAGTGGGTTATGAATATAAAACCTGGTAGAATCATATTTGAAATGGCAGGGCCAAGTGAGAAGCTTTCAAGATCAGCACTTACTCTATCAATGCATAAGTTGCCATTTAAATCAAAAATAGTAACAAGAGAGAGTGAAAATGAACTATACTGAGATAAAAGATAAAAGTGTAGCTGAGTTAAACACTATGCTAATAGAGAAAAAAAAGTTGCTTTTTGAATTAAAAAGAAAGCTAAAAACTATGCAACTTACAAACCCTAATGAAATTCGTGAGGTTAAAAAAGATATTGCTAGAGTTAAAACTGCCATTACAGCAGTTAATAAGGGAGCATAAATGATAACATCAAAAAGAGTTATTCAAGGCGTTGTACTTAAAAAAGCAGGAGATAAAACTGCAACTGTTTTAGTTGAGAGAAAAGTTATGCATCCTAGATATAGAAAATTTGTTAAAAGATTTAAAAAATATTTAGTGCATGATGAAGCAAATCAAACACAAATAGGCGATGTTATCTCAGCGATTGAGTGTAGACCGCTTAGTAAAAATAAAGCATTTCGCTTATATAAAGTTGTAAAAAAAGGAGTTGAGTAATGATTCAAAGCTTTACAAGACTTTCAGTAGCTGATAATAGCGGTGCTAAAGAAATAATGTGTATAAAAGTTTTAGGTGGAAGCAAAAGAAGATATGCAACAATTGGTGATATCATTGTTTGCTCAGTTAAAAAAGCTCTACCTAATGGAAAAATGAAAAAAGGTCAAGTTGTTAAGGCTGTTGTTGTTAGAACAAAAAAAGAAATTCAAAGACTTGATGGATCTTTGATTAGATTTGATGAAAATGCAGCTGTTATTCTTGATGCAAAAAAAGAGCCAGTTGGAACTCGTATTTTTGGACCAGTTGGTAGAGAAGTAAGATATGGTGGATTTATGAAAATAGTTTCACTTGCACCGGAGGTTTTATAATGATAACAAAATATAAAATTAAAAAAGGCGACAGTGTTAAGATAATTGCTGGTGAAGAAAAAGGCAAGACCGGAATTGTAAAAAATGTTTTTGCAAAAGAAGGAAAAGTTATTGTTGAGGGTTGCAAAGTAGCTAAAAAGGCTGTTAAACCTAGCGAAAAATTTCCTAATGGCGGTTTTGTAGGTGAAGAAATGCCTATGGATATTTCAAATGTTGCAAAGGTTGAGGAGTAATTTATGAATAGACTTAGAACTAAATATAATGACCAAGTAAGACCTGAGCTTATAAAAGAATTTGATATAAAAAATCCTATGTTAATTCCTGCTATTGAAAAAGTAGTTATTAGCGTTGGTGCTGGTGATGCTGCAAGAGATCAAAAAGTATTTCAAAATATGATAGATACAATCTCTTTAATAGCTGGACAAAAAGCACTTGGCGTAAATGCTAAAAAATCAGTTGCAAGCTTTAAGGTAAGAGAGGGTTATCCTGTAGGAATAAAAGTAACTTTAAGAAAAGATAATATGTTTGTCTTTTTAGATAAGCTTATCTCTGTTGCACTTCCAAGAGTAAAAGATTTTAGAGGTCTTCCAAAAAATGGCTTTGATGGAAGAGGAAACTATAATTTTGGTTTGGATGAGCAGTTAATGTTCCCAGAAGTTGAGTATGATAAAATTTTAAGAACTCACGGTATGAACATCACTATAGTTACAACAACAAATAGCGATAAAGAGGCTTACAAACTTTTAGAAGTTTTAGGTATGCCTTTTTCAAAAGGAAATTAATATGGCAAAAAAATCAATGATAGCTAAGGCAAGTAGAGAGGCTAAATTTAGCTCTAGAAAATACACAAGATGTAAAATTTGCGGAAGATCAAAGTCTGTTTATAGGGACTTTGGACTTTGTAGAGTTTGTCTTAGAAAAATGGCTAATGAAGGTCTAATTCCAGGCCTTAAAAAATCAAGTTGGTAAGGAAGAGTTATGTTGAATGATTTAATATCAGATGCTTTAACAAGAATTAGAAACGCTAGCTTAAGAAGACTTGATACAACAAAACTTCTACACTCTAAATCAGTTGAGGCAATAGCTAGAATTTTAACAGAAAAAGAGTATCTTGAAAGTTATAATGTTGTAGAAGAAAACAATAAAAAATTTATAAATGTTGTTTTAAAATATGATGAAAATGGCAGAAGCGTTATAAATGAGCTAACTAGAGTTTCAAAGCCAAGTAGAAGACTTTATCAAGGTAAAGATGAGATAAAAAGATTTAAAAACGGTTATGGAACAGTTATAGTTTCAACAAGTCAAGGCATTATGGCTGGTATAGAAGCTAGCAAAAGAGGAATTGGCGGCGAAGTTCTTTGCACAGTTTGGTAAGAACTTTTTAAATCTGCTTTTTATGGTATTGTGGTATCCATTCTTAAAAGTAGACATACCCTAGACAAGTAAAAAGGAAAAAAATGTCAAGAATAGGCAAACAACCAATATCTATCCCAAAAGGTATAGATGTAAGTTTAAACTCAACTGTTTTGAGTTTTAAAAAAGGTAATATTACTCAAGAGCTAGATACAAAAGGCTTTGTAAATGTTGAGTTAAAAGATGGCTCAATAGTTTTTTCACCAAAAGGTGAAGATAGACAAAGTAGAGCTTTTTGGGGAACTTATAGATCATTAGCACACAACATCGTAGTTGGTTTAACTGATGGTTTTTCAAAAAAACTTGAAGTAAATGGTGTTGGTTATAGAGCTGCTGTTAAAGGCAATGTATTAGAATTAAATTTAGGTTTTTCACACTCTATTAATTATAAGCTTCCAGAAGGCGTTCAAGCTAGTATTGAAAAAAATATAATAACAATATCTGGCTATAATAAACAAAATGTTGGTCAAGTAGCAGCTGAAGTTCGCGAGTTTAGACCACCTGAGCCATACAAAGGTAAAGGTATTAAATATGTAGATGAGCGAATTATCCGCAAAGCTGGAAAAACATCTAAGAAATAAGGGTAAAAAATGAAAGTAAGTATTTTAAAGAAAAAAGTATCTCTAAGAATAAAAAGAAAAAAAAGAGTTAGAGCCAAAATTTCAGGTGTAGCTGCTTGCCCTAGAATTTCTATTTTTAAATCAAACAAAACTGTTTATGCACAAGCAATTGATGATGTGGCTTCACAAACAATTTGTGCAAGTAGTGGTAGTGTTTTAAAATTAAAAGCTAATAAAGATGGTGCTATAGCTTTAGGAAAAGATATGGCAGATAAGTTAAAAGAAAAAGGGATAGATCAGGTGGTTTTTGATAGAAACGGATATTTATATCATGGTGTTATTGCGTCATTTGCTGATGCATTAAGAGAAAATGGCATTAAGCTATAGCCCTAAGGATAGAAAATGGAAAATTACAATAAAGAAGAATTTGAAGAAGTAATCGTTGATATCAGTAGAGTAGCTAAAGTTGTTAAAGGTGGTAGAAGATTTAGATTTACAGCTTTAGTTGTTATAGGCAACAAAAAAGGCTTAGTGGGATATGGTTTTGGAAAGAGTAAAGAAGTTCCTGATGCTATTAAAAAAGCAGTTGATGATGCATTTAAAAATATCATTAAAGTAAAATTAAATGGAACAACAGTTCCTCATGATGTTGAGGCTAAATTTAACGCAAGTAAAATTTTACTAAAACCTGCTAGCGAAGGAACAGGAGTTATCGCTGGTGGTTCAACTCGTCCTGTTTTAGAACTTGCTGGAATTCAAGATATCTTAACTAAGTCTTTAGGTTCTAACAACTCATCAAATGTTGTAAGAGCAACTATTAAAGCTCTTAGTATGATGAAAGGATAATATATGGGATTAGAAAATTTACAAAAAGCAGCTGGCTCAACTCATTCTAAAAAAAGAATTGGAAGAGGTAGAGGAACAGGCTGGGGAAAAACAGCTGGAAAAGGAATGAAAGGTCAAAGAGCTAGAACTGGCTTTAATGAAAAAAGAGGTTTTGAAGGTGGACAACAACCACTTCAAAGAAGACTTCCAAAAGTTGGTTTTACTTCTAGAGTAGAAAAACCTTATGTTATCAATGTAGAAAAAATTTCAGCTATTAAAAATTTAGATGAGATTACTTTTGAAAGCATAAGATCAATACATAAATTTTCAAACAAAATTTCAAAAATAAAATTAATTGGCGCAAGTGCCAAAGATCTTATTTCAAAAATAAAAGATGAAAATATAAGAACTAGCGGACAAAACTAATGAGTAAGTCACTTCGTAATAAAATCTTGATAACTTTTGGATTTTTGTTTGTCTATAGAATACTGGCCTATGTGCCAGTTCCTGGTGTAAATGCCGATGTTATTAGAGACTTTTTTACAACAAATAGTGATAATGCATTCGGTATGTTTAATATGTTTAGTGGAAAAGCTGCTGAAAGACTTAGTATAATTTCACTTGGTATTATGCCTTACATTACAGCTTCTATTATTATGGAGCTTTTAGCAGCAACTTTTCCAAAGCTTGGGCAACTAAAAAAAGAGAGAGATGGTATGCAAAAATATATGCAAATCATCCGCTATGCAACTGTTTTGATAACAGTAGTTCAAGCCATTGGAGTAAGTATAGGACTTAAACACATGGGATCTGAGGCTGTATTAATAGATCAAAATTTATTTATAGCAATTTCATGTGTGTCTATGCTAACAGGAACTATGCTTTTAATGTGGATAGGTGAGCAAATCACTCAAAAAGGTATAGGAAATGGAATAAGTTTAATTATCTTTGCAGGTATTGTAAGCGGACTTCCTTCAGCAATAGTTGGCGCTGTAAATTTAGTAAATACAGGCGAGATGAATTTCTTAGTGCTTATTCTAATAGTCTTAATAGTTCTTCTTACTATTGGTTTTGTTATTTTTGTAGAACTTGGAGAAAGAAGAATTCCAATTTCTTATTCAAGAAAAGTTATGATGCAAAATCAACATAAAAGGATAATGAACTATATTCCAGTAAAAGTGAATTTAAGTGGAGTAATTCCTGCAATTTTTGCTAGTGCTATTTTAATGTTTCCACTTACTATGTTCCAAGCAAGTTCAAATCCTATAATGCTAAAAATAAATGACTTTTTTAGTCCAAATGGCTATATGTTTCAAATTTTAATGTTTTTATGTGTTGTGTTTTTTGCATATTTTTATGCAACAATTGCATTTAACTCAAAAGATATTAGTGAGAATTTGAAAAAACAAGGCGGATTTATTCCAGGAGTTAGACCTGGTGAAAATACTGCTACTTTTTTAAACGATGTTGCTGGAAGACTTACATTTTGGGGTGCTATTTACCTAGGACTTATATCAACACTTCCTTGGCTTTTAGTTAAATTTTTAGGTGTGCCTTTTGCTTTTGGAGGAACTTCAGTTTTAATTGTTGTTTCAGTTGCATTAGACACTATGAGAAAAATTGAAGCACAAATTTATATGAATAAATTCCAAACTTTAAGTGCAGTAGGACTTTAAAAAATGGCAATTTCATTAAAAAGTGTTGATGATATTAAACACTTAAGAGCGGCAAACAAACTTGTCGCTCAAACACTTGATTATACAAAAGAGTTTTTAAAAGCTGGTATGACACTTTTAGAAGTTGATAAAAAAATAGATGATTTCATAACTAAAAATGGAGCTTATCCAGCATTTAAAGGACTTTATGATTTTCCAAATGCAGCTTGCTTATCACTAAATGAAGTATGTATTCACGGTATTCCAGATAATACTATTTTAAAAGAAGGTGATATTTTAGGTGTAGATATTGGAACAAGGCTTAATGGATATTATGGTGACAGTGCTAGAACATTTGGGATTGGTGAAATTTCAAAAAGCGATGAGGATTTAATTAATTGCAGTAAAGATGCACTTTATTTTGCTATTAAAAATATAAAAGTAGGTATGCATTTTAAAGAGCTTAGCTTTTTGATAGAGAATTTCATTCTTGATAGAGGATATATCCCACTTGAGGGATATTGCGGTCATGGCATTGGTAAAAAACCTCACGAAGAACCAGAAATTCCAAACTATTTAACAGGGAAAAATCCAAAACAAGGTCCAAAGATAAAAAATGGAATGGTGTTTTGTATTGAGCCTATGATTTGTCAAAAAAGTGGCGAAGCTGTTGTAGCAAGTGATGGTTGGGCAGTAACTAGCAAAGATGGTCTTAGAACAAGCCACTACGAACACTGCATTGCAGTAGTAAATGGAAAAGCTGAAATTTTAAGTATTGCTTAAATTTAAATAAGAAATCTTTTTAAATTTAAGCTTTAATTTTAAATTATTTAGCTTTTAAATTTTTTTAAACATACACTCTAAATTAAGAATTTAAATAAAATTTTAAGAAATTTATTAAACACATTTTAAATAATTTATGGTAAAATCAAAAATTCAATGTAAAAACTACAAAGAAAGGAGAAAAGATGGCAAAAGATGATGTTATTGAAATAGATGGTAATGTTATAGAAGCTTTACCAAACGCTACTTTTAAAGTAGAGCTTGATAATAAGCATGTTATTTTATGTCATATCGCAGGCAAGATGAGAATGCACTATATAAAAATTATGCCTGGTGATAGAGTGAAAGTCGAGCTTACGCCTTATAGCCTTGATAAAGGCAGAATTACTTATAGGTATAAGTAAATTTAAAGCTTTTTTAGATAAAATAACGGCTTGCAACAAACTGTGTGAAGAAGTGTTTTTAAAATTACCACTGTTTTAAAAACAGTTGGCTAAAATAAATTCGCCTAAATTTAGGACATCTTTTAGCCTAAGTGCAGTCATAGCAAAAAAAGTGGAATAATTTTTTTGGAGACAGATATGAAAGTTCGTCCTTCTGTAAAGAAGATATGTGACAATTGCAAAATTGTTAAACGCAAAGGCATAGTTTTCGTTATATGCGATAACCCAAGACATAAGCAAAGACAAGGATAAAATATGGCTCGTATTGCAGGTGTTGATTTACCAAAGAAAAAAAGAATCGAGTATGGTCTAACCTACATTTATGGCATAGGGCTTTTTTCATCAAGAAAAATCCTTGACGCAGTTGGAATTTCTTATGATAAAAGAGTTCATGAGCTAAGCGAAGATGAGGCAGCAGCAATTAGAAAAGAGATCCAAGAACACTATATGGTTGAAGGTGATCTTAGAAAAAGTGTTGCGATGGATATCAAAGCACTTATGGATTTAGGAAGTTACAGAGGTTTAAGACATAGAAAAGGTCTTACTGTAAGAGGTCAAAAAACAAAGACAAACGCTAGAACTAGAAAAGGTAAGCGTAAAACTGTCGGTGCAGCTGCAAAGTAGTAGGAGTTAGATAATGGCAAAAAGAAAAGTAATTAGAAAAAAAGTAGCTAAAAAAAGTATAGCTAAAGGAATTGTTTTTATCAGTGCTTCGTTTAATAATACTATGATAACTGTAACTGATGAAATGGGAAATGTAATATCTTGGAGTAGTGCAGGTGCACTTGGCTTTAAAGGTAGTAAAAAATCAACTCCTTATGCAGCTCAGCAAGCAGTTGAAGATGCTATTAATAAAGCAAAAGAACATGGTATAAAAGAAGTTGGTATTAAGGTTCAAGGACCTGGAAGTGGTCGTGAAACAGCTGTAAAAAGTGTTGGTGCGATCGAGGGCATTAAAGTAACATATTTTAAAGATATAACTCCACTTCCTCATAATGGTTGCAGACCTCCTAAAAGAAGAAGAGTGTAAGGAGTAGAATATGGCAAGATATACAGGACCAGTTGAAAAATTAGAAAGAAGATTAGGGGCTGATTTAGGTTTAAAAGGTGAAAGAAGATTATCAGGAAAAGATGCACTTAGTAAAAGACCTTTTGCGCCAGGACAGCATGGACAAAGAAGAGCTAAAATAAGCGAGTATGGACTACAGCTTCGTGAAAAACAAAAAGCTAAATTTATGTATGGATTAAACGAAAAACAATTTAGAAATTTGTTTAAGGAAGCATCAAGGAAAGATGGAAACACAGGTTCTATTTTTGTTCAATTATTAGAGCAAAGACTTGATAATGTTGTTTATAGAATGGGTTTTGCAACAACTAGACGCTTTGCAAGACAGCTTGTTAGCCACGGACATATTTTAGTAGATGGAAAAAGAGTTGATATTCCATCATATAGAGTATTTCCAGGACAAAAAGTAGAAATCATAGAAAAAAGTAAAGAAAACCCACAAATCACTAGAGCAGTTGATTTAACAGCACAAACAGGTTTGGCTCCTTGGGTAGATGTTGAAAAAGATAAAAAATTTGGATTATTTACAAGAATTCCTGAAAGAGAAGAAATTCAAATCCCAATCGAAGAGAGATTTATCGTAGAGCTTTACTCAAAATAATAAGGGGGATATTAATGAAAACAATCACCACTTCAGCCCATACGCCAACTGAGATAAGAGTTGAAAAAGTAAGCGAAAATGTAGCTAAAATAATAGCATATCCATTTGAAACTGGATATGCTGTAACAGTTGCTCACCCACTTAGAAGACTTTTATATACAAGTAGTATTGGCTTTGCACCAACAGGTGTTAAAATCAATGGCGTGGCACACGAGTTTGATAGCATTGCCGGAATGCTTGAAGATGTTGCTATTTTTATTATGAATCTTAAAAATTTAAGATTTAAATTAAAAAACAACTCAGCAAGAGAGATAGTAGAGTATGAATTTAAAGGGCCAAAAGATTTAAAAGGAAGTGATTTAGTAAATGATATAGTTGATATCGTAAATCCTGACCAACATGTTGCTACTTTAAATGAAGATGCAGATCTAAAATTTACTATTATTATAGAAAAAGGCATAGGCTATATCCCAAGCGAAGAGTTAAAAGACTACATTAGTAGTGATTTTATGGCATTAGATGCATTTTTTACACCAGTAAAAAGAGCGATTTATGATATAGAAAGCACCTTAGTTGATGATAATCCTGACTATGAGAAAATAGTTTTTACAATCACAACAAATGGTCAAGTTACACCTATTGAAGCTTTTCAAAATGCACTTCAAACAATGCACAGACAACTTGGTGTTTTTGAAAACATAGTTGATGTTGAAAAACCTGTTGGCAAATCTTCATCTTCTCAAAATTCAGAATACGCAAAGCTTTTTGAAAGTATTGAAAATCTAAATTTAAGCGCAAGAAGCTTTAATTGTTTAGATAAAGCTGGAATTAGATTTATCGGTGAGCTTGCTTTAATGGAAGAAAGTATTTTAAAAGATATTAAAAATTTAGGTAAAAAATCTCTTGAAGAGATTAAAGCTGTGATGGAAGAAATTGGCTATCCAGTTGATGCACCTGAGCTTCAAAGTCATAAAAAGCAATTAAATGAAAAAATACAAGAATTAAAAAATGAAAAGAATGAAGGATAAAATATGAGACACGGACATGGTTATAGAAAACTTGGCAGATCGTCAAGCCACCGCGCCGCAACGCTAAAAAATTTAACCATAGCCATTACAAAAAATGGCAAAATAGAAACAACACTTCCAAAGGCAAAAGAACTTAGAAGTTATGTTGAAAAACTTATAACAAAAGCAAAAGTTGGAGATTTTAATGCTCACAGAGTTGTTTTTGCTAGTATTCAAGATAAAGTTGCTACAAAAAAACTTGTTGAAGAGATCGCTCCAAAATACAAAGACCAAAACGGTGGTTATACAAGGATAGTAAAAACTAGACTTAGACGCGGTGACGCGGCACAAATGGCTTACATAGAGCTTATTTAAAAATCTTTTGAGCTGAATTTTTCAGCTCATTTACAAAATTTAAATTTATAATTTATCAAATTTACGCTAAAATGGTTAAAAAACTTAAGGATATGAAATGCTTCCATTTAGTGATGAAGAGTTAATTGACCCTGTTTTAGAAAGTTTGCAAGTTGTTACTCCAATGCTTGAAAGAGATGGTGGCGGACTAAAACTTTTAGGTATTAAAAACGGAGTCGTATATGTAAGACTTACAGGACATTGCCACGGCTGTCCAGCAAGCGATCAAACACTAAAATATGCTATAGAAAGACAGCTTAAAATCGACATTCATCCAGATTTAAGCGTAGTAAATATACCAATTGGCGAGGATTTTAATATTGATAAATTATAAAGATTTAGGATACAGTGCTTTTAAAGCTTTAGATTTTGAAAATGCAAAACTCTACTTCTCACTTGCGATTAATAAAACAAACAAAGAAGAAATATACTTTTTAATAAATTTATGCGAACTTGCAAAGAGTCAAAATAAAGAGGCGCATATGTTATTTGATTTTTATATGTTTTCAAAAGATGAGCTTAACTTAGAAGAGTTAAACTCAATTTTTGATGAGATAGAACATACTTCTTTTGAAGAGAGTATTGACAATATTATAAAATCAGAAGATGCTGTAACTTATGATGAGTTTAAAAATATAGTTTTAAAAAAAGTTAATTTTAAAGATGGCTTAGAAGGCGTTATGGTATCAACTAAGCTTATTATTCAAAACACTCAAAGTTTTTTGGACTTTATAGAGCATTTACTTGATAATGGGCTTGAAAGCACAGGTGTTGAATATTTTGAAAGCTTTTTACAGATTAATGGCTCAGCATATCCAAAAGCCAAATTTATAGCACAGAAGATAAAAGATTATGAAAATAGATCTAAAAAATAATTTTATTACAGATAATTCAAATGAATGCATTAAAAATTGCTACTTTTTAAAGTGTGATTTTAATGCTAAATTTTGGGAAGATGCAAAAGAAAAAGGTGCAAATTTAATAACTTTAAAAGAGGCAAAAAAACTTTTAAATGTTGATGAAAATATTAAAATAGTAGGCATTACAGGCACAAATGGTAAAACTACAACCGCTGCTGCAATTTATTCAATGTTGCTTGATTTGGGATATAGCGTATTTTTAAGTGGCACAAGAGGAGCGTTTGTAAATGAAAAAATGGTTGATGAAAAAGGCCTTACAACAAGCTCACCTATGAAAACATTAAGCTATTTACTTACTGCTACAAAGCAAAAATGTGATTTTTTTGTTATGGAGGTAAGCTCTCATGCAATTGCTCAAAATAGAATTGAAGATTTAAAATTTGCTCTTAAAATTTTTACAAATTTATCAGTTGATCATCTTGATTATCACAAAACTATGGAGGAATATGCAAGGGTAAAAAGTAGTTTTTTTGCTGATGAGACCCCAAAACTGATTAATAAAGATGATTCTCATATAAAATTTAATTATAAAAACGTCTATACTTATGCTTTAAAATCTCCAGCAACTTTTAGTATTTTGGCATATTCCATAAAAGATGGCATAGAAGCTGTTATAAAAACACCAAAAGAAGAGGTGAAAATTTCAAGTGATTTGGTTGGTGAGTTTAACCTTTACAATCTACTTGTTGCTTTTAGTGCTGTTGAGATTTTAACTAAGAAAAATTTGGATGAAATTTCAAAAGCTTTATCAAATTTTGCAGGTGTAAAAGGCAGAGTTGAGGTTGTAAATGATAATCCAAAAGTTATAGTTGACTTTGCTCACACGCCTGATGGAATTGAAAAAGTATTAAATGCTTTAAAAAACAATGGGCTTATAGTAGTTTTTGGAGCAGGTGGAGACAGAGATCATACAAAACGCCCTTTAATGGGAGCTATGGTAGAACATTTTGCAAAAATTTGCATTGTTACAAGTGATAATCCAAGGAGTGAAAATCCAAATGACATTATAGATGATATTTTAAAAGGCATGGAAAATAAAGAGCGTACTATAGTTGAGCCTGATAGAAAAAAAGCTATAAAAAAAGCTCTAGATTTGGCTAAAAATGGTGAAATGATTGTAATTTTAGGAAAAGGCGATGAGACTTATCAAGAGATAAATGGTGTAAAACATCCATTTTCAGATGAACTTGTAGTAAAAGAAATTTTAAAAATCAAAGAGTAATAAAAAGGTAAAATATGCAAATACAAATGTTACAAAGTAAAATTCACAGAGCAACTGTAACAGATGCAAACTTAAACTATGTTGGATCAATTACTATTGATGAGAATTTGATAAAAGCTGCGAATTTAAAAGAATTTCAAAAAGTTGAAATTTTAGATGTTAATAATGGCGAAAGATTTGCAACTTATATCATAAAAGGTGCTAAAAAAGGCGAAATTTGCCTAAATGGCGCTGCAGCTAGAAAAGTATGTGTTGGAGATATTGTAATAATTGTAAGTTATGCCTTTATGAGTGATGAAGAGGCAAATACACATAAGCCAACAATTGTACAAGTAAATTCTAAAAATGAAATAATTAATTAAAGGAAAAGTATGTTTGAGGGAATTGATTTTTCAAAAATGGGCTCTTTAGTTGAAGAGATGCAAAAAAAAGTAAAAGAAATTGAAGCTGAAAATGACAATAAAGAATTTAGCGTAAAAAGTGGCGGTGGAATGGTTGAGATAAAGATAAATGGCAAAGGTGAAATTCTTGATTTAAATATCGATGATGAATTGTTTGAAGATAAAGAAAGCCTTCAAATTTTACTTATTTCAGCTATGAATGATGCTGTAAAACTTATAGAAAATGAGAAAAAAAACCTAGCTTCTAAGATGCTTGGCGGCTTTGGTGGATTTGGAAATTTAGGTGGAGAAAATTCGTGAACGAGCTTGTGATGAGCGGCTTAAAAAATGAATTTGAAAATTTTTTAAAATCAAATTTAATCAAGGCAAAAAGCTATCATCCATACTATGAAAAAGCACTTAATTATATGCTTTCAAATGGCGGGAAATACTTTCGCTCACAACTTCTTTTAGGTGTTGTAAAAGCTTTAAATGAAGAAAAATTAAAAGATGCATTTAGAGTGGCTTTAGCCATTGAAATGATACACACCTACTCGCTAATTCATGATGATTTGCCTATTATGGATGATTCTGATTTAAGGCGTGGCGTTCTTACAACTCATAAAAAATTTGACGAAGTTACAGCTTTATTGGTTGGAGATGCGCTAAACTCACAAGCTTTTTATGAAATTTCAAATGCGAATTTAACAGATACAATAAAAGTAAAATGCTCTCAAACTTTATCAAAAAGTGCTTGTGATATGGTTTTAGGACAGGCACTTGATTGTTATTTTGAAAAAAAGAAGCTAAATCTTGATGAGCTTATTTTTTTACATAACCATAAAACTGGAGCATTAATAGCAGCAAGCTTTAAAATGGGAGCAATAATTGCTGGCTTGGATGATAAAAAATGTGATGAGTTTTATAAAATAGGAGTTGATTTAGGTCTTTTATTTCAAATTAATGATGACATAATAGATGCTGTTAAGACTGAAGAGGAAGCTGGAAAGCCAACAAATCACGATGAGGTTAAAAACTCATTTGTAAATTTGCTTGGAGTTAGTAAATCAAGAGAATTTAGAGATGATTTAGCAAATAAAATATTAAATCAAGTAGATGATTTAAAAATCAAAGAATTATTAAATTTTTTAATACAAAAATATCTAAAAGGATAGTTATGAATACAAAAATTTCAAATACGATTAAGTTTTTAAGTGTCGATATGGTTCAAAAAGCAAACTCAGGTCATCCTGGTGCTCCTATGGGGCTTAGTGACATTATGAGCGTGTTAATGAAATTTATAAAGCACAACCCAAAAAATCCAAAATGGCTAAATAGAGATAGGCTTGTTTTTTCAGGCGGACATGCTAGTGCTTTAGTTTATAGCTATTTATATTTAAGCGGATATGATTTAAGTCTTGATGATTTTAAAAATTTCAGACAACTTCACTCACGCACCCCAGGTCACCCTGAAATTACTACAAATGGAGTTGAGATAGCAACAGGACCACTTGGACAAGGTATTGCAAACGCAGTTGGTTTTGCACTTGCTAGTAAATACGCTGCAAATTTATTAAATGATGAAAAAACAAAAGTAATTGATCATAAAGTTTATTGTTTTTGTGGGGATGGGGATTTAGAAGAGGGTATTAGTTATGAAGCATGTGCCTTAGCAGGATTTCACAAGCTTGATAATTTAGTCATAATTTATGACTCAAATAACATCACAATTGAAGGAAGCACAAATTTAGCGTGGAGTGAGGATGTAAAGGCAAGATTTGAAGCGCAAGGTTTTGAAGTAGCTAGAATTGATGGGCATGACTTTACTCAGATTGAATTTGCTCTAAGTGAGGCTAAAAATAAAACAAAACCATATTTAATCATAGCAAATACAAAAATTGCAAAAGGGGCTTTAGAGCTTGAAAACACTTCCAAATCTCACGGTGCTCCACTTGGTGAGGAGCTGATACAAAGAGCAAAAATAGAGGCTGGATTTGACCCAGATAAACATTTTTTTGTTAGTGAAGATGTCTTATTTCAAACAAGAGCAGCAGTTGAAAAGGGTGATTTAGAAGAGGCATTGTGGAAAAAAAGTTTAGAAAGCTTAACAAGTGAAAAAAAAGAGCTTTTAAACTCACTTTTAAATCCTGATTTTAGTAAGGTTGAATATCCTGATTTTAGTGGTCAAAAACTTGCAACAAGAGATAGCAACGGTAAAATTATAAATGCCATCTCAAAAGCAGTCCCATCATTTTTAGGAGGAAGTGCAGATCTTGCTCCATCAAATAAAACAACGTTAAATGATGCAGGAACTTTCCCAGATGGAAAAAATATCCACTTTGGTATCCGTGAACACGCAATGGCAGCTATTAATAACGCCATTGCAAGATATGGTCTTTTTGTGCCATTTTCAGCGACATTTTTTATATTTAGTGATTATCTTAAAAACTCAGCTAGAATGGCGGCTTTAATGAAATTAAAGCACTTTTTTATATTTACTCACGATAGTATCGGCGTTGGTGAAGATGGTCCAACTCATCAACCAATCGAGCAACTTAGCACTTTTAGAGCTATGCCTGGTTTTTATACTTTCCGCCCAGCAGATGGAAATGAAAATGTAAAATGCTGGCAAATAGCTTTAAGTCTAGATGCACCTTCAGCTTTTGTCTTATCAAGACAGGGCTTAGAGCCACTTCCAAAGCCAGTTTTTGGAGAGCCTAAAAATGGCGGATATCTAGTAAAAGAAAGTATCGGGGCAAAAATTACTTTAATTGCAAGTGGAAGCGAGGTAGAGCTTTGCTTAAAAGCTGCAAATTTACTTGAAAGCAAAGATATAAAAACAAATGTCATAAGTGTGCCTTGCTTTGAAATTTTATGTAAACAAGAAAAAAGCTATTTAGATAGAATTTTAAAAGGAAAAGTTTTAGCTGTTGAAGCAGCAAGTGGTTTGGAATGGTATAAATTTGCAGATGAGGTTTTAGGCATGCAAACATTTGGTGAAAGTGGTAAAGCCGGAGATTTGTTTAAGCATTTTGGTTTTAGCGACACAAATATAGCAAAAATTGCTAAAAGCTTACTATAAATAAAGGCTTAAAAAATGATAAAAAATACAGTATTAATTATTTTTGGAGTTTTGTTTTTATCAGGTTGTGCGCATTTTGCAAAGCACGAACCTCTTGGAATAACCCAAAGAGTTATTTTAAAAGATGAAAACTCATCTAAATTTGAACTTGCAACATTTGATAGTTGGGAAAGTGCGTATTTAAAAGATGATAAAGGCGATGCTTTTTCTTTGGTTAAAAAGCCATCCAAAACTGACATTTGCCTAGCTAATAAAAATAATATAAGCATTTGTTTAAAAGACAAATTTGCTATTTTAAAAAATCAAAACAAAGAGATAAAATTAAAAGTAACTGATCACATGTGGCTTGATTAGGCAAGTTTTAAACCTTGAAATTAGCATAAAAATAAAATTTATGTTAGAATCAAGGTTTTAATTTTTAAATTTATTTGGGTAGATGTCCGAGTGGTTGAAGGAGCACGCCTGGAACGCGTGTGTAGGGCAACTTACCAAGGGTTCGAATCCCTTTCTACCCGCCATATTTTTTTAAAAAATCATAAATTTAAATACGACTAATTTTATCTTATTAATTTACATTTAAAAAAAGTTAATATCTAATTTATCACAAAAGTGTATTATTACCTTGTCCAACAAGATAAAAACCTCCTTTTTGTAGAAAATGGGTGCTTCTAAGCACCCTAAACTTTCAAATTTTTAAAATAATTCACCCCAAAAACATAAAATATTTTATTTATTTAGCAAATTTAGCTAAAATTCGTTTAATTTAAAAAAGGAAATTTATGCTTACACATTTAGATGAAAACAATCAGCCAAAAATGGTTGATGTAAGTTTGAAAAATGAAACTTTAAGGATAGCAAAAGCAAGTGGCATTATAAGAATGAGCGAAGAAGCTTTTAGGGCAATTAAAGAAAATACCGCTAAAAAAGGGCCCGTTCTTCAAACTGCTGTTGTAGCTGCTATAATGGGGACTAAAAAAACAAGCGAACTTATACCTATGTGTCATCCGCTTTTAATAAGTTCGGTAAAAGTGGATATCAAAGAACTTAAAAATGCTTTTAAGCTTTTTGTTAGTGTTAAAATAACTGGAAAAACAGGCGTTGAAATGGAAGCATTAACCGGCGTTAGCGTAGGACTTTTAACTATATATGATATGGTAAAAGCTATTGATAAAGCTATGGTTATAGATGAGATTATGCTTTTAAGTAAAAGCGGAGGAAAAAGTGGCGAGTATGTGCGATCTTAAAAAAAGCCCTGAAATTTCATATCCAACTTTATGGAGTTATAGGGTTATTTTAAATGGCGATGAAAAAATTATCAAAAAGGCTTTAAAAGGACTTGATATTGAAATTTTACCATCAAATAAAACAGCTAATTTAAATAGCTATAAAGTTAGTTTAATGGTAAATTCCAAGCAAGAAAGAGATGAGATTTTTCAAAAATTAAGCAAAATTTCAAAATTTGTATTATAAAGGTTAATTATGGAAAAATTTAAAGAAGTTTTAAAACAAAATTTAGAAAATAAAAATTTAAATGAGATTATTTATAACAGTGTTTGTGATAGCGTTAGTGAAATTTTAAAAAACAAAAAAGAAATTAATAAAAACGAGCTTTTTTTTGACTTTATAAACGCTCTTAAAGATGAGAATTTACTAAACAAAGAAAGTGTAAAAAGTGTAATTTATGCTCTTAAAAAAACTCTTAATAAAAAACAAGAAGATGAAATTTATGATCTTTTATACGAAGTTGAAAGGCTTAAAAAAAACATAGGCCTTCAAAGCAAAGAGCTTAGAAAACAAATTTATAGTGATTTAAAAGGCATTGAAGATGAGGTTAAATCAAAAGAAATTTCACATAAAAATGAAATTTTATCAGCCATAAATGAAGCTTTAATCGATGCCATAGATTTAAAAGACATTATAAAAGAAATAAGTGAAAATGTATTTTTAAGCATAATTGAGTCAAAAAGCGATATTTTTGAAGGCTCGTATGAGTTTTGTAAAAACCTAACTTATAAAAGCATAAATGAGGGCGAGTTTCAAAAATATAGAATTTTAGAAATTTCAAAAACGATAATATTACGAGCTATAAATGTTGCAAATATTAGTAAAATTTATGCAAAAGAACTTTTAAAAGGTGCAGTTTTAGGTGTAAATGATGGCATTATAAAATCTATGGAAAAATTTCAAAATGAGTTTAAATTTGCACCTGATGAGCTAAGTCAAAAAGCACAAATTTTAGAAAACGAGCTTTCAAATTTAGAAGAAGAGTTTGTTTTGTTAGTAAAAAATTTAGCTGCCACCACCCAAGATCCAGCGCAAAAAGTTCTTAATGAAATATTAAAAAAAGAGTATGATAACTATATCGTTAAGATGAAAAAGCTATCAAGCGATATGATTTCTCAGATAAAATCAAAATTTGAAGATAGCACAATTAGTCAAAATTATAAAGAATTTAGCAAAATTGCCATTAATAAATTTGATGATATAAAAAAAGAAATCACCGCAAAAAGCTCTAAATTTATATATGATCTTGAACTAAGCGATAAGCTTTTAAATTTAAAAAAAGATATTGATGAGTTAGAAAAAAAGTTTTTTGGAAAATTTAAAAGTAAAAAGGTCGAAAAAAATAGTGATGAAACTAAAGAAATTTCAAACCGAGCCTATACAGCCACAAAAGAAAAAATAGAAGAAAATAAACTAAAGTCAAAGGAATAGTGATGAATAAAATTTTAACCGCGATTTTTGCAACATTATTTTTAATAACAGGTTGCGCAACTACTACAAACCCTGGAGTAGTTGGAGTTTCAAGATCACAAATGCTTTTAGTAAGTGCAAAAGAAATGGACCAAGGTGCCGCACTTGCATATACAAATACTTTAAAAAAAGCAAAAGTTAGTAGGACTTTAAACACAGATCCAATCCAAACAAAAAGAGTTACTAACATCTCAAAAAGACTTATAAAAGAAGTTGGAGTTTTTAGAACTGATGCTGTAAATTGGGATTGGCAAGTAAATGTTATAAAAGAAGATACAGTAAATGCTTGGTGCATGCCAGGTGGAAGAATCGCTGTTTATACAGGCATTATCGAAAAGCTTAAATTAAGCGATGCTGAGCTTGCAGCTGTTATCGGACATGAAATGTCACACGCTTTAAGAGAGCATAGTCGTGAAAAAGCAAGTCGTGATTATGCCAAAAATATAGGAATTTTTGCAGTTGGCGCAGTTACTGGAAGCAGTGAAATAGCAAATTTGGCAAATATGGCAGCAACTTATGCGATCTCACTTCCATTTTCAAGAGAGCAAGAAACAGAAGCTGACAATATGGGAGCTGAGCTTATGGCAAGAGCTGGTTATAACCCAAATGCCGCTGTTAATGTGTGGAAAAAAATGAAAAGTTTAAGCCAAAAACAACCTTTAGAGTTTTTATCAACTCACCCATCACATGATAACAGAATAGCAAATTTAACTAAAATTGCTCAAAAAGTAATGCCACTTTACGAAAACTCTAAAAAGATTTAAAAATAAAAAGCGATTTACTAAATTTTGGTATAATCGCCTTTTATTAATTATAAATTTAAAGGAACACTTTTGGACACGGACAGTTCGAGTTTAATGTTAATTTTAGCTTTTATATTTGTGCTTTTAAACGCATTTTTTGTTCTATCTGAGTTTGCTATTGTTAAGATAAGAAAAAGCAAACTTGAAGAGCTTAGCAAAGACGGTGTTAAAAATGCCAAAATGGCTTATGAGATAACAAATTCGCTTGATTCTTATCTTAGTGCAACACAGCTTGGCATTACTATAAGCTCACTCGCACTTGGTTGGATAGGCGAACCAGCAGTTGCTATGCTTATAGAAAAGCCTATGAATTCTCTTTTTGCGGCAAATTCTACTGTGATTCACTCAGTTTCATTTATCATTTCATTTACTTTTATTACTCTTTTGCATGTTGTCTTAGGAGAGCTTGTTCCAAAATCGGTAGCCATAGCAACACCTGAAAAATCAGTGCTTTTTATAGCAAAGCCTCTTCATGCTTTTTGGGTGATATTTAAGCCATTTATTGCGGTATTTGACTTTTTAGCTAGGGGAATTTTAAAGCTTATTGGCATAATGCCAGCTGGAGAAAATGAGATAGCTCACTCAGAAGAGGAAATTAAAATAATCGTTGCAGAAAGTCTAAAAGGTGGAGTTTTAGATTCTATCGAAACACAAATTATTAAAAACGCAGTTGATTTTAGTGATACTGTTGCAAAAGAGATTATGACGCCACGAAAACAGATGGTTTGCTTGAACGCTCAAAAAAGCTATGAAGAAAACTATAAAAAAGTCATTGATTCAAAATACACACGATTTCCATATATTGATGGAAGTAAAGATAGTGTTTTGGGGATGATTCATATAAGAGATATTTTACAAAGCGATAAAAAAGACTTCAATAAAATAGTTAGAAAAATTTTAATAGTCCCTGAAAACTCATCAATCGCCTCAATACTATCAATGATGAATAAAGAAAGAATTTCCGCAGCCCTAGTTATAGATGAGTACGGCGGAACATCAGGACTTATCACAATGGAAGATATCATTGAAGAAGTTTTAGGCGATATTAATGATGAGCACGATGAAAGCGAAGTAAAATTTAGATCTATAAAAGATGGAATTTATGAGCTTGTTGGAACTTATGAGATAGAAGATTTTGAAGAAATTACCGGTGTTGATTTTGATGATGATATAGAAGAGATTACAATTGGCGGATATGTTTTTAACCTAATAGGAAGACTTCCAAAAGCAGGTGATAAAGCAGAAGATGAAAATTTCATCTATGAAGTTTTAAAAATGGATGGAAACATCATCCAAACATTAAAAGCAATTAAAAAAGAAAAAAATAAAGATGATGAAGAGTAAAAATATTTTTTACTAAATTTACAAAATAAATATTTGAAAGTGGTTTAACGCTGTTTTAATAAAACATTTAAAAGTTTTTATTAAAACCCACTTTCATTTAGTAGCTTATAACTCTCACAACCTTTCATATCTTCTAAGTCACACGCTTTTCCAAAATACTCCTTTGCTTCTGCGAAATTTTGTTTTATAAAAACGCCTTCTGTATATATAACGCCCATTTCTCTACAAGCATCACTTTTTCCACCAAGGCAAGATTTTTTTAAAAACTCTATTGCTTTATTAGTATCTTTTTCGATAAATTTTGCTTCCATATAAATTTCATATAGTCTATAACACCCTTTTGAGTTGTTTTTATCACACATTTTTGTATAAATTTCATTAGCTTTTTTAAAGTCCTGTCTTACTCCAAGACCATTTTCATACATATAAGCCAAATTCTCACACCCAACTAATTTTTTATCATTGCAAGATTTTTTATACATTTCAAGTGCTTTAAAGTAGTTTTGTTCTACTCCAAGCCCTTTTTCATATAAAAGTCCTAAATTTTGACAACTTTGGGCTATTTTTTTATCACAAGCTTTTTGAAAAAACAAAGCACTTTTTTCTAAGTTTATCTCCACTCCATTGCCATTTAGATACATTAAAGCTAAGTTATGGCACCCAACTGCCATATTTTTATCACACGCATTTTGCAAAAGCTTAATCGCAGTTTTATACTCTTTTTTAGCATACGCCTTATCAGCTTCATTTAGTATATTTCCAAAAGCAGATAAAATCATCACGAAAATCAAAACTATTTTTTTCATAATTCACCTTTTTTATTAAGCCAAAATTATATCAAATTTAGCTTAATACCACTTTTATTTTAAATGCCACACTATTTCTTAATTTTAGTTAAAAATATCATTACATAAATTCTATAAATTTATTTATATTTAAGCTATATAACAAGAATTTTTTGGTAAAATGGCAAGAAATTCATACAAAAAGGATAGGATATGAACAAAGCTTATAGACATGTCTATAAAGATGGCATTGGATGGGTAGCTATCGCTGAAAATGCTTCATGTGTGAGCTCGAGTAAGGGAAGTGGCACAGTATCAGCAAAAACTAAAGTTGAAGTTTTAAAAAACTTTTTTGATTTAAGAAATTCAGTTGTTTTAAATAACGGCTTTTTACTAAAGGGACTATTTGCAGCAACTCTATTTTGCGGAGTGTTTGTAGGTGATTTAAGAGCCGCAGACGAAAAAGACATAGCAAAAATTCAAAATAACGGCACTGTAGTTTATACTGAAAATGATGGTTATAGAATGGAAAAAGTTCTAAATCCTGATGGAAGTATCGGATTTAAAGGCAAGCTTGATAAATCGATACTTGATACAGCAGATGAGTATGGTGTTATGACTGTTGGAGATTCGCATTTTGTAGTTCCAACGGGAACATTTAATAAATTAACAAGTACCAACATAAAAGAAAATCCTGTTTTTTTTGAAGTAAAAAAAGAAAATGGAAAATGGCGAGGATTAACTTTCTATGAGCTTTGGGATAAGAGAGGCAGAACAACCGGAACAGGTAAGCCCGGATTATCTGTTCAAGGCAATAGAGAATCAGTTATTTATGACGAAAAAGAAAAAAAATGGTATGTCCATAATCAAGTTGGCGGAGATAGGCTATATCCAGCTATAAAAGAGTCAGATGGTAGTTTAAATTATGTTGCTTGGAGTGAATTAATTCGAGAAGGGACAGCTGGGACTTTAATAGGAACAAGTAAAACTGCAAAGCCAAAAATAGGACCTGAAGGATACTATAGAACTTCTGGTTTTACTGGTAATGAAATAGATAGACTTGGAATAAAAGTGGATGGTAGCGCTATTTTAACTCAAGCTAAGCGTCTTAGCTTAGTTGGTCTTGATGGCAAAAAGACAATACCAGAAAAATACACAGAAGATGATAAAACAAATGGCAAAATACCCGCTGGTAGAGATGTCGGAGATAACAAAGATGGAAATATTCGCCTTGGTAACGTCGCTAAAGCACTACAAGACGATGAAGCTGTAAATTTAGGACAACTAAACGAAAAATTAGAAAAAATCCCTTATGTAAGCATAAACTCATCTGAAAAAGGCATCGGCTCAAACTATGACTCTAAAGGTGCCATAGGCGAAAATGCTATAGCCATAGGACAAAATGCTAAAGCGAAATCTCAAAATGTAGTAGCTATCGGCGAAAGTGCTGGTAACACCAAAGATAGAAATGGCAATGGATCTATCTTTATAGGTAGAAACGCTGGAAAAAATTCAGATATACTAGACCTTCAAAGTAATGAGCAAAATTGGGGAGCTGTATATATCGGACAAGATGCAGGAACTGGCTCAAAAGGAGATGGAAATCTTTATTTTGGCTCAGATGCAGGCTTCCAACATGTTGGCTCTCAAAATATTTTCTTAGGAGATGGTTCTAGAAATTTAAAAGATGGTGAAGACTATAGTAATAAAAAACTACGCACTCAAGGTAATAGAAATATAGCTATCGGAAATCAATATGTTCACGATCTTGATAAGGTAAATACTAATCCTAATGCTATAAATGATGCCATTACTATAGGAACTGGCACAAGAGTTGGTGCAAATCGTGCTATAGCTATAGGTTCAGCTTATGATTACGGCTACGATAAACCATCTAAGCGTACATACTATACAGCAACTTCAGCAAATGGAGTAAACTCAATAGCTTTGGGTAGTGGCATAGTTGTAAATTCAAAAAACGGTGTTGCCATTGGTTTTGGAAGCGGTATAGGCTATGATAGAATAAAAAATGAAAAAACCGAGGAGGTTGCAGATGCTGTAGCCCTTGGCTCATACTCACAAGCAACTACAAAGGCCCTTGCTGCCAAAACACAAGATGTTTATTTAGGTGATAATGCTGAAGTTGCAGGAACTGCAGAAAGGACAAAAGGTGCTATTTCTGTTGGTTCTAAAATAAAAGGACTTGATGAAGATGGAAAGACAGTAGTAGAGCCTTTTACTCGCCAAATCACAAATGTCGCAGCAGGAACAGCCAACACCGATGCAGTCAATGTCGCTCAATTAAAAGCCGGCTTAAGTGGTAAAGCTAATCTTGATGGAACAAATCTATTTAAAGATAATACTTTAAATGAATTAAATCCAAATTTCAATAAAGATAATTGGAGAAAAGCTTTAGATGTAAGTGATGCTAACATTCAAGATTTAGCTCAAAAATCTGTAGATGTAAAAGCGGAAACAGGAAGCAAAATTAGAGTTGCTGATAAGGGTGTAGTAAATGGCAAACAAACATTTGAAGTAGGTGTTGATCTTACAGGACTTAACGGAACAACTTATAATTTCGCTGCAGGAAAAAATTTAACTGTAGCTGATGATGGAAATGGAAACATTAACTATAGTCTAAATCAAGAACTTAAAGACATAACTTCTAT